>NZ_WHJI01000032.1:0-95967 GCF_011682155.1 Massilia sp. CCM 8734
GGTTAGCCGTTTCGTACTCGACGTGCGCGGTGTTGATGGTGATGCCGCGTGCTTTTTCTTCCGGTGCTGCATCGATCTGGTCGTATGCTTTTGCTTCGCCGCCGAATTTCTTCGACAGAACGGTTGCAATCGCTGCCGTCAGGGTGGTTTTACCGTGATCGACGTGACCGATGGTGCCCACGTTGACGTGCGGCTTGGTCCGTTCGAATTTACCTTTTGCCATTTTGATCTTCCTTTAAAGACTATTTTTACAATTTTTGTTTGTTGCCAGCGCGGCTTATGGCTGCGCCCGGCAAATCGATTATTCAGTTGAGGACAGAGCAAAGGCGGTGCACCCTGCTCTGTCCCGCAATCGCGTTGATCAGTTGAGGACAGGGCAACGGCGATGAACCCTGCCCTGTCCCGCAAAAGATCAAGCGTAATTACTTGGCCTTGGCCGTGATGATCGCATCGGTAACGTGCTTAGGCGCTTCCGAATAGTGCTTGAATTCCATCGTGTAGGTAGCACGGCCTTGCGTTGCGGAACGCAGCGAGGTCGAGTAACCGAACATTTCGGACAGTGGCACTTCGGCTTTGATGATCTTGCCGCCGCCGCCTGGAATCTCGTCCATGCCCTGCACCATACCGCGGCGGGACGACAGATCGCCCATCACGGTACCGGCGTAGTCTTCCGGCGTTTCCACTTCCACGGCCATCATTGGCTCGAGGATGACTGGCGATGCTTTACGGCAGCCATCTTTGAATGCCATCGAAGCGGCCATCTGGAACGCGTTTTCGTTCGAGTCCACATCGTGGTACGAACCGAAGAACAGCGTCACCTTGACGTCGACCACTGGATAACCAGCCATCACGCCGGCGTTGAGCGTACCGCGCACACCCTTTTCAACCGCAGGGATGTATTCGCGTGGAACGGTGCCGCCCTTGATCGCGTCGACGAATTCGAAACCTTTACCGGCTTCTTGCGGCTCGATCTTCAGGACAACGTGACCGTACTGACCACGACCGCCCGACTGCTTGACGAACTTGCCTTCGGATTCTTCGCACACCTTGCGGATCGTTTCGCGGTAAGCCACTTGTGGCTTGCCGACGGTCGCTTCGACGCCGAATTCGCGCTTCATGCGGTCAACGATAATTTCCAGGTGCAACTCGCCCATACCACCGATGATGGTCTGGCCCGATTCTTCATCGGTCTTGACGCGGAACGAAGGATCTTCCTGTGCCAGGCGGTTCAGCGCCAGGCCCATTTTTTCCTGGTCAGCCTTGGTTTTTGGCTCAACAGCTTGTTGAATCACCGGCTCAGGGAAGACCATTTTTTCCAGCGTGATGATCGACGATGGATCGCACAGGGTTTCGCCCGTGGTCGCGTCTTTCAGGCCGACCGCGGCGGCGATGTCGCCGGCGTGGACTTCCTTGATTTCTTCGCGCTGATTCGCGTGCATCTGCAAAATACGGCCAAGACGTTCTTTCTTGTTCTTGATCGGATTGTAGACGGTGTCGCCCGACTTGATCATGCCCGAGTAGACGCGGAAGAAGATCAGCTGGCCCACGAACGGGTCGGTCATGATCTTGAATGCCAGCGCCGAGAATTTCTCGGTATCTTCCGCTTTACGCGTGGTCGGCTGGTCATCTTCGTCCATGCCCTTGACTGGCGGGATGTCGACTGGCGATGGCAGGTATTCGATCACGCCGTCGAGCATGGCTTGCACGCCCTTGTTCTTGAACGCGGTGCCGCACATCATCGGGACGATTTCCGACGCGATGGTACGCTGGCGCAGGGCGGCCTTGATCTCTTCTTCCGACAGATCGCCTTCTTCCAGGTACTTGTTCATCAGTTCGTCGTTCGCTTCAGCAGCGGTTTCGACCAGCTTCAGACGCCACTCGGCAGCCTGCTCTTGCAGCTCAGCAGGAATGTCGCGGTAGTCGAACTTCATGCCCTGCGACGCGTCGTCCCAGTAGATGGCTTTCATCTTGACCAGATCGACCACGCCCTTGAAGTTGTCTTCGGCGCCGATGGGAATCTGCAGCGGAATCGGGTTCGCCTTCAGGCGCGCGCGCATCTGCTCGTAGACCTTGAAGAAGTTGGCGCCGGTACGGTCCATCTTGTTCACAAAAGCAAGACGTGGAACCTTGTACTTGTTAGCCTGGCGCCATACGGTTTCCGACTGTGGCTGAACACCGCCCACAGCGCAGTAAACCATGCAAGCACCGTCGAGTACGCGCATCGAGCGTTCAACTTCAATCGTGAAGTCAACGTGGCCCGGGGTGTCGATGATGTTGATGTGGTGCTCAGGGAAATTGTTAGCCATCCCTTTCCAGAAGCAGGTCGTTGCAGCCGAGGTAATCGTGATACCGCGTTCCTGCTCTTGCTCCATCCAGTCCATGGTGGCCGCGCCATCATGCACTTCGCCGATCTTGTGGTTCACGCCCGTGTAGAACAGGACGCGCTCGGTCGTGGTCGTCTTGCCAGCATCGATGTGAGCCGAGATACCGATATTGCGGTAGCGCTCAATGGGGGTCTTGCGTGCCATAATTATTCCTAAATCTTTTAATGGACAAAACCGAGCGGCATTTTGTGAACAAAATGAGCCCGGCCTCGAACAACAGATACATGGCCGCATCCTGGCTTGCACAAGCGTGCAAACCGGGACGTGGCCAATTGATTAGAAGCGGAAATGCGAGAACGCTTTGTTCGCTTCTGCCATGCGGTGAACTTCATCCCGCTTCTTCATAGCACCACCGCGCATTTCAGCGGCTTCCATCAATTCGCCACCGAGGCGTTGCGGCATGGATTTTTCGCTGCGCTTGTTTGCGGCTTCGCGCAACCAACGCATGGACAGCGCCATACGACGAACCGGACGAACTTCAACTGGCACCTGGTAGTTGGCGCCACCGACGCGGCGGGACTTAACCTCGACCATCGGCTTGGCATTGTTGATCGCGGTTGCAAACACTTCGAGCGGGTCTTTGCCGGACTTTTGCTTGATGTGCTCAAATGCACCGTAGATGATGTTTTCTGCGACCGATTTTTTACCGGACAACATCAGTACGTTGACGAATTTGGCGACATCTTGGTTACCGAACTTTGGATCTGGCAAGATTTCGCGCTTGGGTACTTCACGACGACGTGGCATATCAATTCCTTCCTATCTTCAGTTGAGCGCGCTGAGCGCACTCGCGGAGGCCATCATAGCCATCCACTTACTCGACCATTACGGTCGGTTCAACTCGTTAAACTTCTAGTGAAAGCGGGGCGAAAAATTACTTCTTGCCTGCTTTAGCGCGCTTCGTACCGTATTTCGAACGAGCTTGCTTACGGTCTTTAACGCCCTGGGTATCCAGTGCACCGCGAACCATGTGGTAACGCACACCCGGCAAATCTTTTACACGACCGCCGCGCAGCAGCACGACACTGTGTTCTTGCAGGTTGTGGCCTTCACCGCCGATGTACGAAATGACTTCGAAACCGTTGGTCAGGCGAACTTTGGCGACTTTACGCAGAGCCGAGTTTGGCTTCTTTGGAGTCGTTGTATACACACGGGTGCAAACACCACGTTTTTGCGGGCTGTTTTCCAGCGCCGGCGATTTGCTTTTCACGGTCAGAGCGACGCGTGGATTGCGAATCAGTTGATTGATGGTTGGCATCGTTATAAATCCAACAAAATTACAACATGAATAACCCGGACAAACTGTCCGGGGACTGAAACGGAGTCTCGAGCACTGCGCAGGGGAGGCACCGACAGCCGCCCTGCGAGGAGCGGCGCTGAATGCGTAAACAATGCGCAGAATAAAATCGAGAACTCGCGAGTATAGACGCGAAGTGACAGGCAGTCAAACAGTTTAACGCCCGGCAATGCAAAAAGGTGCGGGTGAGGGCCAGGCGTGAGGCCCGGATGGGGGCCAATCATGGGGCCGGGCCGGCCCCATGATTGGCCCGCCGCGCGATGCCTAGTTTACAGAGGCAGGCGCGAAGTAGGGTTTGAACGCTTCCTGCATCTCGGGCGAGAGCTGGTCGAAGTCGATCTTGCGCTTCTTGATGTCGGCACGCAAACGATCGCCGCCGCCGGCCGCCTGCACCAGCCGCGCGACCAGGTCGGCGGCAAGTTGTTGCAGCACCTCGTGAGGAATTTGCTTGGGGTCGCGCACAGCGAAGGTTTCCCGTGCCGGGTCGCCACTGCACTTGCCGTCTGCAACTTGATAGACGCCGCCCTCGTCCGGCTGGAAATACCGGCCTTGGCCACGTTGCGGATGACGCCGCTTGAAATACCCGTTCGCGAGGTAATACGTCGCCGTCGGCGATTTTGCGACGCCGAAAATCCATTGGCGCCCGGTCCAGGTCTCATTGTCGGCCATCTGCTCGCACAGGGCGCGGATCTCGTCAGGTACCGGATCGAGTTTCAGCCTGGCGACAGGCAGCCGCAGGCCCAGCATGGGATCGGCCACGAATGTGGGAGCATGGCGGCTCTCGGCGGCGCCCGCAACGGCGCTCAAAGCCGCGAAGACGACGGCTGCGCACAGGCGCTTAATAACGGTAGACGACATAGGCCGGTTTGTGTGTGCGGTATCCGGGGCCGGACCAGAAATCGGTTTGCACGAAATCTGAAATCCATTTGCTTCCGGAATACCCGGCCACATGCCCATTGACATTACCGTTGGTAAATGGTTGCATGACCATCACGTCGCCCTTGATAAACCGGAAGCTGCTCGGGTCCTTTACCTCGATTTCACGGAAGCCGATCTGAAGCAGAACCGGGCCATAGTTTTTTGCGGACGCGACGTTCGGCGTAACGAAGGCCCCACCAGCTTGCAGCGCTTTCCGTACATAAAGGGCGCACTTTGCATCGCCGAATCCCGGCAGTGCATTGTCCTTCAAGTGTTTTACAAATTTGTCCAAATCGATTGCCATAGCAGCCCTTCAGCGATGTTGTTGATTGCAAGATCCCCGGGGCCAGCCATGTTTCCGCCATTGCCGCCGCCAGGTGAACCGCCAAATAATATCATTATAATAAATGTTCATTCGACTATTAAAAAATGCGCATTCGCGATCACCTGATGCTGTCGCGCCCGGACCCGGCGCGCAATTGCTCGTCGCTGATCGCACTACCGGCTCGAATATTTGGCAATGAGAACTAAAAACCCCGGATAATGGCCGATTTCGCCGCCCCCACATTTCCCTGATGCGACACCTGCTGCGCCCCGCCCCGCTCTACCTGCTGCTGACCTACGCGGCGTTGTCGGCCATCCCCTTCTTTCCCATGCTGCTGGGCAAGCGACTTGAGCGCCCATGGCAGGTGCTCGGCATCGAAGCGGTGGCCTGGGTGGCGGTGTGGGCGCTGTTCAAGCGTCCCGCCTGGTTCCACTGGCTGCTGATTCCGGCCTTCCTGGCGCTGCCGACCGAGCTCTACCTGTTCAGTTTCTACGGACAGAGCATTTCCACCCACCACCTCGGCATCATCGCCGAAACCAGCCCCAAGGAAGCACTCGAGTTTCTCGGCAACACGGTGTGGCTGATGCTGGCCGTGATGGCCGCCGTCATCGCCTGGTGGGTCACCAGCTTCCAGGCGGCCCGCCGCACGCGCGAACTCGACTGGGACGACGGCTCGCGCCCGCTGAGCCTGGGCCTGCTGGCCATCGGCGCCGCCCTGTGGGCCTACGGCCACGAATTCGGTGTCGCCCCGCGCGCCGCCACAACGGCCGCCGTCAAAGCCTCCGCCAGCGCCGCCAAAGCCGCCTCGGGCGCCTACACCGGCTGGAAGTGGGGTCCCCTGCCGCACTGGGCCGCGCTGCCGCTCGAATTTGGCGCGTTCGCGCAAAGCTGGCCCTTCGGCATCACGGCGCGCGGCGTCGATTTCTACAAGGAACACAAGCACCTGGCCGAACTGGGCCAGCGCAACAGCCACTTCCGCTTCGGCGCGCGCCAGGGCGCGCCCGACACCGAGCCCGAAATCGTGGTGATGGTGATCGGCGAATCGTCGCGCTTCGACCGCTGGAGCCTGAATGGCTACGCGCGCGAGACCAATCCCCTGCTGGGCAAGGAAACCAACCTGGTCACCCTGCCCGACGTGATCACCTCGGTGTCGGCCACGCGCCTGTCGGTGCCGGTGATCGTCTCGCGCAAACCGGCAACCCAGAGCCTGAAGGACGGCTTCGCCGAAAAATCCTTCCTGACCGCCTACAGGGAAGCCGGCTTCAAGACCTGGTGGCTGTCGAACCAGATCTCGTTCGGCGAATTCGACACGCCGGTATCGGTGTTTGCCAGGGAAGCGGACGTGATCCAGTTCCTCAACCTGGGCGGCTTTACCAACAATTCGAACTTCGACGAGATTTTGTTCGATCCCCTGCGCCGCGCGATTGCCGACCCGGCCCCGAAAAAGCTGATCGTGCTGCACTCGCTGGGCAGCCACTGGAACTACAGCCAGCGCTATCCCAAGCAGTTCGACCGCTGGCAGCCATCGCTGTTCGGCATCGACAAACCGGTCTACAGCAACCCGGCGCTCAAGGCGCAGCTCAATAACAGCTACGACAGCAGCATCTTGTATACCGACTGGTTCCTGGCCAGCGTGATCGGACAACTCAAGGGATCGCAGCAGCGCAGCGCCATGCTGTACGTGTCCGACCATGGCCAGACGCTGTACGACAACAGCTGCAAGCAGGCCTTCCACGGCCACAATACCCAGTACGAATTCCACGTGCCGGCGCTGGTGTGGTATTCGGACCAGTACCAGGGGCGCTATCCAGCCAAGGTGGAACAACTGCGGCGCCACGGCAAGGCGCGCCTGGCGACCGAAAACATGTTCCACACCCTGCTCGACCTGGCCGACATCCGCTACGCCGACGAGCGCCTGGAATGGAGCTTCGTCAACCCCGGGTTCAAAGAGCACAAGCGCTACGTCGACAGCTATGGCTGGAGCGACTACGACAATTCCACCTTCAAAGGCGACTGCCGCGAAGTGATCGACAAGGGCACGCCGCTCAAACGCGACAAATAGAAAAGACCATGAGCAAATACGTAGAAACCGGCTTCAAGCTGCTGTTGTGGTACCTCGCCGCCACCTTCATCGCCACCCAACTGTGGCTGGTGCTCGAACCGCCGCACGCGCACGTTTCGGGCGGCCTGTTCATGGTGCTCTCGCCGCTCGGGCCTTTGGTATGGATCAAGGCGATCCTGGAAGGCCGCGCCTCGGCCGCGAACATCATCGCGTTGCTGATCGTGGCAGCGGCGCTGGCGCTGGGAACCTGGCATTCGCTGCGCAAGCGCGATCGTTAACGACAAGCGCCCCGTCAAACTGCCGATGCGGCAGTACCGGCCAGCACGCCATCGCAATCGCCCGGATGCGCCAGATAGCCATCGAGCCAGTCGAACACCCGCCCCGCCCTGTCTTCGATGGCGGAGCCAAAACCGCGCTGCGCCAGCAGGGCGATGCCGTTGGTGTGGGCCAGCACGCCCGGTTCCAGCACCAGCCGCCCGGCGCCGTCCAGGCGCACGCACAGGGGCGCGAGCCGCTGCGCCAGCAAGGACGCCAGCACCAGGTTGTGCGACGAGACCATCACCAGCCCCTTCGCCGCCAGCACGTCGAGCACCGCGGCGGCCGCCGACACCGATTCGAGGTGATTGGTGCCCCGGAAAATCTCGTCGATGATGCAGATGCCCGGATGCGGGCCGTCGGCCGCCGCCAGCAGTTCCTGCGCGCGCCGCAGTTCGGCCATGTACAGGCTCTCGCCGCCGAACAGCGAATCCTCGCTCTGCATGCTGGTGTAGACCGGCAGGTCGGGCACCCTGGCCTGCCGCGCATAGCAAAAGCCGAAGGCGCGCGCCGTCACCAGGTTCACGCCGACGGTGCGCAGCAAGGTGCTCTTGCCGATCCCGTTCTGGCCCGAGATGAAGGCCCCGCCCCCGGACAGGCTGACCGACAGCGCCTGCGCCTGCGGCAGCAAGGGATGCACGGTATCGTCCAGCGCCAGCGCCTGGTGCGCATGCCGTTCGGCCCAGCACAGCGCCGGCGCGGCCAGCAGATGGCGCGCCAGCGCGATATCGGCTTCCAGTTCGCCCACCCGCGCAAAGCAGGCGCGCAAAAAGTCCAGATGAGCGTGCACCAGGCGCACGCCCTTGTAGTAATGGTTCACGTTGTCGAGCATGAACCAGTCCAGGTAGGTGCGCGCGCCGGGCGTCATCATCACCATCGGCGGGCGCGAAAGCTGGCGATTGAGTTTGCCCGCCGCCGCCGCCGCCCCGGCGAACGGCAGCAGCAGCGCACCCGCATCGGCGCGCGCGCCCAGGATGCTGGCCGTGCGCAGCAGCATCTGCAGCGCATTCATCGAGCGATCCCATTCGTCCACCCGCTCGTAGTAGCGCATCTGGGTGCTCATTAATATGTAGGCCACCACGCCGGTGGCCAGCCACGCGGCCGGCGTGACGATGACGGCCGCGATCGACGCCAGCAGCAGGATCGGCAGCGGCCAGGTCTTGCCCACCCACCAGGGCGCGGCCGGCGCGGCGTCTTCGAACAGCAAGGTGGCGATCTCCTTGTCCGCATGGCGCAGCGAAGCGCAGTCGCGCTGCAGCGCGGCCAGGCGGGCCGGGTCGCGCATCAACTCGCGCACACGCTCGCCCACGGCGGCGCAGTCCTGCTCGCCCAGCCCTTCGCGCAGGCGCCGGTACAGCACCTGCTGGCCGAAGATGCTGACCTCACCCGACAACTGCGCACGGTAGGCATCGAGCAGCAGGTCCTTCCAGGTGGCGTCGTCGAGCGCGCCGCGCGCCGGGTCTGGACAGAGCCGGTGCAGCTGCGCCACGTCGCTGGCGGCAAAGCCGTAATCGAGCGGCTCCCTGTCTGGAATGACGAGCAGGACGCGCAAGGACTTCACGACACGGCGACACAGGGCGGACAACTTCGATACGAACGCGGACATACGGCCTTTCTGGGCTGCGGCGGCGCGGATTACGCAGCCTGGGTGCAAGGCAAGATGTGGATTAATTAACAAAATGCAAGTCTCGACTGTCCGGCGCGTGTCCATACACATGGTCCGGACAGCGCGGACAGTCGTACGCCAGCCAGGAAGTCCATATGAATCAATCACTTAAACACTGGCATGCTTCCTGCATTGATGAATAGACATTTACCCAACAGACAAGCACCATGATCCGAGACACCTCTTCCCAGGACGCCACCATCAGCGCGCCGCCGGCGCACAAGGCCAGGCGCCGCATCCTCGCCGCCGTGCTGGCGGCGACGGCCATTGGCGGCGCGGCGCTGCTGCTGTCGGCCTGGCGCGGCAGCGAGCACGCCGTCAGCGCGGCGCGCCTGCGCGTGGCCGAAGTCACGCGCGGCACGCTGGTGCGCGACGCCTCGGTCAACGGCCGCGTGGTGGCCGCCGTCAGTCCCACCCTGTACGCCACCGCGCCGGCCACGGTCACGCTCAAGGTGGCCGCCGGCGACACGGTCAAGAAAGGCCAGGTGCTGGCCCTGCTCGAATCGCCCGACCTGTCGGACGCGCTCAAACGCGAACAATCGAGCTACCAGCAGCTCGAAGCGGAAGTGGCGCGCCAGCGCATCCTGGCCAAGAAACAGAAACTGCTGGCCCAGCGCGAAGCCGACACCGCCGAAATCGACCGCCTGTCGGCCCAGCGCACGCTCGAGCGTTACGACAGCGTGGTCCAGGAAGGCATCATCGCCAAGATCGACTACCAGAAAGCCAAGGACGCGCTCAACTCGGCCGGTATCCGCGCGCGCCACGCCACGCAGGCGGCCACGCTCGAGGGCGACGACGTCGGCCTGGCGCTGCAAACCAAGGTGGCCGAACTCGATCGCCAGCGCCTGTCGATGGCCAACGCCCAGCGCCGCGTCGATGAACTGTCGGTGCGGGCGCCGGTCGATGGTTTTATCGGCACGCTGTCGGTGCAGAACCGCAGCGTGGTGGCGGCCAACGCGGCCCTCATGACCCTGGTCGACCTGTCGCGCCTCGAAGTCGAACTCGAGGTCCCGGAAACCTACGTCGACGACATGGGCCTGGGCATGAGCGCCGACATCGCGCTCGGCAACGCCAGCGCCAGCGGCAAGCTGTCGGCCCTCTCGCCCGAAGTGGTCAAGAACCAGGTACTGGCGCGGGTGCGTTTCGACGGCGCCCAGCCCAAGGGCCTGCGCCAGAGCCAGCGCGTCAGCGCACGCCTGCTGATCGAAGAAAAACGCGACGTCATCCTGCTCCCGCGCGGCCCCTTCGTCGAGAGCGAGGGCGGGCGCTTCGCCTATGTCGTGCAAGGCGACGTGGCCGTGCGCACCCCGATCAAGCTGGGCGCGACCAGCGTGTCCTCGGTCGAAATCCTGAGCGGCCTGAAACCGGGCGACAAGGTCGTCATCGCCGGCACCGACAGCTTCGCCAACGCCGCCCGCGTCACCATCAATCACTAACATTCCAACGAAAGGAAATTCCATGCTGCGCATGACCAATCTGAGCAAGGTGTACCGCACCCACATGATCGAAACGCACGCGCTGCGCGGCTTCGAAATCCACGTCCGCCAGGGCGAATTCGTCACCGTCACCGGCCCGTCCGGCTCGGGCAAGACCAGCTTCTTGAACATCGCCGGCCTGCTCGAAGAGTTCACCGATGGCGAATATGTGCTCGACGGCGTCAACGTCAAGGGCATGGACGACAACGCCCGCTCGCGCCTGCGCAACGAAAAACTGGGCTTCATCTTCCAGGGCTTCAACCTGATTCCCGATTTGTCCCTGTTCGACAATGTGGACGTGCCGCTGCGCTACCGCGGTTTTAACGCCGCCGAACGCAAGGAGCGCATCGAAGATGCCCTCTCCAAAGTCGGGCTGGCCTCGCGCATGAAGCACTATCCGGCCGAACTGTCGGGCGGCCAGCAACAGCGCGTGGCGATCGCGCGCGCGCTGGCCGGCTCGCCCAAGCTGCTGCTGGCCGATGAACCGACCGGCAATCTCGACACCCAAATGGCGCGCGGCGTGATGGAGCTGTTAGAGGAGATCAACTCCCAGGGAACCACCATTTTGATGGTCACCCACGACCCCGAGCTGGCGGTGCGCGCGCAGCGCAACGTCCACATCATCGACGGCCAGGTGTCCGACCTGGTACGCGCACCGTCCTCCCTGGCCGGCGCCAGGGCGTCCGGCCAGGCCGCATAAGGAGAACCCATGTTTTCGTATTACTTCATGTTGGGCGTGCGCAGCCTGCGCCGCAATCCGGCCCTGACCGCGCTGATGGTGCTGACCCTGGCCATCGGCGTGGCGGCCAGCGTCGCCACCCTGACGATTTTGCACGTCATGTCGAGCAATCCGATTCCGCAAAAAAGCGAGCGCCTGTTCGTCCCGAAAATCGACAACGGCCCGCTCAACGGCTTCAACCCGCAGGCCGAGGACCGCAGCGACCCGCAGTCGACCTACACCGACGCCATCAATTTCCTCAAGAGCGGCCAGGGAGAGCGGCGCGCGGTGCTGTACGGCGTGTCCGCGCCGCTCGAACCCGAGCGCAAGGACTTGCCGGTCATGGCGGTCAAGGGCATGGCCCTGACGCGCGATTTTTTCCCGATGATGGAGGTGCCCTTCCTGCACGGCCAGCCCTGGAGCGAAGCGGACGAACGCGCCGGCGCCGATGTGGTGGTACTGAGCCAGGCGCTGGCCGAAAAGCTGTTCGGCGCGGTCGACCCGGTCGGCAAGCGCATCCGCCTGCTGGAGGCGCAATTCCAGGTGGTCGGCGTGCTCAAGCCATGGCGCCCGGTGCCGAAGTTCTATAAATTGATTGGCGGCGGCGGCAGCTTCGGCGTGGAGGAAGAGATCATCATCCCCTTCGCCACCGCGCTGCGCCACGAGACGAGCCCGGAGGGCAGCGTCAGTTGCCGCGGACGCGCCGAACCGGGATGGCAAGGCTTCCTCGATTCGGAATGCACCTGGCTGCAGGTCTTCTTCGAGACCAAATCGGCGGCCGGACGCGCCGAACTGCAGGATTACCTGGACAACTACGCGGCCGAGCAGCGCAAGCTGGGACGCCTCAAGCGCAAGCAGCCGAACCGCCTCTTCGATGTCATGCAATGGCTCGAATTTCGCAAGGTGGTCGGCAACGACAGCCGCCTGTCGGCCTGGCTGGCGTTCGGCTTCCTGCTGCTTTGCCTGGTCAACACGGTCGGCCTGCTGCTGGCCAAATTCTCGGTACGCGCCTCCGAGGTCGGCATCCGGCGCGCGCTGGGCGCCTCGCGCAGGGAAATCTTCCGCCAGTTCCTGACCGAGACCGCGGTCATCGGCCTGGCCGGCGGCGTGCTCGGACTGGTGCTGGCCTTTGCCGCGCTGGCCCTGATCGGCATGCAATCGAAGGAGCTGAAGGTCGCCGCCCACATGGACTGGCAAATGCTTGGCCTGACGTTCCTGATGTCGCTCGCCGCGGCCATGCTGGCCGGCCTGCTGCCGACCTGGCGCGCCTGCCAGGTCACGCCCGCGATCCAACTCAAATCGCAGTAACATTCGAAAGACTACACATGGAAATCCGTCCCATCCTTTCCGCGCTCCTGCGCAGCAAGACCGGCGCCATCCTGGTGGCGCTGCAAGTGGCGATCAGCCTGGCGATCCTCACCAACGCACTGCACATCGTCAGCGTGCGCCAGGCGGTGGCCGCGCGTGCCAGCGGCATCGCCGACGAGAGCAGCGTCTTCCACATGCGCGTGCGCCACTTGGTCGAAGGCAGCCACCAGGAGCAACTGGCGCGCCAGCAGCTCGAGACGCAGGCCCTGCGCGCCATCGGCGGGGTGCTCTCGGCCGCTTTCGTCAACCAGGCGCCGATGTCGCAATCGGGCTGGTCGTCCAGCGTGGCGCCGTCGCGCAGCGCAGGCGACGACATTCCGCCCGCCGCCATGTACTACTCGAGCGATTCGCTGGTCAAGACCTGGGGGCTGGAACTGGCGCAAGGGCGCGACCTGAAGCCGGAAGATGTCGTCGACATCGATGGCAAGACCGCGCCCGACGACCTGTTCCCCAAGGCGGTACTGGTGACCAGGGCCCTGGCCGACAAACTGTGGCCAGGGAGCGGCAACGCGGTCGGCAAGACGCTTTACTTCGGCATCGGCGAGGAAGCCAATAGCGCGACCGTGGTCGGCGTCATCGCGACGCTGCAGACCCAGAGCGCCGAAGTGGCCGCGCGCGGCGGCTATGCGCTGATTGTCCCGATGCGCAAGACCTTCTCCAGCACCATGTACGCGGTACGGGCCCACGCCGGGCAGTTCGAGCGCGTCATGAAAGAAGCCGAAGCCGCGATGCGCGCCACTAATCAGGGCCGCGCGATCATCACCATGAAGAGCGTGGCCGAGGACCGCAAGGAACGCTATCGGGCCGACATGGCGCTGTCGTGGATGCTGATCGCGGTCAGCGTGCTGCTGCTGCTCATTACCGCCAGCGGCATCGTCGGCATGGCCAGCCTGTGGGTCACGCAGCGCCGCAAGCAGATCGGGGTACGACGCGCACTGGGGGCGCGCCGGGTCGATATACTGCGCTACTTCATCACCGAGAACTTCATGATCACCAGCGTTGGCGTGCTGTGCGGCGTGCTCGGATCGATCGCGCTCAACCAGCTGCTGGTCAGCAAACTGGAGATGGAAAGGCTGCCGCTGGCCTACCTGGTGGTGGGCGCGGGCGTGTTCTGGGTGCTCGGCGTAGCCGCCGTGTACGGGCCGGCCTGGCGCGCCGCCTCGATTTCGCCGGCCACGGCCACCCGCAGTGCCTGACGGCGATGGTATGCTAGCGGCCATGCCTACTGTATTGATCATCGACGACAACGCCGCCGTCGCCATCGCACTCGATGTCCTGTTTTCGCTGCACGACATCGGTGCGCTGCGCGCCGCCTCGCCCGAAGAAGGCCTGGCCATCCTGGACACTACCAGCGTGGACCTGGTCATCCAGGACATGAATTTTTCAGCCGACACCACCTCGGGCGAGGAAGGCACGGCGCTGTTTCGCGCCATCCGCCAGCGCCATCCCGACCTGCCGGTGATCCTCTTGACCGCCTGGACCCACCTGGACGCGGCGGTCGACCTGGTCAAGTCGGGCGCGGCCGACTATTTGTCCAAGCCCTGGAACGACAACCGCCTGATCGCCACGGTGAGCAACCTGATCGAACTGGGACAGGCCAACCGCTCCCTGCGCCAGCGCGTGCAGCAGGAGCGGCGCGTGCGGCGCGACCTGGAACAGGGCTTCGACCTGCGCGGCATGGTGTGGCAGGACGCCGCCACCGAACGCGTGTTGCACCTGGCCTGCCAGGTGGCGCGGGCCGACGTGCCGGTGCTGATCAGTGGTCCCAACGGCACCGGCAAGGAGCGCATCGCCGAGATCATCCAGGCCAATTCGCTGGTGGCCGGCGGCCCGTTCGTCGTGCTCAACTGCGGCGCGCTGCCGGCCGAACTGATCGAGGCCGAACTGTTCGGCGCCGAAGCGGGCGCCTACACCGGCGCCTCGCGCGCGCGCGAAGGCAAGTTCGAAGCGGCCGACGGCGGCACCCTGTTTTTGGATGAAATCGGCAACCTGCCGCTGGCCGGCCAGATGAAACTCCTGCGCGTGCTCGAGACCGGGCGCTTCGAGCGCCTTGGGTCGAACCGCGAACGCCAGGTCAAGGTACGCGTGATCAGCGCCACCAACGCCGACCTGGGTGCGATGATCCGCGCCGGCACCTTCCGCGAAGACCTGTTCTACCGCCTGAACGTGATCGAACTGCGCCTGCCGGCGCTGGCGGCGCGCCCGGCCGACATTCTGCCGTTGGCAAGCAGTTTCCTGGCGCGCGGCAAAAGCCTGCACCACTGCGCCCAGGCCGCGCTGCGGGCGCACGCCTGGCCCGGCAATGTGCGCGAACTCAAAAACGTGATGGCGCGCGCCAGCCTGCTGGCCGCCGGCGACATCATCAAGGCGACCGACCTGGGGCTGCCGCTGACGCTGGCCCCCGGCGTCGAGGTGGAACCGGACCGCGACGCCATCGTGCAGGCCATGGCGCGCACCAACGGCGTGGTGGCCCAGGCGGCGGCCGATCTTGGCCTGTCGCGCCAGGCGCTGTACCGCCGCATGGAACGCCTCGGGATCGCGCGCTAGCCGATGCGCCAGTCGCCGCGCTTGTCCCTGCGTTTTTCGCTCATCACGCGCTGCTCCATCCTGGTGGGCGCCCTGCTGGCGCTGGGCATCCTCATCGCGCTCGGGCTGGACCACCTGCTGCCGGGGCGTGTGCTGGTGGTGCTGGTCCTGTCGCTGGTGTGCGTGGCGCCGCTTGCGGCGATCGCCGTGCGCGCCCAGCTGCGGCCGATCCTGTCGCTGTTTCGCGCGCTCGAAGGCACCGTCACCAGCTACAAGGATGGCGACTTTTCCTTCAGCCTGCACTGGCCGCGCAACGACGAACTGGCCGACCTGGTGGCGGCCCACAACGCGCTCGGCAACGTCCTGCGCGAACAGCGCCTGGCGCTGGTGCAGCGCGAACTGCTGCTCGACACCATGGTCCAGAACACGCCGGTCGCAATGCTGCTGGTGGCCGACTCTCCCGGCGACGGCGCAGGGGCGATCGTCTACGCCAACCTGTCGGCGCGCCAGATGCTGGGCGACGGCCGCAAACTCGAAGGACTGCGCCTGTCCGGGATTCTCAGCCAGGCCTCGCCGGCGCTGGTGGACGCGCTGGCGCGTGGCGGGGACGGCTTGTTCACAGCCGGTGACGGCGAAGAGGAAGAGGTGTACCACCTGGCGCGCCGCAGCTTCAGCCTCAATGGCCGCAAGCACGAACTGCTGCTGCTGCGCCAGCTGACCCCCGAACTGCGGCGCCAGGAAGTGCAGACCTGGAAGAAGGTCATTCGCGTCATCAGCCACGAACTGAATAATTCGCTCGCTCCCCTCGCCTCGCTGGCCCACTCGGGCGCGGAACTGGTGCGGCGCGGCCAGACCGAGCGCCTGCCTCAGATCCTGGAAACCATCGAAGAACGCACGCGCCACCTGGAGAGCTTCATCCTCGGCTACGCGCGCTTCGCCAAGCTGCCCTCGCCGCGCATCGAAGAATGCCCATGGCCGGCTTTTGTCAGCCGGCTGGCCTCGCAGGTAGCGCTGACGGTGAGCGGCGCGCTGCCGGTCGAAGCGGCCCGCATCGACCCGGCCCAGATGGAGCAAGCCTTGCTCAACCTGCTCAAGAACGCCCACGAATCGGGTTCGCCAGCGGCCGATGTGACACTGCAGGTGCGCCAGGCGCACGGCACGCTGCGCATCGCGGTGATGGACCGCGGCCAGGGCATGAACGACGCGGTGCTGACCAATGCCCTGGTGCCGTTCTACTCCACCAAGCGCAGTGGCACCGGCCTGGGACTGGCGCTGGCGCGCGAAATCGCCGAAGCGCACGGCGGGCGCATCACGCTCGGCAACCGCGACGGCGGCGGCCTGATGGTGACCCTGATCCTGCCGGCCTAAGTACCCGCGCAGAAATAAGTGTGAGATTTTGGCGAACATAGCCGGATGCGATTGCCGTGCGCCCGACACGACGCAGTGGGAGCACTGCTAGTGGAGGGCAACGCCGCAGCGCGCCGGCTATGGAAGACAAAAATCACAGTTATTTATGGGCGGGTACTTAGGCCCTCGAATGGTAAGATCGGGTTCCCTTTTCTTCCCCGCCCGCGATGTCCGCCACCCCTGCTTCCACCCGCTTCGACGCACCCGGCCATCCGCCGGCCACCATTACCGAATTCAAAGGCGTGCGCTTCATGCACTTGGGCACCTCGTGGGTGCAGGGCGCCATGCGCCTGGCCAAGCCGGACAACATCGAGCTCGAATACGTGCAGATGATGATGATGTGGATGCTCTTCCTCGACCATCCGAAGCACATCGTCCAGCTGGGATTGGGCAGCGCCGCGCTGACCAAATTCAGTTACCAGCGTTTTCCGCAAGCGCGGGTGACGGTGGCCGAGCTCAATCCCAACGTGATCGACATCTGCCACGCCCATTTCGGCCTGCCGCCGAACGACGCACGGCTGGACGTGCGCCAGATGGATGCGATGGATTTCGTGCTGGACCCGGCCAACCACGGCAAGGTCGACGTGCTGCAGGTGGACTTGTACGACGAAGACGCGCGCGGCCCGGTGCTCGATTCGCCCGGGTTCTACCAGGCCTGCATGGATTGCCTGTCCGAGGACGGCATCATGACCACCAATGTCTTCGGCGACTTTGCCAACTACGACAAGAACCTGCAAAACATGGAGCTGGTGTTCGATGCGGTGGTATGGCTACCCGAAGTGCATGACGCGAACATCGTCGTGCTCGCGTTCAAGCGCGCGCCATCGATCGATTTTTCGGTGTTGCACGAACGCGCCGGGGCCATTAAAAAGAGCATGAACCTGCCGGCCAAGAACTGGGTGGCCGGTTTGAAAGGCTGGATGCAGGACCAACAGGAATAAGCATATAGCGTGGGCGCATAAGTGATGCGCGCGCGCGGGGTACGTAGTCGAGATTACAGCGTTTTGTGGATACAAGCACTAAATTTTGCTGCGGATTGCTGCCATTGCACGCATTTACAACACTCTCACATGACTCGTTGCGCGTCACAAAACTCGTCGGGTAGTATCGTTTTCACATTGGCTGGCCCCACGAGGGTGTGTCCAGTGAATTCCCTAAAAATGAAAACGAAAACGAGACATCTACATGACGAATACCCCAGGCAGCCCGCACCTTAAACGCACCTTGCTCGCATCGGCGCTCCTGCTCGCGCTGACAAGCACCTACGCGCAGCAGGGCGCCGCACCCGCCGCCCGCAGTGGCGAAGACAGCCCCGCTTCCGTCGTGATCCTCGGCTCGCGCTCGACCGCCAAGACCTCGCTCGATACCGCCGCCCCGGTTGGCCTGATCAACATCAAGGATATGCAGACCGCAGGTCCCCTGGAACTGGGCAAGCTGCTGCAAACGCTGGACCCCTCGTTCAACTTCACCTCGACCTTTATCAGCGACGGCACCGACATCATCCGCCCCGCCACCCTGCGCGGCCTCGGTCCCGACCAGTTGCTGGTGCTCGTAAATGGCAAACGCCGCCACCAGCAGGCGCTGGTCAATGTGCAGCAAACCATCGGACGCGGCTCGGCCGGCACCGACATCAACGCCATCCCGCTGTCGGCCATCCACCACATCGAAGTGCTGCGCGATGGCGCGGCCGCCCAATACGGTTCGGACGCAATCGCCGGCGTGATCAACATCGTCCTCAAGAAGCAGACCAACGAAACCCAAGTGAGCAGCAGCGTCGGCACCACCTCCGAAGGCGACGGCGACCTGATCTCCGGCAGCGCCAACACCGGCTTCAAGCTGGGCGAAAGCGGCTACCTGAACCTGTCGGTCGAAGGCCGCCGCCGCAACGAAACCAACCGCGCCGGCGTCGACTCCGAGCGCGTCAACCCGCCGCGCGTGACCCAGCGCATCGGCGACAGCCTGGCCAAAGACGCCTACCTGTGGTGGAACGCGGGCCTGCCGATCGACGACAGCAGCGAGTTCTACGCCTTCGGCGGCGTCTCCAAGCGTACCGGCGACTCGGCGGGCTTTTTCCGCTCGGCGGGCGACGGCCGCACCGTGCCGGCCGTGTACCCGAACGGCTTCCTGCCGAACATCATGACCACCGTGAAGGATGCCTCGTTCGCCGTCGGCTACAAACGCGACCTGGCCAACGACTGGAAGTTCGACGTGAGCGTGAACCACGGCCGCAGCCAGCTTGGTTTCCACGAACGTAACTCGATCAACGTCAGCTACTGGTACGAACCGAAACCGGGTGGCGGCATCTACGCCGAGTCGCCCTTCGAAGCCGACACCGGCACGCTCAAATTCAACCAGACCACCTTCAACGCCGATATCCGCGGCCCGCTCAAGTTCGGCGACCGTACGGTGCAGCTGGCGACCGGTTTCGAGTACCGCAGCGATAACTACGCGATCGAAGCGGGCGACCCGGTCTCGTACCAGTACGGCCGCACGAACAACCCCGCCATCAAGATCTTCGACCAGGTCGGCGGCATTGCGGCATCGGGCGCGCAAGGCTTCCCGGGCTACACGCCGGGCACCGAAGTGGACCAGGGCCGTCACAACATCGCCATGTACCTCGATGCGGAACACAACATCACCGAACAGCTGCTGGTGGCCGCCGCGGTGCGCTTCGAAAAATACTCGGACTTCGGTAACACCACCACCGGCAAATTGAGCATGCGCTACGATCCGACGCGCCAGTTCGGCATGCGCGGCAGCGTCTCGACCGGTTTCCGCGCACCGAGCGTGCAGCAGAAGTTCTACAGCTCAGTGTCGACCAACCTCAATTCGGCCGGCGTGCTGACCGAAACGCTGACCGCGCGCGAAGGCAGCACCGTCACGCGCGCCTTCGGCATCTCGCCGCTCAAGGAAGAAACCTCGAAGAGCGCCAGCATCGGCATGATCCTGCGCCCGATGCCGAACTTCTCGGTCACCGCCGACTTGTACCGCATCGACATCGACGACCGCATCGTCTTCTCGAGTAACATCGCGCCGGAATCGGGCAACTGCGTGCCGGCCTCCAAGTGCCCGATCAAGGCCATCCTCGATCCGCTCAAAGTCGGCCAGGCCCAGTTCTTCACCAACGCGATCGACACCACCACGGATGGCCTGGACATCGTAGCCGAGCACACCACCAAGTGGAGCGGCTCGACCCTGGTGCTGTCGGGCCAGATGGGTTTCAACAAGACCGAAGTCAAGAACCGCAAATCGCAGTCGCCGGTGCTGACCGGCGCCCAGCTGTTCGACGACGCCCAGGTGACCCTGATCGAACGCGGCCAGCCGCGCAAGAAGCACGTGATCGCCGCCGACTACACGACCGGCGCATGGAACGTGAACACCCGCGCCAACTACTACGGCCCGGTGCAGGGCCAGGGCTTTACGGCCCCGTTCATCCAGACCTGGGAAGCCAAATGGCTGGTCGACATGTCGCTGCGCTACTCGTTCACCAAGAAGCTCAGCGCCTCGTTCGGCGTGAACAACCTGTTCGACACCTACCCGACCGAGTGGGACAAGACGCGCGCCGCGCCGTTCCCGCAACTGGGTTTCACCCGTTGCTGGGAAACCTGCCCGATCGGCATCAACGGTCGCCAGATGTACGCCAAGGTTGACTGGGCTTTCTAAGCTGGTCCACCTTGCATGACAAGGCCACGCCGGCGACGGCGTGGCCTTTTTATGCCGGCACGTGAATCCGCGCCTTGATGTGCTTGAGGTTGACGATAATCGTAAACGTCATCACGACCAGCAGGGACCACGAACTCCACTTCCCGACATGCACCATCGACCATGCGCCGAGCTGGTTGGGGTACTTCCAGATGCCGAAGAAGGTGCTGATATTTTCGGCCAGCCAGATGAAAAAACCAATCAGCACGAAGGACAGCAGCAAGGGCATGCGGCGCTCGACATCGAGCGGCCGGAAGATCACCGAAGACCTCGCATACAGCCCGAGCGCGCACGCCGCCACATACCAGCGATAGTCGCCGATGTAGTGGTGCGTGAAAAAATTGATATAGATGAGGAGCGCGATCACCACCCCCATCCAGAACGGCGGATGGTGCTCGACCCGCAGGTCGAACAAGCGCCACGCCTGGATAATGTAGCTGCCGACGGCCGCGTACATGAATCCCGAGAACAGCGGCACGCCAAACAGCTTGGTGTAAGCGAAATCCGGATACGACCATGACTGGATCGCCCCGGACGTCTTGAACACTTCGAGCGCGAAGCCGACCACGTGGAACAGGGTGATCGCCTTGAGTTCATCGACCGTCTCCAGCCGCGACCAGATCATCGCTGCCTGGATCGCGAGGGCGACAACCAGCAGCGCGTCGTAGCGCGCAACGCCCCACAAACCCGTACGCGGCACCAGGAACACGGCCGCAAAAAACAGCCCCGCGAACAGGCAGGCGCGCGCTTCCTTGAGGCCGAAGTAGAGAAACTCCATCGCAAAGCGCGCAAGGCCGGTCAGTCCGGGCCGCGCCTGAAAACCCAGCAGATGCGCATCGACCGCGCTTGGGCGCAAGGAAAACAGCCGTGACAGGATGTGGGCGGCCATGCGGGCGAAACTCCAGGATGAAGGGGGGATGGGCGGATTGGCAACGGCATCTTACCCGAAGTTGCGAACTTGCCAAGCAGTCAGCGCCGCTCGCGCCACCACAGCAGCAGCAGCGCTGCCGCGAACAGCAGCGCGAACGGCCACGCCGGCAGCGGCGCCGTACCCGCCGCCACCGCAGCCGGCGTACGCGTCGCGTAACGCGCAGTAGCCTCGCGCCGCTGCGCCTTTTGCCACAGGGGCCAGTCGGCCTTCTCGTACACATACAGCTTGCCCGCGACGCTCGTGGCGCCCTGGGTTTCCATCGCCAGCCAGCCGGCCTTGCGCGGCCACACGGCCACGCAGGAGGCGTCGGCCTTGTCCGGGCGGCGCTGCCAGGCGAGCGTCTGTTTCAATTCAGGGAAGGTGACGTTGCCCTGCACCCCGAGCGCGCACACTTCCAGGCGCCGGCCGGGCAGCGGCATCTCTTGCGGATCGAGCCAGGCCACATCCTGCGCGCGCTCGACGCCGGCATGGTCGAGCACACCCTGCCACCACAGCGCAAGCGCCTGCGGTTCGCTGATGGCATAACGGTGCCAGTCGGCCACGCCAAGCCAGACGATGCGGCCTTTTTCCCACGGCCGCGTCCAGATCCGGTCGCCAGCCGCACGCCACGGGCTCAAGGCAGTCGAGTGATTGAGCGGGGCCGAGGCCAGCGCCAGCGGGACGCCGGACGGCCTGGCCTCGGCCTGCTCGCGCAGTTCGAGCTGCAGCGCGCGTGACCATACTTGCTTGTCCTCGGCGTTGGCCGCCAGGATCACCAGCGGCGTGCCCGCCGCCACCTGCGCCAGCAGCGCCGTGCGCGCAGCGTCACCAAGGCGTTCCACGTGGGCGGCATCGGCCACCAGCAAATTGGGCTGCGTGAGCGCCGCGCGCGCGTTCTCGCTACGGGTCACCGTTTTGCCCAGCACGACCTGCCAGTCGAGCGCCGCATGACTGTTGACCAGCAGTTCATTGAGCGCGCGCGCATCGAACGACGGCGCGCCAAATCGCCCCACCACTTGCAGCGGCACCGGGGCCGACACCGAAAACGGCACCGGTCCCTGCGCCATCACCTTGCCGCTGGCGTCGAGCATGCGGGCGCTGAGCACCAGCGTTTCGGCCACCGGCGGCAGCCAGTGCACCGTCAGGGCCGCGCCGTCGCCGGCGACATCCGCAATGACCTGCTTGTTCTCGGCCAGCAGTTGCAGGCGCCAGCTCGATGCCTGGCTGCGGCGCACGGTCAGCGCGAACATGCGTCCCAAGGTCAGCTCGCGCGGAAAATCGAGGTGCAGCACTTCGCTGGCCGGTGCTTCCCACAGCAAGGGCCGCGCCGGCAGGTCGCGCCACTGCGCGGCGGACAGGCCGTCGCCGCTGAGCCGCACGGCCGCAGCCTCATTCAGGTCGATCGCTTCGGCGTCGGAATCGATCGACAGCGTTCCACCCACCCCCGCCGGCAGCCTGAAGTCGCCGACCATCACGCCCAGCGCCGCCGCAGCGACGAGGATCAGCAAGGCGTCGATCCACTGGCGTCGCCACAGGTAGACCGCGGCGCTGCCGATGCCCATCAAGAAAATCAGGCCGGCAGCGATCATCGTGGGGATTCCTTGCGCAGCGCGCGCGTGAATGGGGTTTGCGGTGTGGCTTTGGCCTGTAACAGGACCGGGGCACGGGTGATGGCGCCACGCAGCCAGGCGCGCAGCACCGGGCGGCACGCGACGCAGCCGTCCGCCACATCCTGCACGGCGCGCTGCGCTTCGAGGCGCTGCTCGTCGCTGGCGATGCGCTCGCGAATCCACTCGTGCGCGCCACGGCTCCACAGGGCGGGCAAGGCGCCATCGCCATTGAGCGCTTCGATCAGGCGCCGCACCTCGTCGGGAATCGGCACGGCCGCCGTGGCCTGTTCGCGCCGGTAGCTTTTGGCGCCGACAACGTCGCCGGTCATGCGGATATCTTCCTTGAGCGGCGGCGGCACAAAGGCGGTCTTGTGCAGGTAGATGCGGTCGGCCTGCTGCAACTGCTTGATCGCTTCAAGCGCCTTGTGTTCGGGCGCCAGCGCGGTTTTCGGCACGATCGCGCGCAGGGCTTTTTCGGCGTCCCACATCGCGCTCAGGGCGCGCCGCAGGATCTTCTTGGTCGACTCGTCGAACAGGGTCGCGCTTTCAGCCTGGTCGTGCATGTGGCCGAATTCGGCGACCACGTCGTGTTTTTCATGATCGTCGTGATGCTCTTCGCCGCCGAACAAGGTCGACTCCTCACCGAGGAACTGGCCGTAGCGGCGCCGCAACTGGGCCTGGTCGTCGGCGATGGACTCGCTGCGCGCGCGCACGGTGGCCGGGTTCATGCCGGGCGTGGCTTTCAGGTCGGCTAGCAACTGCTCGGTGTCGATGATGATCTGGCGCTGGCTGCGCAGGTTCTCGGGCTTGACCAGCATCGGCTGGGCCGACGAGTCGTCGGTTTCTTCCACCGGCCCTGGCAGGCGCAGGGTGTAGGTGGGCGAGATGGTGGTGTGCGCTCGTTCGGCATTATCGGTCGCGCGTACAAAAAAATACAGTTCGTCGCCGGGCTCCATGCCCAATTCGGCCAGCGTCCATTGCTTGTGCCAGTTGCGCGTGCGCGGGTTGCTTGATTCCGGCAGCGGCAGTTCGCGGTCGCTGAAGCGGATACTCTCGCCGCTGCCGCGCGCCAGCGTCAGGTGCAAGGTGGCGCGCCGCACCTGGTAATCGTCATGCACCGCCAGCGTGATGGTGGCGCTGGCGGCGTCGGGCGCCAGCGTGTGAATCATCTCGCGCGGTGCGGACAAGGTGACTTCGGGCGCCTGGTCGGCAATCACGCGCAGCTTGTAGCGCGCGCCGCGCCAGCGCCAGAACACCGACTCGGTCGCACTCCAGCGCGCACATTCGCGGCCGATCTTGAGCGACTGGCCGTCGCTCAACTCAATCGGCGTATCGACCGGCTGCGGCGCGCGCAGGCACCATTCGACGACGCTATGCTCGGGCACCTGCAGCTCACGCGGTGCGCCCTCGGACCGCGCGACGCCGGTGTATTTGGGCGGCGTCACGCGCACGGTAATCTCGCTGGTCTGCTTCGCAATCAAAGCTTTGACTTCGCGCGGTGTGGGCGGTGCATCGCGCACCTGGCGCCACGCGAACAAGGCCAGTGCCGCGCACACGCTTAAAGCGACCCAGCGCGCATCGAACCGCACGCGTTCCCTGGCGATGGCCGCCAGCACGTCGTCGGTAAGCGCGGTGGCCAGGCGCGCCAGCAGGCGGCGGCGCTGCAGCTGGCCGATGGCGCTGGTGGCGCCGGCCAGCAGCGCGGTGCTGTCTTCCAGCGCGGGCACGGTGGCGTCGATCCAGCCGGTCCAGTCGCGCTGGACGCGTGCGCGCAGGCGCCGGCAATCCCATACCGCCCAGGCGCTCCACACCACGATGCCTGGGACCGAGAGCAGCAGCACCCACGGCAGGATCGCCGCGATCCACAGCGGCGCGCGCCGGCGCGTGGCGGCAAACTGCAGCTGGCCGAGAATGTCAGCGTCGGCTTGCATGGGCCAGTATCCGTTCCGTCGCAAAAAGGCCAAGCAGCACGAGCGTGAGCAGATAGCGCAAGGCGCCGCTGGCCTTCGCCGGCGTGGCCGTCGCTGTGGCGGCGATGACTTGCGGCGGCATCGTGTAGGGCAGCGGCGCGTAGTGCAGATGCTGCCAGGTTTCGAACAGGCGGCGCGCCGCATCCGGCCCGGCGGGCGGCCATGCGCCGGAGGCCCAGACACGACCGCGCGCGCTGCCGGCGAAGCGAATGCCGTCGACCTGCGCCGCTTTTCCCAGTTCCGGGAACGAGGTCGTGTCACCAGCCCACCAGAGCGGCGCGCGCAGTCCTGCGGGCGGCGCTTGCGGCACATCCCAGATCACCAGTTCGGCAATGCCTTGCGGCGCCTCATCGACTTTGTAGCGGCGTGGGCCATCGAGCGCGGCGAACATGGCGCGCCACTGCGCCGCGCGCTTGCTGACGATGACCACGCGTTGTTCGGTCTGCGTGAACGCCGGCGCCTTGCTGCGCACCTCGATCTGGTGGCGCGAGCGTGGCGGCGCGGCCGGCATCGGCACGTTACCGAGTACCAGCAGGCGCGAATCGGAGCGCCATTCGCGGTCGTGGCGCGCCAGCCAGGCCAGCGGATCGCTGCCGGGCACCGCGATCCAGCTGGCGTCGTAAAAGCCGGCCTGCTTGATCTGGCGCTCGGCCCAGTCGCTGTCCGTACCGGCCGCAATGAGCACCGCGTCGCGCCGCCACGGCAGTACCAGGTCGGCCAGCCAGGCAAGTACCGCGATAATCAGCAGGCAGCGCGCGAGCAGCAGCAGGCGCTCGGTCCAGCGCCACACGCGCAGTTGCTGCGGATCGGTGCGCGGCAGGAAGCGCGCGGTGGCCAGCGGCTCCTGGCGGATGCGCTGGCGCCGCTGGCGATGCCACAACACCGGCAGCGCCAACAGGGCCAGTCCGAGCCACCACAAGGTATTCATGCGCGTGCACCCCGGCGCAGCCAGGTACGCAGCACGGCGGGCAGCGGCTCTTCGATGCAGGCGGCCAGCACCGGCAGGTCGTTATGGCGGCATTGCGCCAGCATGCGCTCGACGTGCTCGTCGCGGTTCTTGCGATAGACGCCGACCGTATCGGCGGCGAAGCGGAACACGCCGTCGGCGTTCTCTGGATCGCGCCAGATGGTGTCGAGCGCAAAGCTGGCGTCGCACTCGGCGCGCGTTTGCAGGCACAGAAGGCGCACGTCGTGACGCATGCGGCGCAGGCGCAGCAGGGCTTCGGCCTGGCTTGAGGGCCAGTCCAGAAAATCGCTGGCGGCGAACACCAGGCCGGGCGAACGCACGAACGGCATGCTGGCGCGCAGGGTCTCGCTATCGGGCAGCGCGCCGCCGGCTTCGATGCGCTGCAATTGCGCCAGCACGCGCTGCATCTGGCGCGGACCGCGCGCGGCGGGCGTGAACTGCACGCGCTCCCCGCTGCAAATGACCAACCCAAAGGCGTCGCCCTGGCGCTGGGCGATGGCGGCTATACAGGCCAGCACGGTGCGCGCGTACCAGAGTTTATCCAGTCCCGATACACCGCTGCGGCTCGGTTCGGCCATCGATGCGGTGGCATCCAACCAGAGCCAGACCGCCACATGGCTGTCGCGCTCCGCTTCGCGCACGTAGTAACGGTCGGCGCGCGCCAGCAGCTTCCAGTCGATGCGGCGCCACTCGTCGCCCGGCGTATAGGCGCGGTATTCGGAAAATTCGACGCCGGCGCCGCGCTCGCGCCCCGCATGGATGCCGTGACCGAGCCCCGCCAGCACATGGCGGATGATCAGGTTCAGGTCATTGGTGTGCGCGAGCAGCGCGGACGTCGACAGCATGCGATGGCTAATCCTTGTCGGCGCGGATCTCGGCGCGCAGGGAGAGCAGGATGTCGGCAATCGATACGCCGTCGGCCTCGGCCTCGAAATTGCGCAGCACACGGTGCGCCAGCACCGGCAGCAGCATGGCGCCGATGTCGTCGCGCGTGACGGCCAGGCGCTTGTGCATCAGCGCGCGCGCCTTGGCGGCCAGCACCAGCGCCTGCCCGGCGCGCGGACCGGCGCCCCAGCCGACATGTTTGGTGACGGCGGTAACACGCGACTCCTGCGGGCGCGTGGCGCGCACCAGGCGCGTGGCGTAGCGCAGCAGGTGTTCGCCAATTTCGATATCGCGCACCAGCTTTTGCAAGCGCAGCAGGCTGTCCACATCCATCACCCGCGGCGCGTCGGCAAGACCGGCGTGGGTGGTGCGCGAGATCATCATCATCTCTTCATCTTCGGTCGGGTAGCCGACGTCGATGCGCAGCAAAAAGCGGTCCAGCTGCGCTTCCGGCAGCGGGTAGGTGCCGGCCTGCTCGATCGGGTTTTGCGTGGCCAGCACAAAGAAGGGTTTCGGCAAGGTGTGGGTAACACCGGCAAAGGTCACCGCGCGCTCCTGCATCGCTTCGAGCAGCGCCGACTGGGTCTTGGGCGGCGCGCGGTTGATTTCGTCGGCCAGCAGAACCTGCGTGAACACGGGACCGGGCTGGAAGCGGAAGATACGCTGGCGCGTCTCCTGGTTTTCTTCAAGGATTTCAGTGCCGATAATATCTGACGGCATCAGGTCGGGCGTGAACTGCACGCGCTGGAATGTGAGGTCGGTGGCTTGCGCCAGCGACTTGACCAGCAAGGTCTTGCCGAGGCCCGGCACGCCCTCGACCAGCGCGTGGCCGCCGGCCAGCAGGCAGATGACGAGCGACTCGATCACTTCGTCCTGGCCGATGATCACGGTCGACATGCTCGCCTTGAGCGCGCTGATTTTTGCCGTCAGGTCGGCGATTTCTTTCTCTTCCCAAGCTACTGACACTGTCACGCTCCCAAAGCATACTGAATAATATTGACCGCAAAGCGGGTGTTGTCGACCACCAGCCAGCGTTTGTTGCGGAAGTCGTAATCCCACTCGCAGCCATAGTCCTTGTTCGAATACAGCACGCGCACGCGCCCGTTGATGTCAATCGCCTTGAGGTAATCGTGTACCAGGTCGTCGCCCCAGCCATTGAGCTCATTGCCGGTGTTGGGCGGGCCGTCGAACTGGAAGAAGCTCGAATAGATCGGGTGGTTGTTGGGGATCTTCTTGAGCGCTTTCGGGCCGAAAATGCGCGCCAGTTCGGCCTCGAAGGACTTGGCGAACAGGCCGTCGATGTCGTGGTTGCAGTCGTCGACGAACACGAAGCCGCCGCCACGCACGTAGCGCTCGAAGTTCTTGCGCTCGGCCGGCGTGAACTGCACCAGCTTGTGCCCCGCCAGGTAGCAAAAGGGGGCCTCCAGCATCTTGGCGTCGGACAGCGCGATCACCCGCTCGACCGGATCGACGCGCAAAGTGGTGTACTCCACCAGCGAATTGAGCACGTTGCTGGGCATGCGGATATCCACGTCCCAGTCGCCCGACTCGTACATCAGGCGCGTGAAGTAGAAGTCATAGATGCGCATCGTCCGGCCCCGCCTTACACCGCGTCCGACAGCGACGTGAAGTTGAAGTCGCGGATCTTCATCGGCGGGATCATCATCTGGAAGTTCATGCCATCGCCGCCGAGAATCTGCGGCTTGCCCAGTTCATCGAGATTATTGAGCATCGAGACCGGGCTTTCGTTGAAACGGAAGTTCTTGACCGGATGCTTGATCTTGCCGTTTTCGACGTAGAAGGTGCCGTCGCGCGTGAGCCCCGTGAGCAGCAGCGATTGCGGATCGACGTCGCGGATGTACCAGGTGCGGGTGACGACGATGCCCTTCTTGGTCGAGGCGATCATCTCGTCGAGCGACTTGGACCCGCCCGCCATGATCATATTGCCGTGACGGCCGCGCGCCTTCATCTTTTGCTTGTTGGCCCAGAACAGCGAGTAGTCGAGCGAGACGATCTTGCCATTCTTGATGATGTCGGTGCGTTCGCGCGGCAGCATCGATTCGGTGTCCCATGGGCGCACCGGAACGTCCTTGTTCCATGGATCGGCCCAGACGTTGACCTGCTCGTCGAAGAGTTTTTCGCCGAGGCGGTTGCCGCCGCCTTTTTTCGACAGGAAGCTGCGGCCCTCGTCGGCGCGGCGCGCGTCGAACGCGCCGAACATGCGCCCGACCAGGTCCGATGTGGCGGCCGGCTCCAGGATCACCGTGTAGCGGCCCGGTTCCAGCGCCCTGGCGTCGACCGAACGCAGCGCCTTTTCGATCGCCACGGCGGACGCTTCGCGCGCGTCGAAATTGCGCACGTCGTTGGCCGAACGGGTCACCCAGCCGGAACCGCGGCCATCTTCGGTGCGCGCGGTGCAAGTGAAGCTGACGTTGGTGAATTCGTGGTGGCCAAATACACCATTCGAATTGGCGATGGTTTCGAAACCGGTGTTATCGACAAAGAAGCCGGCCGTCACCAGCTTGTTCTTGCGCCCCGCCAGAATGCTGTGCGAGGCGACGTCGGCGCGAAATTCCGGATCGATGGCGGCAGTCTCGCGCGCAAACGCGTTCGACGCCTTGTATTCCTGCTTGCCAATGGCGGCGATGAATTCCGGATTTTCAGGCGCCAGGCGGGCCACGTCTTCGGCGCGGCGCACGGCTTTTTCGAGCGACTTGTCGTCGAATTCATTGATCGAGGCGGTTCCCTGGCGCTTGCCGAAGGCCACGCTCACCGTCATCTGCATGTCTTCGTTCAGGCCTGCGGTCGACACGCTGTTTTGCGCGTAGCGGATATTGCCGGTGCGGGTGCCATTGATCGCCACGCGGCATTCGTCGGCCTTGGAAAACCCGAGCACGCGCTCGCACATCCGTTTTGCTTCTTCCTGGTTCAACTGTTTCATGCTGCGCTTTCTCCTTAGCCGATCTTGCGAGCGGTGTTGATGACGTTGATGCCGTTAAAACGCGTAGTGCTCGATCCGTGCGACACCGCGCTGACCTGGCTGGGCTGCCCTTTGCCATCGAAGAACGAGCCACCCATGCGCCAGTCGCGCTGGTCGCAAATGGCGCTGCACGCGTTCCAGAACTCCTGGGTGTTGGACTGGTAGGCCACGTCTTCCACGGGACCGGCGATCTTGCCGTTCTTGATCTCGAAGTACAACTGGCCGCCGAACTGGAAGTTGTAGCGCTGCTGGTCGATCGAGTAAGAGCCACGTCCGAGGATGTAGATGCCCTTCTTGACGTCCTTGACCATCTCGTCGGGCGTGAGGCGCTCCTTGCCGGCTTGTAGCGAGATGTTCGGCATGCGCTGGAATTGCACGCTGTTCCAGCTGTCGGCGTACGAACAGCCGTGCGATTCTTTTTCGCCGATGATGTGAGCCTGGTCGCGCGTGGCCTGGTAGTTCACCAGCACGCCGTTCTTGATGATGTCCCAGCGCTTGGCGGGCACGCCTTCGTCGTCGTAGCCGACCGCGCCGAGAGACCCGGGTTCGTTTTTGTCGGCGATGAAGTTAACCCTGTCGGCGCCGAACTTGAATTGTCTGGTCTTCCATTTATCGAGCGTGGCGAAACTGGTGCCGGCGTAATTGGCCTCGTACCCCAGCACCCGGTCCAGTTCCGTCGGGTGGCCGACCGATTCGTGGATGGTCAGGAACAAGTGTTCGGGCGAGAGCACCAGGTCGTACTTGCCCGGTTCGACGGTTTTGGCGCCCAGCTTTTCGCGCGCCTGGCGGCCGGCGGCGCGCGCATCTTCCACCATGTCGTAGGACTTGGTGTAGAGCGTGGCGACGCCGCCGGCGGCCTTGATCTTGTCGGCCGGGCGGGCGTCGAAGTACTCGTAGCCCATGCCGGCCGGAGAGGCCAGGCCGTCGCGGGTGCGGAATTTGTTGCTGGTCTTATCGACGGCGGTCGCAGTCAAAGGCGCCCACAGGCGATGGATGTCCTGGTCGATGTAGGAGCCGTCGGTGGAGGCGAAGTACTTTTGCTGGTTGACCTGGAACAGGGTCGAGGTCATGAAGCTGGCGCCGGCGTCCAGGCCGGCCTTGTTGGCGGCGATGAGCATCTCGGCCTTGTCCTTGATGGGGACCGTGCGCCAGTCGCGGGTGAACGGCGTGGCCCAGGCGACTTCGCCGACGCCCTTGACCGGCGCCATTTGCAGCGGCTCGCTTTGCAGCTTGCTGTTGGCGCGGGCGATGGCCACGGCCTGGCGCGCGGCGGCGGCGATGCTGTCCGGCGACATGTCGTTGGTCGAAGCGAAGCCGTAAGCGCCGTTGGCGATCACGCGCACGCCCACGCCGGACGACTCGGTGTTGACGATGTTTTCCACGTTCAGGTCGCGCGTGGTGATGAACTGGTTCAGGTAACGGCCGATGCGCACGTCGCAGTAGGTGGCGCCGGCCTTGGTGGCGGCGTTCATGGCGGCGTCGGCCAGCGACTTCTTGAAGGCGATGGCGACCGGGTTCATTAATTCTTCGGCCGCGATGGCGTTGCCGAAGACCGGTACCATGATAGCGCCGGCAGCGCCGCTACTGATTTTAAGGAAGGTACGTCGTTCCACTGTTTGCTCCTGCTTGCCCCGTCGTTCCCGCGCCAAGGCGGCCCTCGGCGCGGGAATGACGTGGTGATGGTTACACCGCGTCCGACAAGGACGTAAAGTTGAAATCCCTGACCTTCATCGGCGGAATCAGCATCGAATACGGCGCCTCGTCACCCGCGATCACCTGCGGCTTGCCGATCGCCTCGATATTGTTCAACATCGTCACCGGGCTTTCGTTGAACCGGAAGTTCTTGATCGGATGCTTGATCTTGCCGTTCTCGATGTAGAAGGTGCCGTCGCGCGTCAGGCCGGTCAGCAGCACCGACTGCGGGTCTACCTCGCGGATGTACCAGGTGCGCGTGACCAGCACGCCCTTCTTGGTACTGGCGATCAGTTCCGCCGTCGATTTGTCGGTCCCGCCCATGATCATATTCCCCGGCGCGCCAATGGCGCGCACGCCTTTCTTCTTGGCCCAGAACAGCGAATAGTCGAGCGCCGACACCTTGCCGTCCTTGATCAGGTTCATGCGCTCGCGCGCCAGCATGGTGTTCGCCTCCCACGGCAGTACCGGCACGTCCTTGTCCCAGGGGTCGGACCAGATGTTGACCTGCGCGTCGAACAGCTTGTCGCCCAGGCGCGTACCGCCGCCCTTCTTCGACAAAAAACTGCGGCCCTCGTCGGCCTGGCGCGCATCGAAACCACCGAGCATGAAGCCGATCAGGTCGGACGTGGCGGCAGGTTCCAGGATCACCGTGTAGCGGCCCGGCTCCAATGCCCTGGCGTCGACCGAGCGCAGGGCTTTTTCGATCGCCACGTCGGATGCTTCGCGCGCATCGAAACGCGCCACGTCGGTGGCCGAGCGCTTGACCCAACCCGACCCGCGCCCGTCTTCGGTGCGCACGGTGCAGGTGAAGTCGACGTTGGTCTCTTCCTGGTGGCCGAATACGCCGTTCGAATTGAGGATGGTCTGGAACGTATGGCTGTCGGTGAAAAAGCCCGCGCATACCAGCTTGTTCTTGCGGCTCGCCTCGATGCTGTAGGCGGCCGTCTGCGCGCGAAACTCCGGGTCGATGGCGGCGCTGGCGCGGCTGAATGTCTCCGATGCCTTGAACGCCTGCTTGCCGACGGCCGGCATGAACTCCGGATTTTCCGGCGCCAGGCGCGCCAGGTCCTCGGCGCGGCGCACGACTTTTTCGAGCGACTTGTCGTCGAATTCGTTGATGATGGCGGTGCCCTGGCGCTTGCCGAAAGCCACCTGCACCACCAGCTCGGCGTTGTCCACCAGGCCGGCCGTGGAGACGTTATTGCGCGCGTAGCGGATGTTACCGGTGCGCCCACCGCTCACACGCACGGTGCATTCGTCGGCCTTGGACAAAGCCATCACACGCTCGGCGATACGCTTGCTTTCTTCTTGAGTCAGAATTTTCATGTGCGGTCCCCTGGCTTAGCCGATCTTGCGTGCGGTGTTGATGACGTTGATGCCATTGAAGCGGGTGGTAGCAGACCCGTGCGACACCGTGCTGACCTGGCTCGGCTGGCCTTTGCCGTCGAAGAAGGAGCCGCCCATGCGCCAGTCGCTCTCGTCGCAGATGGCGCCGCAGGCGTTCCAGAATTCCTGGGTGTTCGACTGGTAGGCCACGTCCTCCAGTGGAGCGCCGATCTTGCCGTTGTTGATTTCGTAGAACAGCTGGCCGCCGAACTGGAAGTTGTAGCGCTGCTGGTCGATCGAGAACGAGCCCGCACCGACGATGTAGATACCTTTCTTGACATCCTTGACCATCTGGTCGGGCGTGAGCTTGGCTTTCCCGGCTTGCAGCGAGATGTTGGGCATGCGCTGGAACTGCACGCTGCTCCAGCTGTCGGCATACGAGCAGCCGTGCGACTCCTTTTCGCCGATGATGTGGGCCTGGTCGCGCGTGGCCTGGTAGTTGACCAGGATGCCGTCCTTGATGATGTCCCAGCGCTTGCCCGGCACGCCTTCGTCGTCGTAGCCGACCGCGCCCAGCGAGCCTGGCGCGGTCTTGTCGGCCACGATGTTCACGCGCTCGGAGCCGTACTTGAATTTCTTGGTTTCCCACTTGTCGAGCGTGGCGAAGCTGGTGCCGGCGAAATTGGCCTCGTAGCCCAGCACCCGATCGAGTTCGGTCGGGTGGCCTACCGATTCGTGGATCGTCAGCCACAGGTGCTCGGGCGAGAGCACCAGGTCGTATTTGCCCGGCGCGACCGACTTGGCGGTCAGCTTTTCCTTGGCCTGGCGCCCGCAGGCGCGCGCGTCTTCAATCAGGTCGTAGGAATTCTTGTACAGGGTGCACACGCCCCCGGCGGCCTTGATCTTGTCCTCAGAACGCGCATCGAGGTATTCGTAGCCCATGCCGACCGGCGTGGACAAGCCCTGGCGTGAGCGGAACTTGTTGCTGGCCTTGTCGACGGCGGTGGCGAACACCGGCATCCACATGCGGTGCACGTCCTGGTCGATGTAGGAGCCGTCGGTGGAGGCGAAGTATTTTTGCTGGTTCACCTGGAACATCAGCGACTGCATGAAGCTCGCGCCGCCGTCCATGCCGGCCTTGTTGGCGGCGATCAGCAGCTCGGCTTTTTCCTTGATGGGGACCGTGCGCCAGTCCTTCTTGATTGGGGTGGCCCAGGCCACTTCGCCCACGCCCTTGACGCTCGCAAGGCGCACCGGTTCGGATTGCAGCTTGGCGTTGGCCTTGGCGATGGCGACCGCCTGGCGCGCGGCGCCGGCCACCGCGTCGGGCGACATGTCGGAAGTGGCGGCAAAGCCGTAGGCGCCGTTGCAGATAACCCGCACGCCGACGCCTGCCGATTCGGTATTGGTCACGCTTTCGACGTTCAGGTCGCGCGTGGTGATGAACTGGTTCAGGTAGCGGCCGATGCGCACGTCGCAGTAGCTGGCGCCGGCGCCGGTGGCGGCGTTCAGGGCCACGTCGGCCAGGGTCTTCTTGAACTTTGCTGCTAGGGGATTGAGTAATTCTTCAGCGGCGATGGCGTTGCCGAACACCGGCACCAGCATCGTGCCCAGTGCGAGCCCGCTGATATTGAGAAAAGCACGTCGTTCCATAGTATCTCCTGACAATCACCACGAAGGGAGCGTCCCGCCGCACTGCGCGAGCGCTCTTTGTTTTTTGTACTTAGAGCCTGTTTCGGCAGGCCGGAGTCGCAGTGGGCGCGCATGGCAGGCGGGGGAGGCGTTGTTCGTCGTTGCATGGCTAGCCATGCGGCCTCCTCGCGCCTTGCCCGCGCCCGCCATGCGTCGCCCCCTGCTTCCCCCGGCCTACCGAAACAGGCTCTTACCCGGACCATGCCGATCGCTGGCCTGAACCAAAAAATCAACAGGAACCTTACCAGCAAAGTGGCGAAAAGAATACGCAAAACTTGTGCCACAAGCTAAGTGCTTGATTCGCGATTCCGCGAGTGTCCGGCGGACGCTGTCCGCAGTGTCCGCAGCTGTGTCCGCTCGCTCTGGCGGACAGTATGTACAAGAGCCTATCCCGGCAGATCGGAGTCGCGGATGGCGCGCCTGGCAAGCGGGGGCCGCGTTGCTCGTCGTTGCATGGCTAGCCATGCGGCCTCCTCTCGCCTTGCCCGCGCTTCCCATGCATCACCATCCGCTTCCCCCGATCTGCCGGGATAGACTCTATGAAATTCGGCTTGACCTTCAAGCGTGCATACTCGATCATCGCGCTAGTTGGCGATATTGCATCGCCCCCCCAGTACTTACCGATACCGGAGACGACAACATGAAACGATTGATCCTGGCCGCGATGCTGGCCGCAGGCATGGCCGGCGCAGCCCACGCCGATGACGCACTCAAGGCAGCTATCGCCAACACCGAGCGCACCCCTGCCAACGCCGCGCGCGACAGCGCCCGTCATCCTTACGAAACGCTGACCTTCTTCGGCATCAAGCCGACCATGACGGTGGTCGAGCTGTCGCCGGGCGGCGGCTGGTACACCGAAATCCTGGCGCCCTACCTGCGCGAGAAGGGCAAGCTGATCGCCGCCGGCGAGTCGCCCGCGTCGGCCAAGGAAGGCGCGCGCAAATACGCCGCCAACCTGACCAAGAAGCTCGAATCGAAACCGGCCACGTTCGACAAGGTGCAGCGCGGCGTGTTTGAAGTGCCGACCACGTACGACTTCGCCAAGCCGGGTACGGCCGACCTGGTGGTCACCTTCCGCAACATCCATAACTGGACCGGCAATGGCGACGACAAGGTCAAGGAGATCTTCAAGAAGGTCCACGAGAGCCTGAAACCGGGCGGCGTGTTCGGCGTGGTGGAACACCGCGCGCCGGCCGGCAAAGCGCCAAACCCGGACAGCGGCTACGTACAGGAAGCGTACGTGATCAAGATCGCCGAAAGCGCCGGCTTCAAGCTGGCCGCCAAGTCGGAAGTGAATGCCAATCCCAAGGACAAGGCTGACCACAACAAGGGCGTGTGGGCACTGCCGCCGGTGCTGGCCAATAAAGATGTCGACCGCGAAAAGTACATGGCAATTGGCGAAAGCGACCGCATGACGCTCAAGTTCGTGAAACAGTAACATCCAAGAACGGCTCCGCAAGGGGCCGTTTTTTTGTCCACCGGTTGCGTCCCACCGCTGGAACGACGCGCCGCGCGCGTGTATGATTAACGCTCGCCGCCCCTTCTCCCAACCAGAAATTACCCAATGAACATATCGCGTATCGCCGTCGCCGCCGCCCTCGTCGCGGCGAGCCTGCTGGCCCATGGAGCACAGGATGTCACCAGTTCGGGTTCGGCGGCCGCGCCAGTGGCCGCCATTCCCGCCAACCTCGAAAATTCGGTGGTCAAGGTGTTCGCCTCTTTGCGCCGCCCGGACCCGTACAAGCCATGGACCAAGGCCTCGCCGCTGGAGGTGACCGGCTCCGGCGTGGTCATCGACGGCAAGCGCATCCTCACCAACGCCCACGTGGTCGGCTACGCCAGCCAGGTCCAGGTGCAGGCCAGCCAGGCCGGCGGCAAGGTCTCGGCCACGGTAGTGGCGGTCGCGCGCGGGATCGACCTGGCCATCCTCAAGCTCGACGACGAATCGTTTTTCGACACCCATGCGCCGGTCGCGCGCGCGAGCGTGCTGCCGGATGTGCGCGACCAGGTCTTCGCCTACGGCTACCCGACCGGCGGCACCTCGCTGTCGATCACCAAGGGCATCGTCTCGCGCATTGAATTTGCCAACTACAGCATGGGCACCACCGGCCTGCGCATCCAGATCGACGCCGCCATCAACCCTGGTAACAGCGGCGGCCCGGCGATCGCCAACGACAAGATGGTGGGGCTGGCCTTCGGCGGCGCCGCCAACACCCAGAACATCGGCTACATCATCCCGAACGAAGAAGTGGACCTGTTCCTGCGCGATGTCGCCGACGGCAAATACGACGGCAAGCCCTCGCTGACCGATGAAGTGCAGACGCTGGAAAACCCGGTCCTGCGCGAATTCCTCAAGCTCGATAAAGACGTCGCCGGCGCCGTGGTGCAGCGCCCCAACCAGAACGACGCGGCCTATCCGCTCAAGGAATGGGACGTCATCACCCACATCGGCGACTCGCCCATCGACAACCAGGGCATGGTCAAGCTGGGCGCCAACCTGCGCGTGCGCTTCCAGTACCGCGTGCAGCAGGTGACCAAGGATGGCGCGGTGCCGCTGACGATTGTCCGCGCCGGCAAGAACATGAACGTCAAGGTGCCGGCGGTGGGCGGACGCAAGCTGCTCATTCCGGACCTGAACAACGGCTATCCGTCGTACTTCATCTACGGCCCGATTGTGTTCTCGCGCGCCAGCACCGACTTCCTGGCCTTCCTCAACTCCAGCGTCAACGTCATGGCGGCGGCCAGCTACATCGCCAGCCCGCTGGTGACGCGCCGCGGCGATGCGCCGACGCCGGAGCGCCAGGAACTGGTGGTGGTCAGCTCGCCCTTCTTCCCGCATAAATCGGTAAGCGGCTACTCCAACCGTTTCGGCTCGGTGATCTACTCGGTCAACAAGGTCCCGGTACGCAGCCTGGCCCACATGGTGCAGCTGCTGCGCGACTCGAAGGACGACCTGATCGTGATCCATTTCGACCAGCGCGGCGGCGAGACCATGGTCGTGCGACGCAAGGAGATGGTCGACGCGACCGAAAGTATCTTGTCCGATAACGGCATCCGCCTGCAGGGCAGCCAGGACATGATGGACGTCTGGAACCGCAAGTAAGCCACCTGTCAAACCTGTGAGGCGGGGTGCATTGCAAATGATAATGATTCTTGTTATCATCTGACACCCGCCAGCAAGTGTCCCTGCCCGACGCCATCGCGTCGCCAGGTCCGAGAGCCAGCCTGACACTCTCCGACCTGGACCACCATGATCACTTCGACCCCGTTGCCGGCACGCGCGATTGCGCGCCGGCCTGCCGCACCATCGCGCCGCCTTGTCAACACCACCCTCAACGCGGCCATGCTGGCAGTGCTGGGCGCCGGCGCGGCGCATGCGCAAGGCCCGCGCGAGCCGCAGCAATTGTCCGGCATCGTCGTCACGCCCTTGCGCGAGAAGGCGCCCGATGCGCTGCAAGGCAGCGTGACCGTCATCAGCGCCGAGGAACTGGCGCGCCGCAATGCCGGCGACATGAGCGCCATCGCGCGCTACGAGCCGCTGGTGTCGGTGCCGGCCGCCTTCAGCGGCAGCGGCAGCGTGTGGGATGGCGCGGGGAACACGGGCTTCAATATCCGCGGCGTCGAAGGCAATCGGGTCAGCCTCGATATCGACGGCATCGCCCTGCCCGACGCCGCGCCCAAGCCGGACGGCACCGCCATGAACACCTTCGGCATCGGACGCGACTATTTTGACCCGGCCATGTTCCGCGAAGTGCGCATCGGCTCCGGCACCGGCCCGGCGGCGGCCGGCACGCCGGGCCTGGCCGGCAGCGTGGCCTTTGTCACCAAGTCGCCGGGCGACTACCTGAGCGACGACAAGCGCAGCTACCTGGCCTATGCGCTCGGCTACAGCGCCGCCAACAAGAGCCGCTCGCACAGCCTGACGGGCGCCGCGCGCCTCGGCGTACTCGATGCGCTGGCCGTGGCCGTGCACCGCAGCGGCAAGGAGCTTGAAAACAAGGGCAGCGTAACGGCCAATCCGGACGACTGGGATTCGAACGCGCTGCTGGCCAAGTTCCAGTGGACGCCAGTGCAGGGCCAACGCATCGGCCTGACCCTGGACGGCTACGAGCGCGACAACGCGCGCAGTTACGTCAACAAGACCGGCGGCCTGTATCCGGACGGCGTGCTGCAGGATTCGCACACCAAACGCACGCGCGTGAGTTTTGAGCACCGCATGAGCGGCGCCGCCAACGGCATCTTCGACACACTCGAAAGCCGCCTGTATGTGCAGGACGCCAGCGTGATTGATCGCACCCGCGCGCGCTACATCACTGGCAACCAACCCTACCTGCGCAATATCGACACCGGCTACTTCAACAAGAGCGCCGGCGCGGCGACGGACGCCACCCTGAAGCTGAACGACTCCCTCAGCCTGGCCTACGGCGCCGCCTGGGAGCAAACCGAGACGCGCCGTCCGTGGCTGGAAGACCGCACCGTCGTCGCCACGGGTGCGCACCAGTTCACGATGAAGAACCGCATGGCCGACATGGACAGCGACAAGGCGAGCGCCTACCTGCGCGGCGAATTCGGCTTCGCGCTGGGCGGCTACAAGGCCACGCTCACGCCCGGCCTGCGCGCCGAATACCGCAAGCTCACGCCCAAGAACCTGGGCGGCTACGTGGTCGCCGTGCCATCGGCAGCCGGCGAGATCAAGACCGAGAGCGATGCCTACGCCACCCCGAGCCTGAATCTGTCGGTCGCACTGAGCGACGACCTGTCGGTGTATGCGCGCCTCAATCGCGGCGCGCGCCTGCCGACGGCGGCCGAACGCACCGGCACCTACGACTCGTTCAGCTACACCGGATCGGGTGTGGGCTACGCGGTGCTGGGCAATCCGAACCTGAAAAAGGAAACCAGCCAGGCGTTCGAGGCGGGCGTGAAAAGCAGCCCGGCCAAAGGCATGCAGGTCAGTGCATCGGTGTTCCGCACCGAGTACAAGAACTTCATCGACTACGTGGCGCAAGCGCCGGACCCGGTGAACTACCCGACCATCACGCGCGGCCTGTACCGGCCGGAGAACAACGGCAGCGCGCGCACCTGGGGCGGCGAAGCGTCGCTGCGCGCGGAACTGGGTACGTGGGCGCCGGCGCTGGCCGGCTACAGCGTTGCGGCGGCCGCCGGTGTCTCGCACGGCAAGGCGCGCGACAGCAGCACCGGCAAGGAAGGCGAACTGGCCTCCACCCTGCCGCGCAAGGCCAGCGCCACCCTCGCCTACGATGCGCCGGGCGATGCCTGGGGCGTTTCGCTGAGCGCCGTGGCAACCGCCGGCAAGCGGCCGGCTTCGGACACCATCGGCGACACCAGCGTGGCGCGCTTCCAGATCGCCGGCGCCACCGTGGCCGACCTGGCCGCCTACTGGAACATCGGCAAGAACGTCAAACTCAACGTCGGTATCTACAACCTGGGCGACAAGCGCTATTGGGACTACGCGACATCGCGCTCGCTGGCCGCAGGCGGTGACGCCGCCACACTGGCCGACATCGAACGCCAGACACGCCCCGGCCGCAATGCTGCGGCCATGCTGACGTTCCAATACTAACCACTCTTTTTCACCACCCGGAGACTTTCATGAAACGCTTACGCACCCTTCCGCTGGCCATTGCCGGCGCCCTGCTTGTGCTGGCCGGCCACGCCGGCGCCGCCACCCTGACCGAGCGCTGGAGCCTGCTCCGCGCCGAACAGCCCAAGGTGATGATCCGCGACGCCGCGCGCACGCTCGGCGTATCCGAAGCCGACCTGCTGGCGACCGGCATCGGCAGCACCGTCACGCGCCTGCGCAGCGACGGCAACGACCCGCGCGAAATCATGCGCCGCGCGCTCGACCTGGGCACCGTGCTGGCGCTGACGCGCAACGAGAATGGCGTGATCGAACGCACCGGCGTGGCGACCAAGGTCAAGCCGCAGCCGGACGATGACAAAGAGGTGGTGAAGGACGAAGAACGCGAAGCGCGCCAGCGCAACATCGCCGGCGGCTACCTCGGTGGCGAGATCGACCTGCGCTTCACGTTCTCGAAGTGGAAGCATGCCTTTGCGGTGGCGCAGCCGGGCGCGGACGGCGTGGTCAAACGCAGCCTGCAGTTCTTCGACGAGAACGGCGCCGCGATCCACAAGATCTATCCGAAAGACGCCGCCGGCGTGGCCGTGTTCGACAAGCTGGTGGCCGACTTCCGCCATCCCGAACAGAACGCGGCGCTCAAGGTGGCCGCGCGCGCGCCGAAAGCCGCCGAACTGGCCGACAGCAAAGTCGATGTGAAGGAATTCCAGCAGGCCTGGAACGAGATGAGCGACGTGCACCAGTTCAACCGCCTGCTAACCGAATTCAAGATCACGCGCGAACAGGCAATGCGCCTTGCGCCGGCCGGCATGGTGCAGCGCCTCAAACCCGAAGCGGTACGCACCCTGCTCGACGAAGCGGCCAAACAGCAGCTGCCGATCATGTCCTTCCTCGGCAACGGCGCGCTGATCCAGATCTTCAGCGGCAAGATCACCAAGACGGCGCCAAGCGCGGGCTGGTACAACGTGCTCGATCCGGCCTTTAACCTGCACCTGCGCGACAGCGCCTTCAAGAGCGGCTGGGTGGTGCGGCGCGCGGGCGTGACCTCGGTCGAGTTCTACGACAACGAGGGCGAACAGGTGGTGAGCTTCTTCGGCGTGCGCGAACGCGGCCAACCGCAGCCGAAAAGCTGGGTTGACCTGACCGCCGCGCTGCCGAAGGGATGAGCGAGGCTTACTTCGCGTCCTTGATGTCCTTCTTCTTCGCGGGCGTAAACAACAGGTCCGCGAAGTCGTAGCTGAAGTCCGTCTCGGTCGACACCGGCGCCATCTTCATGCGTTCGATGCTGCCGTCCGGGTTCAGCGAAAACGTGACGTAAGCGTCGGCGTTGAAGTTGCGCTCCTTCCAGCGCACGATGAAGGTATCGTGCTGGAAGTGCTCCAGTTCCCCGGTCAGGTCGGGCGTGCGGGTAAAGCTCATCACCCGCCTGGCGCCGACCGGCTTGATGGTCACCGCGCCGTACCAGGCGTCGTTGTACTCGCCGTCGTAGGCGGCCAGCGGCAGCGACGGGCGCGAGGCGGCGGCGCGGGTTGCATTGGCCGTCTTCTGTTTCGCCAGGTCCTTGTTGCGCATCTCGGTTTCCACATCGCTGATCAACTTGATCCAGTCGCTCGGCGCAGGATTGAGGGAATCATCGAGATAATGATCGAGCAGGCGATACTGCAGCGACGTCATGGCTCCGCCGCTTTCGGCATTGGTCAAAATCGCGATGCCCAGCTTCGCTTCCGGCACCATCACCACGCGCGAATAGAAGCCCTGCAGCGCGCCGCCGTGCAAGGCCAGCTTGCGGCCCTTGTAGTCGCGCAGCTGGAAGCCCAGGCCATAGGCGAAGAAATTCGGCTTGGTCGCCGCCAGCGTCGGTTTCGGCTCGCTGATCTTCATCGGCGTTTGCGCGGTCCACATTTCGCGGCTTTGCGCCTCGCTGAACAGGCGCGCTGGATTGCCCTGCGCATCCTTCGGCGCGGCGGCGATGGCGCCGCCATCGAGCAGCACCGTCATCCAGCGCGCGATATCCTCGGCGTTGGTGTTGATGCCGACCGCGCCCACCGCATTCGGCACCGGCAGCGCGCGCACCGCGGCGATCTTGCCGTTGATTTTGCTGTGCGGGGCCGACACGTTGGGGTTGCCCGCATTCTCGGCCAGGCTGGTGGTGGTCGTGTTCATCCCCAAGGGTGTCAGGATGCGCTCGCGCACCGCATCGCCCCACGGCCTGCCGGCCTTTTGCGCGATGATCTTGCCGGCCACGATATACAGCAGGTTATCGTAGGCGTAGCTGTTGCGAAAACTCGTGGCTGGCTTCACGTAGCGCAGCTGCCCGATGATTTCGTCGGTCGTAAAACTGGTGGTCGGCCACCACAGCAGGTCGCCGGCGCCCAGTCCCAGGCCGCTGCGGTGCACCAGCAAGTCGCGCACCGTCATCTCGCGGGTGACGTAGGCGTCGTACATCTGGAAGTCGGGCAGGTGCTTGATGACCTTGTCGTCCCATTCCAGCTTGCCCTCGTCGACCAGCATGGCCAGCGCGGCGGCGGTAAACGCCTTGGAGTTCGAGGCCACCTCGAAAATGGTCTTGCCGTCGACCGGCGCCGGTTCGCCCAGCTTGCGCACGCCGAAGCCGCGCGTGGCCACCACCTTGCCATCCTTGACGATGGCGATCGCCATGCCGGGAACATCGAAGGTCTGCATGACGCGCGCGACATCGGCGTCGAGGTCATACGCGCGCGCCGGCGCGCTGGCCGCGACCGGGGCGCGTGGCGTGGCTGGCGCCTGCGCGACAGCCGCAAAACTACTCAAGGCAAGCAGGGTCGCCCCCGCGATACGGTTCAAATGAAGCACGGTGCCGATCCTCTTATTTGCCTGCCATTTTTTTGTCGACGCTGGTCTGCGTGGCCGGATGGTAGCGCGCGCGCGCCTTTTTGTAGACCGACTCCGCAAAGACCTTGTCGGCCGGCTTGGCGCGCAGTGCTGCGTACAGCGGCACCACGAACTTCTGGCGGCCCACGCTCATGAGGAAAGCGTCCAGCGGCATGCGCACGTCGGCATAACCGGCGTTGATCGACGCGCGGAAGAAGCGGAAAGCTACTTCATTATTGGTGCTCTTGGCGAGGTGGAAAGCCTGGTCGAGTTCCTTGAGCTGCGCGGCGGTGGCCTTGTTGTCGATATCGTTCAGGAACTTCATCCACTCGGTGGAATTCCATTTTTTGGTATCGAGCCTGGCGGTTGGCGTGGCGCCCGACAGCCAGCTGGCGCGGGTGGCATCGAGTGCGGCCAGGCGGGTCGAGACCACGCGCTTTGCGCTGGCCGGAATGCCGGCTCCGTGCAGCCACTCTTCCAGTTCGGCGTCGGTCAGCAGCTTGGGATTTTTCGCCAGCAGGTTCTTGCGCAGGTAAGCCACGAACTGCTCGGTGGTCACGCTCTGGAACGCATGCTGGTCGAACCAGCCGCGCAGGAAGGGATCGAACACCGCGCGGCCGGCGCGCTGCTCCAGGGTGCGCAGGAACCACGCGCCTTTCGGGTAGGCCAGGCCTTCATCGGTGTAGTTGGCCGACGAGGTGTCCGGGTCCTTGGTCAGCAAGGCCTGCTTGGCGGTCGGGATGGTGGCCAGCGAGGCGATGGCTTCTTCCTGCTCGAGCTGCAGGTTCATGTCCGCCACTTCGGGGCCGTACAAGGATTCGAGGATGCGGGTGGTGACGTAGGTGGTGAAGCCTTCGTTGAGCCACCAGTGCTTCCACGACGCGTTGGTGACCAGGTTGCCCGACCAGCTGTGCGCCAGTTCATGCGCGATCAGGTCGACCAGGCTGCGGTCGCCCGTGATCATGGTCGGCGTGAGGAAGGTCAGGCGCGGGTTTTCCATGCCGCCGATCGGGAACGACGGCGGCAGCACCAGCATGTCGTAACGCCCCCAGCGATAAGGGCCATACAACGATTCGGCGGCGGCGACCATTTTTTCGGTATCGACGAATTCATAGGCGGCCGCGCCGATGCGTTTTGGCTCGGCGTAGACGCCGGTACGCGAACCAAGTGCGCGCACGTCGATTTCGCCGATGCCGATGGCCAGCAGGTAGGACGGAATCGGCTGCGGCATCTTGAAGTCCCAGCCGCCCTTGCCGGTGGCATTGAGATCGTTATCGGCGCTCATGACCACGCGCAGGTCCTTGGGCGCTTCGATGTGGGCGCTGTAGGTAAAACGCACGGCCGGGGTATCCTGCAGCGGCACCCAGGAGCGCGCCTCGATCGTCTGGGACTGGCTGAACATGAATGGGCGCTTGCCCGACATGGTCTGCACCGGCGCCAGCCACTGCAACGCGGTGGCGGTCGGCGAGGTGCGGTAATAGATGCGCACTTTTTGAGGCTGCGCGGGCAGCGCGGCCAGGTCGATGCGCATGGCCTGGCCTTTTTCGGCATCAAGCTTGTCGAGCGTGTGGCGCACGGTGACCCACTTGCCGTCGGAGTCGAGCGCCTGGACCTTGGAGATGGTCAGCGCGCGCGTATCGAGATCGAGGATGCGCGCCGACTTATCAACCCAGGTCAGGGTCAGTTCGGCGTGGCCGGACAGCGTCTTCTTCGCGAAATCGGCCTTCAGGTCCATGTGCAGGGCACTGGTTTTCACCTGGTCGTAGCGCGCGTAGCTCAGGGGATCGAGGGCGTACGCGTGGGCGCTAAGTTGGCAGAACACGGCGCAGGCGGTGGCGCGCAGGAGGGTCGATGTCTTCATGGTTTTTCCGGGTCGGTGGCATGTGGATTGGCGCAGGCAGAATATCACTTCCGCAGGCCGCGCGAAAGCGCGCAGGCGCGTATTGACGGGCGCCGTGGTGCGCGCAGCCACACAGGTGGCTCTGTTATGATCCGCGCTTCCCCTTAGGATCACACTGTATGGACGCCTTCCTTGTATCAACGGGCATCGTCGCCCTCGCCGAAATTGGCGACAAGACGCAGCTGCTGGCATTTCTGCTGGCGGCCAAATTCCGGCGGCCGGTGCCGATCGTGCTGGGAATTTTGGTGGCGACGCTGGCCAACCATGCGTTTGCGGCGGCGGTGGGGGCGTGGGTCAGCACCCTGCTCGGACCGAATGTGATGCGCTGGGTGCTGGGCGTATCGTTCCTGGCGATGGCCGCGTGGACCCTGGTGCCAGACAAGCTCGATGACGACGAACAGCCGGGATTGGGGCGCTACGGCGTATTCCTGACGACCCTGATCGCATTTTTCCTGGCCGAGATGGGCGACAAGACCCAGATTGCCACGGTAGCGCTGGCGGCGCGCTACGAATCGATGGTGGCGGTGGTGGCCGGCACCACGTTCGGCATGATGCTGGCGAATGTGCCGGCGGTGTATTTCGGCGAGCGGATTGCCAACAAAGTACCGTTAAAACTGGTGCACGGCATCGCCGCCGCCATTTTCGCGGCCCTTGGCATCGCCACTCTCCTGGGCGCCGGCGCCCGCTTCGGCTTCTGAATTCCTACCAAATTCCCACTCCAACTCCTACAACCGGGGTCAGAGCTTTTTATCGAAACATTGCAAACTCTAAACTTGCAAAACCGTGCAAAACTGGGGACCGACTACGGTTGTGCACATAGATGGTGATTTTTTTAACCGGCACTGCCCGCCGGCGACGTTTTGTTGCATAACCGGAATTCATCCCCGGTTATGCAACAAAAAAGTTGCAAGTTAAAGCTCTGACCCCGGTTGAGGGGTTATTGCTTTTGGTTATTGGGTTGTGAGGGTGACGTCGTCGATCAGGAAGCTTGTGGGAATCATCGAGCCTTCCACGCCTTCGAAGTAGATCCGCACCGTTTGCCCTTTGTAGGCGCTCAGGTCGAACGTCTTTTGCACGTAACTCGTTCCCTTGTTCAGGTTGGAGTACGTCGCCAGGGTCGCCAGCACGGCGTTGCCGCCGCTTCTCACTTGTACCTTCAGCTTGTCGTAGGAACTGGTCGTCGTCGTTTCGCTCGAGACCACCTTCAGCCAGAAGCCCAGCGTCGCCCTCGTCACCGTCGATCGAATCGCGACCTGCTGGTACACGGTATCGGTGTTGGCGACGCCCTCGCCGTTCAGCGCAGCCTTCCAGCTGCCGCCGTGCGCCGCCGGCCCGCCCGAGGTGATCACGCCGCTCGGCGCCACCCACCCGCTCACGCCCGATTCGAATCCACTATTGGTCAGCAGTTGCTGCTGCGCCGTGCCGCCATTGCTGACGCTGAAACCAAGCGGCGCCGACACTGCGCTGTTGAGCGCGACGTCATACGCCTTGGCCGTCAACTGGTGACTGCCGTTGCTCAGGGTCGCCGAGTCGAGGCTGAGCACGTACGGGGCCGTGGTGTCCGTTCCTTTCAGTACATTGTCAACATAGAACTCAACCCGGCTGATGCCGCCCGCATCACTCGCCGTCGCCGCCAGGGAAATGGTGCCGCTGGTGCCGCTCTGGCTCGCGCTGACCGTCGGCGCGGTGGTGTCGCCGCCACCGCCCGCTGTCTGCGTGACCCAGATCGGGGCCGACCACAAGATCTTGCCGTCGTCCTGAGTCACTTTGGCGTAGTAAAAGTGCTCGCCGAGCGCTGGGGTGATGGTGGTGTCGGCCATGCTGGCCAGCTGGCTGACCGTACCCCTGCGCCCCGGCACGCCTTCGACGATCGATACCGTCGACGCCACTCTGCCGCTGCTGCTGGCGAAGTTGGCGATCAGCTTGAGCGGGCCGCTGTTGGTGAAGCGCTCGCCCATGACCTTGCCGTTGGCGGTGAGCACCAGTTGCGAGGTCTTGTCCATGGTGGCGAACACGCGCCGCGCCTTCAGCGCCTCGATAAAGCTCGCTTGCGTCAGTGGTGTGCCGTTGGGAATCAACACGCCGGTGCGGTTGGTGTACGAGGCGCCCCAGTTGGCGCAGTGATTATCCTGATTGGTGGAAAAGGCGATGTGAAAGCCCGCCTCGAGCGCCTTGTTGCAGGCGCCTTCGAAGCTGCTGCGCCCGGTTTCGGCCTCGCTGGTGTTGGTCGAGAACGCCGAGGTATTGAGCACTTCGCACAGCGCCATGGCTTGGTCGCCGTCGGCGCTGTAGCCGAGCGGCACGCCGCCGACCAGGAATTGCCCGCTCGACGAGGGATGGTTGAACTGCCCCACCCAGCCGCGCTGGCGCATCAGGCTGTACAGGCCGCTGTAATCGCCCTTGGGCGTGAGCGTGTCGCCGATCAGCTGGCCGCTGCTGTTGAGCTCCCACTGCAACAGTTCCGGGGTATTGAAGATGTTCAGGTGCCCGCCATTGTTGATCACGCCCCATTCGATGCCGTACACGCCCAGGAAGTCGGGATTGGCGGCATTGAAATCGGCCGCGGCGCTCAAGCCGGACTTGAACAGGGCCTTGGCCGTGGCCGGGCTGGCGGAACTATTGGTGCCGTCGGAGCCGTCGAACATGTGGTTGTGCTCGGACGTGGCGAGGATATCGAGCCCCTTGTTGCGGGCGTAGGCGAAGGCATCGGCCGGACCGAAGGGAGCGCTTTGCGGCGCTTGCGAGCCGCTGCAGCTGCCGAGGGCGCCGCCGCCGTCGCTGTGATTGGTCTGGCTGTGCAGGTTGGCAAAATAGATGGTGTACGGCAGCGAACCCGGCGCTGGCGTGGCCACTTGCACGGACGACAGCTCGCCCGCCTTGCCGTTCACCTTGTTGGTGGGCAAAGCGCGGAAGGCCGGCATGGCGGGCTGGGCGGTCTTGCCGATCGCCAGGTCCCAACGTTGTTCCACCATCTCATCGGCGCCGGCCGCCAGCAAGCGCTCCACGGACTCAGGCGACTGGTCCGGCGCGCGGCCGCGCTCGGCGGCATCGTTGGAAACGGCTTGCATGCGCACCTGGTAGACCCCGTCCGGCAGGCCGGCCCGCCCCGCCCAGCGTACCTTGACATCGACCGGCTTCTGGAACATGCGCTGCACGCCATGCCATTGCTGGACCACCTGGCCCGATGGGCTGAGCAGCTCGAGCTTCCAGCTCACCTCTTGCAGGCGCTCGACGTGCGGATAGTCGAAGGCGAGCGTGAAGGTACGCGCCGCGCTGGCGGCCGCGTACGGCACATGCAAGGTGGCTTCGAATTCCTGATGGTCGGCTTCGGACGCCATGACGGCGTGGCTGGCGGACAGCGCCAGGGCGATGGCGAGCGGGCGGAACAGCTTGAACGTGGTGAGGTGGCGCATGGGAATCCCGTTAACATGAATAGGTACAGACAACTGAATTCTCGCAACTATGCATGACCTTACCGTGACAAAGTATTTACATTTAGAAGTCTGTTTTGGATGGAAAGGAGATTTCGTTAGGTGAAGCAACACGTGACTTGCCGACAGTCAACGCGGTGGAGGCGGACTTAGCAGGGAGAGAGGGACTTGTTGCCGTAGGGCAGCGCGATGCGCCTGTGGAAAACTAAATATACCGTTTGTTGCGCGAAACATGAAAATGTCCAGATTGGGACACTTTGTTGCGCATGCCGGGCGGTGGCGCTGACCAGCATGACGGCACAAACACGCGCCAAATGCAAAACCGCCGTCATTTTCAGTGGCAGGAAACGATCCTGCCACTGAAAATGACGGCGGTTTGTTAAGCGGTGGCTTAGCCTGGGCGGCGCACCCGCAGTTCGACCGTGTGCGGCCGGCCGTCATCGACCATCCGGATCACGTTTTCTTCCTGCGCCACACCGTCGACCGACATCGCATCCGTGTCGCCGGCCTGCACCGAAATCGCGTACACCGTCTCGCGATAGCGGTACTGCAGCTTGAAGCCCGGCCAGTCGGCCGGCAGATGCGGCGTCATGGTCAGCTTGTCGCCGGCCAGGCTCACGCCCAGCAGCGACTCGACGATCAGGCGATACATCCATCCCGACGAACCGGTGTACCAGCTCCACCCGCCACGGCCGATGTGCGGCGAGACCGCATACACGTCCGCCGCCACCACGTACGGCTCGACCTTGTACAGGGCCGCGCTTTCGGGCGTGCTGCCATGCTGCACCGGATTGATCATGCGCAGCAGCTCCCAGGCGCGCTCGGTGTCGCCCATCTTGGCGAACGCCATCGCGGTCCAGATCGCGGCGTGCGTGTACTGCCCGCCGTTTTCGCGCACACCCGGCACGTAGCCGCGGATGTAGCCGGGATTGAGCACGCCGTCGTCGAACGGCGGATCGAGCAGCTGCACCAGGCCGTAGTCGCGCCGCACCAGGCGCTCGTCGACCGCCTTCATGGCCGACGCCGTGCGCTGCGGATTGGCCGCGCCCGAAATCACACCCCAGCTCTGCGAAATCGAATCGATCTGGCATTCGTCGTTGGTGTGCGATCCGAGCGGCGTGCCGTCGTCGAAGTAGGCGCGGCGGTACCACTGGCCGTCCCACGCATGCGCTTCCACATTGGCCGCCAGGGTGGCCGCCTCGGTTTTGCAGGTGTCGGCAAAGGCATGGTCGCCGTACACCACCGCCACTTCCGAGAAGCGCTGCAGCACTTCGTACAGGAAGAACGCCAGCCACACGCTCTCGCCCTTGCCTTCGTTGCCGACGCGGTCCATGCCGTCGTTCCAGTCGCAGGTGCCGATCAGCGGCAAGCCATGTTCGCCGAAGCGCAGGCCGCGTTTGATCGCGCGCACGCAGTGCTCGTACAGGTCGCCGGTCTGGCTCGAACGCCCCGGCATGTCGTAATAGGACTCTTCTTCCTGCTTGAGCATGCGCCCTTCGAGGAACGGCGCCGGTTCGGTCAGCACGCTGCGGTCGCCCGTGCCGATGACGTAACGGTGCGCCGCCAGCGGCAGCCACAGATAGTCATCCGAACAATGCGTACGCACGCCGCGGTCCGATGGCGGATGCCACCAGTGCTGCACGTCGCCTTCCACGAACTGGTGGGCCGCACACATGAGCAGGTGCTCGCGCAGCAGGTGCGGTTCGGTGTGGATCATCGACATCGCATCTTGCAGCTGGTCGCGGAAGCCGAAAGCGCCGCCGGACTGGTAGTAGCCGCTGCGCGCCCACAGGCGGCAGGCGATGGTCTGGTACATCAGCCAGCCGTTGGCGATCACGTCGAGCGATGGATCGGGCGTTTGCACCTGGATCGCGCCGAGCGTGTGGTCCCAGTGCTTGCGCACCATCGCCAGCGAGGCCGCAGCGGCGGCGCTGCCGCTGTATTTCTGCACCAGGCCACTGGCGTCCGCATTGCGGCGGCCGCCGACACCGAGCATGAACACCAGTTCGCGTTCCTGGCCTGGCTGCAGTTCCACCATCACCTGCAGCGCGGCGCACGGATCGAGCGCGGCGCCGATCTTGCCGGACAGGCGCGCGCGCGCCATCGCCGCCGGACTGGCCAGCGTGCGGTTGCGGCCGATGAATTCGTTGCGGTCGGCGGTAAAGGTTTTCTGCTGCGCGTCGACGTGGAAGAATCCCACGCGCCCCGTGAACTCGGTGTTGTAGGCGTTGCGCGCAAAGATCGCGCCACTCATCGGGTCCTGCTCGGTGGTGACGTGCATCGCCGACTTGGCGCGCAGGTCGCCCAGCACCCACTCCACGTAGCCGGTGGCCGACAGGCGGCGCGCCACGGTGCTGTCGTTGCGGATCTTGATGACCGAATACTTGATCGAGGCGTCGAGCGCGACGAACGTGGACAGTTCGGTGTGAATGCCCTCTTCGCTGTGCTCGAAGACGCTGTAGCCGAAGCCGTGGCGGGTAATGTACTCACCGGCTGCGCGCACCGGCAAGGCGGTGGGCGACCAGAAACGGCCGGTCTGCTCGTCGCGGATATAGAACGACTCGCCGCTGCGGTCCGACACAGGGTCGTTTTCCCACGGCGTGAGGCGGAACTCGTGCGCGTTTTCGCTCCAGGTGTAGGCCTGGCCGCTTTCCGACACAACGCTGCCGAAGTTCGGGTTGGCCAGCACGTTGGCCCACGGCGCCGGCGTGCGGTTCTGCGCATCGGTGCGGATCACGTATTCGGTACCGTCGGCGCTGAAGCCTCCCAGCCCGTTGTGCAGGATCAGCTCGCGTGCGGCCGCAGGTATATTCGCCCGTGGCTCGTATTGCTCGCCGCGCGATTCGACCACCAGCAACGGCAGTTTCGACAGCACCGGCGTGGCGCGCTTGACCTGGTCGGCCAGGGTGCCGCTGCTGTCGGAAATGATGACGCGCGCCACCGACTGCATCAGCACCCGGTCTTCCTGCGCGATCTGGTCGAGCAGGCGCACGAAGATGCCACCCGGGCGGTCGATCGCTTGCGCGTCGATGCCGGAGGCGATCAGGCCCATGATCTGGTCGTGCAGCAGTTGGCGGTAACCCGACTGGTCTTCGTACCAGATGACCAGGTCGACCACCAGCCCCTTGAGGCGCCAGTACGCGTGCGCCTGCACCATCTGGCGCGCCAGGTCGATGTGGGCCGGGTCCTTGATTTGCATCAGCACGATCGGCAGGTCGCCCGAAATGGCGTAGGCCCACAGGCCGGACTGGCCGCGCTGGTTGCGGATCAGGATGCCGGCGTCGGCGCGCAGCGAGGCGTTCGGATAAATCACCGTGCTGGCCAGGCGGCTGTAGAGCTGCGCGTCCGCTTCGGTGGCGTTCAATTGACGCAGCACGACCTGGCTGTGGGTCCATGCCAGTTCGAACACGCGGTCGGCCAGATGGCGGTCCTGGTATTTGTCGATCAGGTGCACCGCTTGCTCGCGCGTGTCGGTCATGCCCGTCACCACGTCGAGCACGACCACCTGGTCGGGTTCCAGCGTGACCTTGTAGCGGATCGCCACCACCGGATCGAGCACCGATCCTTCGCCGCCGCCCAGCGGCTGGGGTTCGAGCATGGCGCGCGGGGCCACCGTGCTGTTGGCGCGGCCGAGGAATTCGCTGCGGCTCGTTTCGAACGAGACGTCCAGCAGCGCGCCGTCATGCACCGTCATCAGGTTCAGCATCCACGGCATCTGCTCGTCCTTGGCGCGCGGACGGCGGGTGCACAGGATGGCATTCTCGTTGCGCAGGATTTCGGTCTGCACGAACAGTTTGCTGAACGCCGGGTGGGCGTTGTCGGCGGCGGCCGGCGCCATGACCACTTCGGCGTAGCTGGTGAACTCGATGGTGCGCCGCATGTTCGACTTGTTGGTAATGCGGGTACGCCGCATTTCGATGTCGTCTTCCGGCGAGACCACGATTTCGGTGTACAGGTCGAGCCCACGGTCATGGCGGCGGAATTCGGCGCGCCCTTCCGAGAAGATGACTTCATACGATTTCGGCTCGACCAGGGTTGGCTGGAAGGCAGTCGACCAGAATTGGCCGCTCTCGACATCGCGCACGTAGCAGAAGTTACCCCAGTTGTCGGAGGTGCCATCTTCGCGCCAGCGCGTCACGGCCAGGTCTTTCCAGCGGCTGTAGCTGCCGCCGGCGCTGGTGACCATCACATGGTAGCGGCCATTCGAGAGCAGCTGCACTTCCGGCTGCACCGTGGTGGTCTGGGTGATGATGCGGGTCGCGGAGGTCGACACTTCCTGCGCCGGGGCGCGCATGGCGGCCAGTTCGGCGGTGTTGGAATAGAAGGCGCCGGCGCGCGGCACCCTTTCCTGCAGTACCAGCAAGGTGGCCTGGAACAGCGGGTCGGACTCGAAGCGGCGCTGCATCGGACGGTCGTGCAGCAGATAGCTCATGGCGAGGAAGCCCATGCCCTGGTGGTGCGCCATGAAGGAGCGGATCACGGCGAAGGTCTGGCCGCGCGGCAGGCGCGCAGCGGTGTAGTCGATCGCTTCGTAAAAACCATACTTGCCCATGAAGCCCAGGTCGGCCATGCGCTGCAGGTTCTCGACGGCGGCGTCGGGATGGACCATCAGGCCCATCATGGTCGCATACGGCGCCACCACCAGGTCGTCCGCCAGGCCGCGCTTGAGGCCCGTGCCCGGCACGCCGAAGGCGCGGTACTGGTAATTGAGGCTGGCGTCGACGGTGTTGTAGCCGGATTCGGAAATCCCCCACGGCACGTCGCGCTGTTTGCCGTACTCGATCTGCGCGTTGACGACCGAACGGTAGGTCTGGTCGAGCAAGGTGTTCTGGTAGGTCGGCATGACCAGCAGCGGCATCAGGTACTCGAACATCGAGCCGCTCCACGACAACAGCAGTTGCTCGTTGCCGATGATGCACAGCTGGCGGCCCAGCGCGAACCAGTGCTCTTGCGGGAACTGGCCCTGCGCGATGCCGACGAAACTGCACAGGCGTACTTCGGACGCCAGCAAGTCGTAACAGGCCGCATCCAGGCGACGGTCGGACACGTTGTAGCCGATCGCCAGCAGGTTGGTGGTGCTGTTGTACATGAAGCGGAAGTCCATGTTCGCGAACTCGCGCGCTTCAAACGCCATGCGGTTGATATCTTCGATGCGCTGGGCGGCGCGGGTGCTGCCCTGGGCGACCAGGTCGGTCAGGGTTTGCTGGCGTTCGCGCTCGCTCGGGGCCAGGTCGGTGCTGGCGCTGCCGGTGAGGGCGAAGTTGGCCAGCTCGCGCAGGGTCGGAATGCGGGTCAGGCTGGTGTCGACCACGTATTCCTGGGCCGAACGCATCCACGGCGCCAGTTGCAGCAGTTCGTCGCGCGCGCTGTGGCACTGATCGGCGAGCTTGTCGGCCCAGCCTTGCAGGTTCGGCTCGCCCACCGGATGCATGGCGGCCAGGATGGCGTCGGCGCAGCCCGACAGGCGCGCCAGTTCGGCGGCCATGCCGGGCAGGCTTTCGGTTTCGCGTACCCGGTCGGCAGACAGGTGGCTGCGCATGGCGTCGATCGCCGCCTTGACGGCCGGCCCGGCATCAAGCGCGTACTCCTGCACTACGTTCAGGGTGATGGAGATGCCGTCCAAGGTTTGCTTGCCCACGATCGGCTGGTCGGCCAACTGGGTCAGGCCCGGCGCCAGCGTGAGCAGGTGGCCGGCCAGGTTGCCGCTGTCGACCGCCGACACGTACATCGGGTGCAGGGGATTCAAGGTCAGCGTGTCGTACCAGTTATAGAAGTGCCCCTGATGGCGTTCCATGCGCGCCATGGTGTTGAGCGTGTCGCGGGTGCGCTTGAGCAGGCGCCCGGTGGTGATGAAACCGAAGTCCCACGCGGTCAGGTTGGCCAGCAGCGCCATGCCGATATTGGTCGGCGAGGTGCGGTGCGCAACCACCTTGACCGGGTGCTCCTGCATATTGTCGGGCGCGAGCCAGTTGTCTTCCGCCGTGACGAAGGTCTCGAAGAAGCTCCAGGTTTTGCGCGCCAGCGTTTCGAGGAACATGGTTTGCGGCGACGACAGGGCGGTGGCGGCGCGTTCTTGCGGAAGGCTGATCCACCAGGCCACCACCGGCGCGAAGAACCACAGCAGCAACACGGGAGCGGCGACCGGCAGCGCGGCGCGATGGAAGTAGCCGAGCAAAAGCGCGGTGGCCACGGCCAGCAGCGGCGAAATCCACATGCTCTTCCAGTTGCTCTCCATGTCGGTGCTGGAGCGGTTCAGGCTCGATGGACGCCATTCCAGCAGGCGCCGGTGCGTGACCAGCATGCGCCACGAGGCGCGCACGATGGCGTCCAGGCTGAAGTGCGCTTCGTACGGCAGGAAGGCCAGTTGCAGCGCCGAGTGGCCGAACATCAGGCGCGCGCTCTTGGAGGCGGTGGCCAGATGCTGTTCCCACAGCACGTCGTGCGGTTTTTCGATGATGTCGAACATGGTGGAAAAGAAGGTCGGCAAAAAGATCACCGACAGCACGCCCAGGGTCCAGAACAAGGGCGTTGGCATCAAGGCCCAGCTGAAGATCAGCAAGGCGGTGAGGGTGGTGGCGATCAGGCTGCGGCGCAGGTTGTCGAACAGCTTCCAGCGCGACAGCGCGCTCAAAGGATTCGGTTCGCGCTTGCCGTTCGCGCCGGGCACGCGCGGCATCAGCCAGCCGGCCAGTTGCCAGTCGCCGCGAATCCAGCGGTGGCGCCGGCTCACGTCGTCGCTGTAGCGCGCCGGGTATTCTTCGTACAGTTGGGCGTCGCTCAGCAAACCGGCGCGCAAGTAGCAGCCTTCCAGCAGGTCGTGGCTGAGAATCTGGTTGTCGGGCAGGCGGTGGCCGAGCACCGTTTCGAAGGTGTCGACCTCGTAGATGCCCTTGCCGACGAAAGAGCCTTCGTAGAACACGTCCTGGTACACGTCGGAGACGGTGCGGGTGTACGGGTCGATGCCCGGTTCGCCGCCGCACAGGTGCTCGTAGCGCGAGGCGGTGTCGCCCGGCAGCGACGCCGCCACGCGCGGCTGCAGGATGCCGTAGCCTTCGACCACGCGGCGGCCGGCCTTGTCGAGGGTCGGACGGTTCAGCGGGTGCGCCATGGTGGCGATGAACTGGCGCGCGGCGTCGCGCGGCAGCTGGGTGTCGGTATCGAGCGTGATCACGTAGCGCACGTGCGCCAGGCCGTCGGCGGAACCGGCGACCATGGAGAACTGGTCGCGCGCGCCGCCACGCAAGAACGCGTTGAGCGCGGCCAGCTTGCCGCGCTTGCGCTCGAAGCCGATCCAGGCGTTTTCGCTGGCGCTCCACATGCGCGGACGGTGCAGCAGAAGAAAGGGCTGCAGGTGGCAGCGCGACATGGTCGGCTCGCCGTCGGGCCCGAGGATTTCCTCGTCGACGTCGCAGCCGTATTTGTCATTGAGTTCGGCGATGGTGGCGCGCGCCTGTTCGACCAGTTCCTCGTCGCCCGGCATGTGTTGCTTGGGCGCGTCGACGAAATCGGTCAGCAGGCAAAAGCGCAGGTTCGGATCGCGGTTGGCCAGGTAACGCACTTCCAGCGCTTCGCACAGCGAGGCGACGTTGTCGCGGCTGTACAGCAAGGTCGGCACCACCACCATCGAGCGCGCGTCGCTTGGAATGCCTTCTTTGAAGTCCATGCGCGGAAGCGGGTGCGGGCGCGTGAGCTGGGTGGCCATGAAGTTGACCAGCGCCAGCGCCAGCTGGCTCGATCCCAGCAGGGCCAGCACGCCCAGCACGGCCAGCATCCAGTCGTCGGCGCCGTCGGCGCGCGCGTGGATGATGGCGGTGCCGGTAAACAGCAGGGTAAGCACGACGATGCCGCCCAAATAGGTCGACAGCGGCGAGGCGCGTCCGCTCTTGTTCAACGCTTCGAGCGGCGGATTGCGTATGGCCAGGCGCTGTTCGAGTTGTTGCTGGCCGCTGCCGATCAGGTAGTAGCCGATGTGGCGGGTGCGTTCATCGAGCCCGCCGGCGGTCGGCGAGCGGTTCGCCAGCGCCAGTTCGACTGCGATTTCGGCCACCTGCACTTCGGTGAAGTCGCTGCGCTTGGCCAGCTTTTCGACGACGTGGCGGTAGTTGTCGCGCGTGGCGAACTCCATCTTGCCGTAGGTGCCGGCCGGGTCCAGGCGCAAGGTCTGTTCGACCGCGCTCATGGTCTCGACGAACTCCTGCCAGTCCATGGTGCCCAGGAAGCGCAGGCTGCCGATGCTGTTGCTGATCGAAACCTGGTCGGCCGCTTGCTGGCCGATTTCGGCCTGGATCTGCTGTTCGATGGTAAGACCCGCGTCGGCCAGGCGCGTGGTCACCCACTGCAGCGCCAGGGTCAATGCGGGGCTCTGGCCCTGCAGGCGGCGCGCCAGTTCGGCGACAAAGCCGCTGTTCATCGGCTGGCCGGACCGGGCCATGTCGGCCACCAGCAAAATCAGGTCGCTCGGGTTTTTTTCGGCCGTCTCGGCCATCTGGTCAGCCCAGTCGTTGGCGCGGTCGCGCTGGGCGCGGTTGTCGTACACGCGCGCGGCCACGCGGCGCAGGTTCTCGATCAGCGCCAGGCGCAGCATGATCGGAATGGCCCACAGTTCGCCGAGTTTGAGGGTCGCAACTTCCTGGTAGGCGTCCACAAAACGCGACAGGCTCTCGGGATCGACCCGGCCATCGCCGTGCGAGATGATCTCGAGCGCGATCTGGTACACGCGCGGGTTGCCGTCCGCCTCTTCATTGGACAGGCGCGGCAACTCCTTGGAATAGTCTTTCGGCAGGTGGCGCCGGGCGATGCGGATCTGCTCTTCGACCAGGTAGAAGTTATCGAGCAGCCATTCGGAGGCCGGCGTAATCTGTCGCCCCGCCTTGATGGCGGCGGTCAGCTCCGAGCAGGTGTCGGTGATGATCGCGGCGTTTTCGGTCAGTCGCGGCAGCAGGCGGTCGGGGCCGCCGCGCTCGCTGAGCTGGTGAGTCGTGGCCAGATGCTTGCCGTGCATCGCCATTTGTGCGGCACTGAACAGTTCCGAGCGCAGGGGAAATTCATCGCCGGCAAGGCGTTCGCCGTCGTGGACATTGCGCCAGGCATACAGGGTGTCGGCTAATTTGGTGTTTTCTTGGTTCAACAGAGACCTCGCGTGGGCATGAGTAGCCAACACGCTGTGGAACAGCGAGTTGCGACCGGGTCGTACGGCTGTTGCAATCTTATAACGACGACACGTGCGCGACTGTGCGCCAGCGAACATTTCGGGCTGGTCCGTCAGGAGCAAACTGAGCAGCTTGGACGCAATCCGGCAGACATATTGCGCCTGGCACCAGGCTAATGATCAGGGAGCATCAAACGATGAAACCAATCAACGCCGATGAGAAGGAGCGCCGGGCGCGCCGCGCGTCCGGCTTACGCCGCCAGCGGCAGCACGGCGCCCAGCGCGACCCCGCCCGCCACATGCCAGGCGTTGCGGTAGCCGAGGCGGTGCAGGCACTGCGCCGCCTTGATGCTGCGCGCGCCGCTGCGGCAGAAGAACACCAACGGGCGCTCTTGCGCGCGCAGCCACACCGACAGGCGGTCGGCCAGGCGCGACAAAGGCACGCTTTCGACGGCATGGCCGTGCCAGTGGCCGGCATCGGCCGCCGCGTGTTCGTAGGCTTCGCGCACATCGATCAGCAGCGCGTCGGGATGGTCGTTGAAGAAGCGCTCGAGGCCATGCGCCTCGAGCTGCATCGCCAAGGGGTTGGCGGCCGCGATGGCGCCGCCGCGTTCCGCCAGCAGGGTGGTGCAGGCCGGGCTGCCCGCCTCGCTGGCCTGGCACACGATGGTCTTGCGCGACACCAGTTCCGCCAGTTGTTGAATGTCGGCGTCGGGGCCGGTGAAGGCGAAGCGCACGTCGCCGGCGGCCAGGCCCGCGGCCGAACGCTCGCCGAACAGGTAGCTGGCGCCAATGCCCTGCTCCACGCGCGCCAGCAGGCGGCTGCCGAACATGAGCGCACTGGCGGCTTGCCCGTTATCGAGCGTGACCTGGTCGGCCAGCGCGGGCCAGCCCAGCGCTTCGTGGCTGATGCCGCCGGCCAGCTGGCCGCCCAGCGCCGCCACCAGGGCCGCGCGCCCGGTGCCGCCGCCATGGGTGTCGATCACCGCGCGCACGCGGTAGCCCTGGCAGCGCACGAAGTCATTGATGCGCGCCGCCAGCGGCGCCAGCGGATTGACGATGGCGCAGGTGCGGCTGGCGGCGTCGAGCAGCAGCCAGGTGCAGGCGCCGTCGAAGCCGAGTTGAATCACGCCGTCGCCATCGGCTGCGGGCATGGCCGACGGCACCAGGCAACTGGCGCGCAGGGCCGCGCCGCAACGGGCGATGCGCTCGCAGGCGGCGTCGATCAAGGCGTCGTCCGCCATCGGCCCGAACGACATGCGCACCGCCGCCGCGCAGCGCCACGGCGCCAGGTCCATGGCGGCCAGCACGTAGCTGGGCGCGGCCTTGGCCGCCGAACAGGCCGACCCCGCGCTCACGCGCACGCCGGCGGCGTCGAACAGGTCGAGCAGCTCCTTGCCGGCCAGGCCGGGTACCGAAAAATTGAGGGTGGTCGGCAGGCTGGTGGCGAACGGCGCGTTGAACACGATGCCGGGCAGGGCCTCGCGCAAAGCCACGGCCAGGCGTTCGCGCATGCGCACCAGTTGCGCATGGCTGCGAAAGCTGGCGCCATCAATCAGCGCCGCCAGCACCGCGCCCAGGGCGGCGATGCCGCTCATGTTCTCGGTGCCGGAACGCTGGCCCGACTCCTGCCCGCCGCCCATCATCAGCGCGGTGTACGGCGCGCCATCGCGCACATACAGCATGCCGATGCCTTTGGGCGCGTACAGCTTGTGGCCAGAGAACGGCGCGTAGTCGATGCGGGTCGCGGCCAGGTCGAGCGACAGTTTGCCGAGCGCCTGCACGCTGTCGACCATCCACAGCGCTGTTGGCGCGCATTCGCGCAAGAGCGCCTCGATGCCGGCCAGGTCGGAAATGACGCCGCTTTCGTTATTCGCGGCCATGGTACAGACCAAGGCGGCGCGCGGCGCCAGTTCGCGCAGCACGTCGAGGCGATGGCGCCCGTCACCATCGACCGGCAGGGCGCGCAGTTCGAGGTTGGTGCCGAGCAGCGTATTCCAGTGCGCCAGGCTCTCGGGCACCGCCTTGTGTTCGGTGGCGCCGTACAACAGCAGCTCGCCCGTCGCTTCGCCCCTGGCGCGGCGCGCGCGCACCTCGCACAGCGCCGACAGCACGGCGGTCTGGATGCCTTCGGTGGCGCCGCTGGTAAACGTCAGCCTGCCCTGGCCCGCGCCGAGCACGCGGCGCGCCAGTGTGCGCACGCCGTCGAGCATGGCCTTCGCTTTCAGGCCGGTGGCGTGACTGCTGCTGGGGTTCCCGTAGCAGTCGCGCATGGCCTGCGTGGCGGCGGCAAGCGCTGCCGGATGGACGGCCGATGTGGCGTTTGCGTCAAGGTAGATTTCGGTATGCATGGCGGCTGATATGGAGGTGTCATTCTTGCGTGATATGTTATCGGCTAAAACGTGAGAAAATATGCCAAAGTTTGCTCAAATACGTACTCGTTTAGCATATTCATCTCACATTTCAGCAGAAAGCAGAATGAGTTCTCTCGATAAGTATGATTGCGCCATCCTCGCGGCCTTGCAGGCCGATGGCACCCTGTCGATCGCGGGCCTGAGCGAAAAGATCGGTTTGTCCAGCACCCCGTGCTGGAAGCGCGTCAAGCGGCTGGAAGAAGAAGGCTACATCCAGAGCCGCGTGAGCATCATCGACCGGGACAAGGTCGGCCTGCCGGTCACCGTGTTCGTCAGCGTGCGCACCACCGAACACGATGAAAAATGGCTGGCCCGCTTCGCCGCCGCCGTCATCGCCCTGCCCGAGGTCATGGAGTTTCACCGCATGAGCGGCGACGTCGACTACCTGCTCAAGGTGGTCACCACCGACATCGGCGGCTACGACCGCTTTTACAAGAAACTGATCAAGACGGCGCACATCACCGGCGTGTCGTCGGCGTTTTCGATGGAGCAGATCAAGTACACCACGGCGCTGCCGCTCGACCTCATTTCGAAGCGCTTGCCCGCCTAAATCAGCATATAAAATTGCCCGGAATCGTGCGATGATGCCGCTGTCCAGACCAGAGGAGAGACAAACGCATGGCATCGAACAACTACAGCATTCCTTTCGCCGCAGCCGCTTTGCTGCTGGTGTCGCAAACCGCGCTGGCGCAGGAGCAGGTCGTCAAGATCGGCGTCACCGGCCCGCTCTCGGGCGCCAACGCCTTTGCCGGCAAGGATAACGAAAACGGCGTGCGCCTCGCGCTCGAAGAACTCAACGCCAAAAAAATCAGCATCGGTGGCAAGGCGATCAAGTTCGAACTCAAGTCCGAAGATGACCAGGGCGATCCGAAAGCGGGCGTGGTGGTCGCGCAAAAACTGGTCGACGCCGGCGTGCGCTTCGTGCTCGGCCCCTACAACTCGGGCGTGGCCATTCCCGCCTCGCGCGTCTACAACGACGCCGGCGCGCTCATGTCCACCGTCGGCACCAATCCGAAGGTCACGCAAAGCGGCTACAGCGGCGTGTTCCGCATCGTCGCCAGCGACACCCAGCTCGGCGCCTCGATGGCCGGCTACGCGGCCAAGCAGTTGAAACTGAAAACCATCGGCGTGATCGATGACCGCACCGCCTTCGGCCAGGGCATCGCGATGGAGTTCGTCAAGCAGGCCAAGGCGTCCGGCATCACCGTGGCGGGCCACGAGTTCACGACCGACAAGGCGACCGATTTCGCCGCCATCCTGACCAAGCTCAAGTCGAAGAACGTCGATGCGATCTTCTTCGGCGGCTACGCGCCCCAGGGCGCACCGATGGCGCGCCAGATGCGCGCGCTCGGCCTGAAAGCCAAACTGCTCGGCGGCGACACCCTGTGCAGCCCCGAAATGGCCAAGCTCGGGGGCGACGCCGTCGGCGAGAACGTGCTCTGTGCGCAAGGCGGCGCGATCCTGGAAAAGCAAGCCGACGGCCCGGCCTTCCAGGCCCGCTACAAGGCGCGCTTCAAGCAGGCGCCCGACGTGTACGCGGCCTCGTTCTACGACCAGGCCATGTTCATCGCGCAGGCCATGAAGTCGGCCAATTCGCTCGATCCGTCGGTGGTGGCCGCCGCCATGCGCGCCGGCAGCTACAAGGGCGTGGTGGGCAACTACGCCTACGATGACAAGGGCAACATGAAGCAGTCGGCCGTCACCGTCTACACCTTCAAGAACGGCGTGCCTTCCGCGCTGGCCACTTACTGATGCGCGGCTCCCTTCTGCTGCTGGCGGCGGCGCTCGGCGCGGCCGGCCTGGCCACGCACGCCGCCGCCCAGACGCCGGCCTCCTTGACGCCGCCGCTGTCCCATTTCGCCGTCGCGCAGCAGGCGATGCCGGCCTTTATCCAGCGCTTCCAGCTCGATTACGCCAGTCTCGACAAACTGTACACCGTGGCCAACGGCACGGCACGCGCGCGCCAGATGCAGGAGTTCTTCACGCAGTGGCGGGCGGCGCTCGACGCGCTGCCGTTCGACAGCTACGGCGTGGAAGACCGCATCGACGTGGTCATGATGCGCAACCAGATCGACTTCGAGATGCGCGAACTGGCGGCCCAGCGCCGGCGCTTTACCGAAGCGGAGCCGTTAGCGCCGTTCGCGCGCCCCTTGATCGACCTGGCCGAAGCGCGCCGCGTGATGCAGGCGCAGGATGGCGCGGCCAGCGCGGTGATTCTGCAGCAAGCGCTGGTGGCGGTGCGCAAGGCGCACGAAGCGCTGCTGGCGGGGCCCGACATCAACGCGCGCAAACCGATGGCGTCCCGCAGCGTGGCCAACCGCGCCGTGCAGGTGCTGGCCACCACCGCGCGCGACCTGAAAGCCTGGTACGGCTACTACGAAGGCTACGATCCGCAGCTGACCTGGTGGGTCAAGCGACCCTACGCCGACCTGGACAGGGCCATGGGCGAGTACGCGGCCAGCCTGAACGAACGGCTGGTCGGCAAGGCCTCGGCCAAACTGCTCAATGTGACGGGCGACCCGATCGGGCGCGATGGCCTGGTCAGCGCCCTGCAGCGCGAAATGATCCCGTACACGCCGGAAGAACTGATGGCGCTGGCCGAAAAAGAGCTGGCCTGGGGCGAGGCGGAACTGCGCAAGGCCTCGGCCGAGATGGGCTTCGGCAGCGACTGGCACGCGGCCATGGAAAAGGTGAAAACCATGTACGTGGCGCCGGGCGAGCAGCCGGCCATGGTGCGGCGCCTGGCCAAGGAAGCGATCGACTACATGGCGGCCAACAAGCTGGTGACGGTGCCGGAAGTGGCGCGCCGCAGCTGGCGCATGGACATGCTCTCGCCCGAAAGCCAGTTGATCAACCCCTTCTTTTTGGGCGGCGACACGATCCTGGTGTCTTACCCCACGGCCGACATGACGCACGAGCAGAAAATGATGTCCATGCGCGGCAACAACCCGCACTTTTCGCGCGCGACCGTGCAGCACGAACTCATTCCCGGCCACCACCTGCAGATGTTCATGTCCGAGCGCTACCAGCCGCAGCGCCGCCTGTTCGATACGCCCTTCTATGTCGAAGGCTGGGCCGTGTACTGGGAAATGCTGCTCTACGAGCGCAACTTCGCGGTCACGCCGGAAGACCGCATCGGGATGATGTTCTGGCGTAATCACAGGGCGGCGCGCATCCTGTTTTCGCTCGGTTTTCACATGGGTAAAGTCACGCCCGAGCAGGCGGTCGAGATGCTGATCCAGCGCGTCGGCCATGAGCCGGACAATGCGCGCGCCGAAGTGCGGCGCTCGTTCAATGGCGATTATCCGCCGCTGTACCAAGCCGGCTACATGGTCGGCGCGCTCCAGCTGCGCGAACTGAAACGCGAACTGGTCGACAGCGGCAAGATGACGCTGCTGGACTACCACGACCGCATTCTCGACGGCGGTATGCTGCCGATCGAACTGGTACGCGCGCGGCTGAAGAACGAGAAAGTGGCGCGCGACTTCAAGCCGCTCTGGCGCTTCTACAAGTAGGGGGGTATCGCTGAACCTCAGCGCCGCAAGCGCTTGAGGAACACCGTCATTTCGCGCGCGGCCTGGATGTCGCCCTGCTTTACGGCGACCTCCAGTCCTGTGTTCCATGCCGCTTCGGCGTCGTCCAGCCGGCCGAGCGCTTGCAGGGCTTTGCCGAGCAGCTTCCAGGCGGCCGAATGAAACGGGTTTTGCTCTGTCGCCTGCTGCAAATGCAGGGCCGCCGCCGCAGCGTCGCCGTCTTTCAGGCAGGCGTTACCCAGGCCGAAACGCAGCAAGGCGTTGTCGCGCCCCGACGCCAGCAGTTTTTCGAGTTGTTCGCGCATCGCTCTCCTTATGCCAGCGGCAGGTTAAACAGCAAAAAGGCCAGCGATGGCGCGCGCCAGCAGCGACTCCGATCTACTGAGATAGGCTCATAGTGGCCCCGACCGCCCCGGCCGACCCGGCAAAGGCATGCAGGTTATTGATGACGGCGATCGACAACCAGGCCGACAGGCCGACCGCATGCACCGACTGGAACAGCCAGATGGATGTCGAACCGCTCATGCGCCTTCTCCTTGTTTGTGGGCGATCCGGCGCGCCAGCAGCGCCGCCAGTGCGGGCGCCAGCGCAAAGCTGGCGAACAGCCACAGCGCCGCCGATTGCGCACCTGCCTTGCCTCCCGGCTCGGTGAGGCCGGCGGCATTGGCCACCAGCCCCGCCACCGCCGCGCCGATCGCCATGCCATATAACTGCACGGTGGTGATCGCCGCCGAGGCCAGGCCGCCCTCGCCCGCCGGCGCCAGGGTCAGCACGCGCGTGAGCAGGTGCGGCCAGCCGAGGCCCACGCCGGCGCCGGCGGCGGCCAGCGCCGCGCCGTACAACAGCATCAGCATGCCGGGCGAGAGCGCATCGGCGGCCGGCACCAGCAGGGCCAGGGCCAGCAGGCTGACGGCGCCCAGCAGCGGGCCGGCGCGCAGCATAGTCAGCGCGCCCGCGCCCTGGCGGCCGGACGAGAGCATGGAACTGAAGCTCCAGCCGGCCGCCATGGCCGCCGCCAGGTAGCCGGCGGCCAGCGGCGTGTAGCCGTGCAGGGTCTGCAAAAAGTAGGGTACGTAGATTTCGGTGGTGGTGCCGACCAGGAGCAGGGCCACGCTGGCATACACCGCGCCCAGTGGCGAGGCCAGTTCGCAGGTCGCGGATGGCAGCAGGCGCACCGTGGACCTGCGTTCGACGACGATCACCGCCGCCCCGAGCGCGATGCCGGCAACCACGCCGGCGCCCTGCCACGCCAGCGCGCGCGACAAGCCGCCGGCGGCCACCGCCAGCACGGAGGCGGCCAGCAGGGCGATCTGCGCCACCGGAATCACGGGCTTGGCGGATGGGCCGGCGGCCGGACGCAATCGCGCGGCCACCAGCATGGCTTGCAGCAGGGCCACCGGCAGCAGGGTCCAGAAGGCCCAGCGCCAGTGCCCGGACTGGGCAAACAGGCCGCCCACGGCCGGCCCGCACAAGGTAGCCACGCCCCACATGCCCGACACCAGCGCCACCGCGCGCGGCCACAGGGGCGCCGGGAACACCACGCGAATGAGCGAGTAGCTCAGGGCCGCCAGGGCACCTCCGCCCAGGCCCTGCACGCTGCGCCCGGCCAGCATCCACGGCATCGAGCTCGCGCCGGCGCAGGCGGCCGAGCCGAGCGCGAAGATGCCGAGCGCCGCCAGGCAGGCCCCGCGCGGGCCGGCGCCGGCCAGCAGGCGCACCGACAGTGCCGCGCCGATGATCGAGGCCACCACGAACAAGGTAGTGTTCCACGCGTACCAGTCCAGGCCCCCGATATCGCGCACCACCGACGGCAGCACGGTGGTGACGATGTGGACGTTAATCGCATGCAGCGCCACGCCCCCGGTCAGGGCCAGGGCCAGCAAGCCGTTTTGGCCGGAAAACAGGGCGCCCCAGGAGGCAGTGGTGGTGCTGGTAGCGGATGAGGCAGTGTTCATGGTTCTTTGATCGACAGGACTTCGGGATTGGCTTAATATGCAAGAAAACGTTTGGATAATAAGGCTGAGCCGTGAATTACGCAAGCAAATCGTTGGATAACTCGGCCGAGGGCAAGCCCGCCGAGCGCATCCTGTTCTTCATCAAGTCGAAGGGGCCGAGCCCCACCGCGCGACTGGCGCAGATGCTGGAAATGACGCCGGAAGCGGCGCGCCAGCAGGTGCAGAAGCTGGTTGCGGCGGGTTTCATCGAGGGCCGCCAGCAGGATGCGGCCGGGGTCGGGCGGCCGCGCCAGGACTGGGTGCTGACCGACGCCGGCAACCGGCGCTTCCCGGACACGCACGCGCAGATGACGGTGCAGCTGATCGGATCGATCCGCCAGTTGTTCGGCGAAGAAGGGTTGGATAAACTGGTGGCGCAACGCGAGAACGAAGCGCGCCTGCTGTACCAGCAAGCCTGCCACGGCGCTACCGTGCCGGAGCGCCTGGCGCAACTGGCGGCGATCCGCACCGAGGAAGGCTATATGGCGCGCATCGAGGCCGACGCGCAGGGCTGGCTGCTGATCGAAGACCATTGCCCGATCTGCGTGGCGGCGCGCACCTGCCAGGGCTTTTGCCGCTCCGAGTTGCAGCTGTTCGCCGAGATCGCCGGTCCCGGCGCGAGCGTGACGCGCGAGCAGCATGTGCTGGCGGGCGCCACGCGCTGTGTTTACCGGATCGCGCCGCTACAAAAACTTGCTTGATGGACTCAGCCAGAGTGGTCTATGCTTCGCGCATCTGAAACAATCGCGGAGCTGACATGACAAACAACAAACCCACCGGCATCGGCAAGCTGTTCGTCGCCGCCTGCCTGATCGAAGGCCTGACCTGGACCGGCCTGTTGATCGGCATGTTCCTCAAATATACGACCGAGACGACCGACCTGGGCGTGTGGCTGTTCGGCCGCCTGCACGGCTTTGCGTTCATGTTTTACGTGGTGGTGACGGTGCTGGCCGCGCTGCGCCTGCGCTGGCCGTGGTGGGCCACCCTGATCGCCGTACTGGCCGCGGTGCCGCCGCTGGTGACGATTCCGCTCGAAATCTGGTACAAGCGGCGCGGCATGCTGACCGAAGCGCCAGCGGCGCGCTGACAAAACAAAGCCGCTCCCGACAACACGGAGAGCGGCTCGAATGGCAGAGGCCCCGGACATGGTGCGCAGAACCGTAAGCGGGCTTGCCTGGCCCGGCCGGCATTCTCGCAGTTTGCCGGCGCGGCGGGAGACGTCGTCTGGCGTCGATCATACGCCCGCACGCATTGGGGCGACAATACAAATTTCCACTCGTGCATGCGCTGGCGATCGGGCAAATCTATCGGCTTGCCAGGGGGCGTTACCCGACCGGGAAAAGGCGTATCCTGACTGCCGCATTCATTTTTACCGGATAATTATTATGCATAAAACTCTTGCCAGGACCGCGTTGTGGACGGCGCTGATGCTGACCTTGGCAACCGCCCTGACGCCCGCCGTGGCGCTCGCCGCGCCGCCGGCCGCGCCGCTGGCCAGTAAGGTATCGGGCGTGCTATCGGCCCAGGCCAAAAAGCAGCTAGCCACGCTGGCCGCCGACTACTACGAAGCGCTGGCGCGCTTCGATCCGGTCGACGCCACCGAACGCGGCGACAATCGCTTCGACGACCAGGTCGGCATGAGCATCGGCCCCAAAGAGCGCGCGCGCCAGAACGCGCGCTACAACGTCTTCCTGAACCGCCTGCATGCGCTGGACCGGCGCGCGCTCGACCTGCGCTCGCAAACCAACTACGACGTGCTTGAATTCGAGTTGAACAGCCTGCTGTCGTTTTCCAACCTGCCGGAACTGATGCTGCCGCTGAACCAGATGGACGGCATGCCGGTCACCATCGCCAACTACGCCGGCGGCGACGCCGCCCAGCCCCTGAAGACGGTCAAGCAGTACAAGGCTTACCTGAACCGCCTGACGCAGCTGCCGGCGTGGATCGACCAGGCCATCGTCAACATGCGCGAAGGGATGCGCGTGAACGTGACCTTGCCGCGCGCGGCGGTGGTATCGATGCTGCCGCAGTACCAGAAGCTGGTCAGCGCCAGGGCCGAAGAGAGCATTTACTACACCCCGATCCGCAATATGCCGGCCAGTTTTTCGGCCGCCGACAAGGCGCAGCTGACGGCCGGCTACCGCAAGGCGATCGACGCCAGCCTGGCGCCGGCGCTGGCGCGCCTGGCCACCTTCATCGAGAAGGAATACCTGCCGGCCGCGCGCACCAGCACCGGCTGGAGCGCACTGCCCGAGGGGAAGGAGTGGTACGAAAAGAGCGTGGCGGTGCGCACCACCACCAATCTCACGCCGGAGCAGATCCATGCCATCGGCTTGAAGGAAGTGGCGCGCATCCAGGGCGAATACGCCGTGGTGGGGCCGAAGATGGGCTACACCGGGCCGGCGGCGGAACTGCCGGCGTGGGTGTCGCAGCAGGCAAAATTCAAGCCGTTCAAGACCGACCAGGAAGTCATCGACGTGTACCGCAAGCTCGATGCGCTGCTGCGCACCAAGCTGCCGGCCTTGTTCACCCTGATGCCGAAGGCGCCGCTGGACCTGCGCCTCGAACCCGAACTGTCGCGCGCGACGGCCTCCGACCATTACTCGGCGCCGGCCATGGACGGCTCGCGTCCGGGCGTGTTCTGGTCGGTGGTGAACGATCCGACCCAGTACGGCAGCACCGGCATGGTGACCCTGTTCCTGCACGAGGGGCAGCCGGGCCACCACTTCCACATCGCCCTGCTGCAGGAACTGGATCTGCCCAAGTTCCGCAAGTTCAGCGGCAACACGGCCTACACCGAGGGCTGGGCGCTGTACGCCGAAACCCTGGGCAAGGAGATGGGCCTGTTCGACAAGCCGGAGGATTATTTCGGCCACCTGAACGACGAAATGCTGCGCGCGGTGCGGCTGGTGGTCGATACCGGCATGCACGCCAAGGGCTGGACGCGCGAGCAGTCGATCCAGTACATGCGCGACACGCTGGGATTCCCGGAATCGATGGCCAAAAGCGAGACCGAGCGCTATATGGTGTGGCCGGGGCAGGCGCTCGGCTACAAGATCGGCGCGCTCAAGATCACCGAACTGCGGCGCCGCGCCGAAGCAGCGCTGGGCGACAAATTCAGCCTGCCCAAGTTCCACGAGATCGTGCTCGAAGACGGCACCTTGCCGCTGTCGCTGCTGGAAGCGAAGGTCGATCGCTGGATCGAAAAGAACAAGTAAGCAGGGGCTATGCATGCGGCCAGACCGCATGCATCAGTAAATCGTTCCACTCAGATGCTGAAGCTGGAAAAGCACGGCCAATAAGCGGCTATTCCACTGATACTCAGACATCGCATGTGCTCAGCCCGGCAATTGAGCAATATCACGCTACGACCGGGGCGCAGAAACGATAATTCCTATACGCAATTTTGCTTTAGGGAGAGTTGTTATGACGGGAACACCAACTCAAGATTCGCGACGTTTCTTTGTGCTGCCACAAGGATATGAAGGTGGCGGGTATTACTCATATGGAACGCCTGACGCAGGTCGCAGCCAATACGCGCATCCCGAACTCATTTCGATGATCCAGCAAATTGCATTTCGCTGGGCGGGTTGCGACAAGAGAAAATTTGGTGTTGGAAACATAAGTCTGGCCAATGGAGCGAAGCATCCTGATCATCGAAGCCACCGGGATGGCCTTCAGGTGGATATCAGACTGATCAGAAAGGATAAAGAACGAAAGCCATGTTCTTACTGGGATCGGGAGTATGATCAAGCGGCGACAGCCAAGCTGATTGCGATGTTTAAGCAAGCTGCTCATGTTCGTGAAATCCTGTTTAATGATCTGGCGATCAAAGGCGTCCGGAGAGACAGAGGGCATGACGATCACTTCCATGTGGCCTTGACGTTAAAAGGATAGTGCGATGAAGAGAACCATGCGCGTTGCAGTGCTCCTGGCGCTCGCCACATCGTCGTCGGTGCTGCACGCGACCGACACCGGTCATAAAAAATTCTCAGGCGTGTACAGGACCTATTCCGGGGGGCTGGGCGACTCCGGCCCATCAACGCCGGGCGATGCCAAAGTGATGTTTTCAATTGATGGCGAGGCGGCGCGCGACATGTTCAATGCGATGGGCAAGGACGTCAAAGACACGTGCACCGAAGGTAGCGGAACCCGGGTGCGCATGAAGGATCACCAACGCCTGGTGTGCAGTCGCAGCAAGCAGGGCGAATATTCCTGCAATTTCGGTTTTGATCTGAAAAGCGGAAAGAGCATCGGCGGCAGCGTGTGCTGAGCGGCCATCGGCCTATATGAAAACGGCGCCGGACTGCTTCGGCGCTGTTTTTCCATCAGGCTGCGGCTTTACACCGCAGCTACATCACCGACAGCACCGGATAACGGCGCCATTCCGGCTCCACGTAACGCGCGCAGTTGGCGAAGATGAAGTCGAGCACCGCGCACTGGTCCGACAACAGCGCCGGATTGGCAGCTTTCCAGGCCTCGAACTTGGCGTTGAGCGCCGGCTCGTCGCGCAGCAGTTCGGCCGCGTGGTCTTCGAACACATAGTCCGAATACGCTTCCTTCTTCTCCAACACACTATTAAAGAAGCCCCAGCGGAAAAAGCTGTCGTGGCCCTGCGGCTCCAAGGTTTCGATGGCGTAGCGCGCCATGTCCTGGTCCAGCTCAATGAACCAGTCGCCCGCGCGCAGGGTCACGGCTTGGGTAAAGGCCTCGAGCCGCACGTCGTCATGGAACATATGGCCTTCGTAGGCGTTCGCGCGCGAGTCGACCGAGACGATGCGGTAGCAGCGCACCTCTTGCACGCGGTCGGCCTCGATGCGCGTCATCGCCACGCCGTTCCACTGCAGGCGCCGGGCGACTTCGCGCCAGGCTTGCGGCACCACATACGCGCGCGGCGTGGCCACCACGATATCGGCCGGGAAGCTGTTGAAATAGGCGATGTCGCGCTCCCACGGTTCGTTGCGGTCGTACGACAGGCGCGTGTAATTGCCGATCACGCTGGGCGTGTACTTGGCCGCGTAGCCCCGGAACGGAAAGGTCGACGGCTTGTTGGCGTCCATCGACCAGTGCACCGGCCACTCGCGCCGGGTCTTGCCTTGGTCGCGCGCGGCGCGCCGCAGCGCCTGGATGGTGGGCGCGTGCGCCACCGTGAAGTCGAGCGCCGTTTCCACCAGCGCGCGCATCGCGTCGTAGCGGTCGGCGAAGGGCTTGAGCATGTGCGTCTCGGGCATGAAGCCGATGGTGTGGTGCAGCGCCGCGAAGCCAGTGGAGAAACGCGGCGTCTCCAAAAATTCGGCGATGCCGTGATCCGGGCTGTCCTTGACCGGATTGACGTACGGGCAGGTCGGCCAGCCGCGCCGCGCCATCTCGCCGAACATATGCGGCAGCATGGTGCCTTGCAAAAATTCGCCGAGGGCGCCGCCAAGCTTGTCGGTCTGGGTGTGAATCAGGGTCATCGTGTACGGATAGTCGGCGCCGTTGGAGGTGTGCGTATCGACCATCACGTCCGGGTCCCAGGCCGTGAACAGCTTGTTGAAAACCTGCGCGGTGAGGCTGTCGCACTTGACGAAGTCGCGGTTCAGGTCGAGGTGGCGGCTGTTGCCGCGAAAGCCGAACTGCTCGGGGCCGTCCTGGTTCACGCGCGAGGTGCCGGCGCGGTTGATGCTGCCGTCGACGTTGTACAGCGGGACGAACAGGAAAACGGTGTTGCCCAGCGCGGCCAGGCGCGCCGGCTCGGTGCAAAAGTCGCGCACCAGCGCCATGCAGGCGTCCACCCCTTCCGGTTCGCCCGGATGGATGCCGTTATTGTTGAAGAAAACCGGACGCCCGTCGTCCTTGATGCGCTGGCGGTCGAACACGCCATCGCTCGACACAACGCCGGCATGGATCGGCAGGCCGCCATCGGAGGTGCCGACCACGTCAAAGTGCAGCACGCCGGGATAGCGGCGCGCCAGGTCTTGGTACCATGCGATGCAGTCAGCCCAGGTCGTGGTCTGGTTCTTGTTGCCCTGTTCGTAGGGCGTTTTCAGTTCGTTCGACATTGTGTGTTGTGCGATGAAGGTTAAGACGGTGGGACTACGCGGTTTGTGCGATCGGCAGGGCGATGCCGACCACGGTGCCTTTGTCAGGCTCGGAACTGAAGTCGATGGTGCCGCCCAGCGCGTACACGCGTTCGCGCATGCCGATGATGCCGATGCCCGACGAGGCGCTGGCGGTGCTGAACCCGGCGCCATCGTCGGCGATTTCGATGTGCAGCGTATCGTCCTGCTCGGACAAGGTCATGGCCACCTGCGCGTGCGTGGCGCCGGCGTGCTTGAGCACATTTGACAGCGCTTCCTGCACGATGCGGTAGGCCGAAATGGCCAGCTCGCTCTCGAGGCCCGAAAAATCGCCGTCGGAGTGGAACTGGAAATGGCATTCCGGATGGCTGGCGTCGTAGTGGCGGATCATTTCTTCCACCGCGCCGTGCAGGCCGAGCATGTCGAGCACCTCCGGGCGCAGGCGCCGCACCAGGCGCCGCCCGCTGGCGTACAGGTCGAGCGTGAGCTTGGTGATGGCTTGCGACTTTTGCTTGATCTCGTCGATCATCGGCCCCTGCTCCACCTTGCCGGCCAGGTGCAAGATACTTTGCGACTCCAGGCGCGCGGCGATCAGCGAGGCATTGAGTTCGTCGTGGATTTCGATGGCGATGCTCTTGCGCTCATCTTCCACGATCGAATTTACCTTTTGAATCAGCTTGCGCTTGTCGGCATCGGCCTTGAGCGCCTCGTTGCGCGATTCGACCAAGTCCTTGGTGCGTTCGGCCACCTTGTTTTCCAGGTCCTGGCGCGAGCGGCCGAGGGCCACCGACATTTCGGTGATCGATTCCTGCAGCTCGCCCACCTCGCCGCCGGTGGTGACCGGCAGCGCCACCTGGTAGTTCCCGCCGCGGATTTCGCGCAGCGCGCCGATCGAGGACTTGAGCGGAATGGTCAGGCTGCGCGCCAGCACGTACGCCAGCGCCCCGCTGACGACCAGCGCCAGCGCGGCCATCGCCAGTTCGACCTGGAAGCGGCGCGCCTGCTTGTGCAGCATGTTGGTGGGCGACATCGTCACCCGCACGTAGCCCACCACCTCGGTCGGCACCGTGGTCGGCTTGGTGTCGCTGGAACCCGAGACGTGCGGCACGCCGTTGTCCGAGAACAGGTTAATCCAGATCATCTGCTTCTTGATCGGGGCTTCGTAAAAACGGTCTTCGCCGATGGGCGAGCCCTGCGAGGTGACGTTGATGGCGCCTTTCTGGTTGGCGTCGACCACGTCGATGCGGTGGATGCTCTTGTCCGACTGGACCAGGCCATTGATGGTCAGGCGCAGGTCGGACAGGTTGCCCGAGATGACGTTGTATTCGCTCGTTTCGGCCAGCGCCTTGGCCAGGATGCGGCCGCGCTCTTCGAGTTCGAGCGCCACCTGGGCGCGGTGCGAGTACCAGGAGTAGCCCACAAAAGACGAGAACAGGAACACCACCGGCAGCATGGTGATGAAGGCCATGCGGGTGCCGATGCTCCAGCTTTGCCAGAATCGCAGGTTCATTGGCGCCTCGCCGGTGGACGGCGCGTGAAGTGGCGGGCGGTGTCGTCGACCGCCACGTCGAGCGAGCGCGCCACGCCTTCGTTGATGACAGTGCTGAAGTAGCGCGGGAACTGGGGCGGCGCCAGTTCGCCCGTGGCGACGTATTCGTTGGCCACGTCGGCCACCTGGGCGTTGATCTGCTCGATGGTGGAATAGGTGGTGGCCAGCGCGCCGGCCATGACCATGTCGGCCGAAAAGCCGATCACCGCCTGGTTGTGGCGGTAGGTCGAGAGCAAAATGTTGCGCACGTTTTCGGTGTTATAGACGCTGCGGTCGGGCATGGCCAGCAGGACCTCGGTTTTACCGATGCGGTTCAGGACCACGTTGATATCCTCACTGGGGTCGTAATGTTCGATTTCGGCGATGCCTTGCAGCGTCGGTTTCAAAAAACCCGTGTTACTGCTGACGATGGCGGCCACGCGCACCGGGCGTTTGTAGAGCAGTTCGATCAGGCGCAGCTGGTCGACCGGGGCCGGCTCGGCGTAAATCGCCGTCATCGACAGGGCGCGCTCGGGTTGCAGGTTTTCGGTCACGGAGCGCCACACCTGGCTGGAGGTGAAGGCGGCGATGACCACGCAATCGCACTTGCGCGCGGCCACGTTGCGCAGCGCGACCGGGCCAATGGCCACGTACACCATGCGCCGGTGCTGCGCCAGCTCGGTGCGAAAGCCGCCGAAAATCGGCATCAGCTGCTTGTACAAGTCGTCGGCGATGCGGCGCGTGACGCCGGAATCGTCGGCGGTGACGATCTGGAAGCGAAAACCGGTGGGGTCGGTGGAGTGCGTGGGGCTGATCACGCCGGCGGCGCCGGCAAAACCGGTGAAACCGGCGAGCGCCAGTCCGAGCGCCAAGCAGGCGCGATTGAACGCGCGCCGGCCTGTGTTGCCGTCGTCCCCGCGCAGGCGGGGAACCAAGTTCGCTGCGCAGCCAATAACTGCGCGTAAAACTTGGGTTCCCGCCTGCGCGGGAACGACGATATGGGGGCTATCTCCATCTCGCGATACTTGCGTCACACGGACGACGATTGGACGAAAACGCGCAGTCGCGACCCATCTCCTCAAGCCTGCGAACAAGCGAGCTCCCACTACGGTTCGATCAAGCCGTACTTGACGGCCAGCTTGGTGATATACGCCTGCCGGTGCACGCCCAGCTTTTCCTTGACCGACTGGCTGATATTGCTGATGGTCTTGGTCGACAGGTTGAGCTTCTCGGCGATTTCGGCGTTGGTCAGGCCTTCGGCCATCAGCTTGAAGATCTCCAGCCCGCGCTGGTCGAGCTGCGACTGCGGCGAGGCGTCCCCGCGCACCGACAGGTTGGCCAGGCGCTCGGCGATCTGCGGCAGGAAATACAGCTTGCCCTCGTGCGCATGGCTGACCGCCGTGGCCAGGTCGGCCGGGTCGCAATCTTTGGTGACAAAAGCGCGCGCGCCGAGGCGGTAGGTCTCCTTGATCAGGCTATCCTGGTCGAACTGGCTCAGGAACACGATGCGCGCTTGCGGGAACTTGGCCAGGATGCTCTTGGCCGCGTCCAGCCCCGTCAACTCGGTACCGAAGCGGATATCGAGCACCAGCACGTCCGGATCGAGGGCGGCATACATCTCTTCGGCTTCATCGGGCGTCTTGGCCTGCCCCACCACATCCATGCCGACGCCGGCCAGCGACATGGCGAAACCGGTCATCACGATGGGATGGTCGTCCGCCAGCAAGACCCGAATCGATTTTTGCTCTGTCTGCACTTGTACTCTCCACGGGTGAAGGCTGCGTCCGCTTACTCCGCCTTGCCATTGAATCGCATCAATGTGTGCGACCCGACGGCAGGCACGCCGCGCCTACCAGATTATTTCACACATCCGTCCCCGACGCGAGCCATGGCCCTGCAAGCAAGATTTACCACCAGAATGCCCCGCACTTAGCCAAGAACAGCAAAATAATTACTACGAAAACCCTTTTCAATTGCTAGGACATAGCATATATTTGATCCATGGTCTGGAAAACAGCAGTGCGGCCTTCCACCATGCGACCCATTTCGTGAACACAACAATACGGAGCACACCATGCATTTCTCTCAACAGCACATCGGCGCAAGCAACAAATTCACCAAAATGGCCATCGTGACCGCGCTGCACCTGGCCGTTGGCGCGGCCCTGATCCACAATATGAACCGGGTGCCGTCGTTCAGCACGACCGATGCGGGGCCGATCGAGTTGGTCAAAGTGGAGGACAAGTTCCAGGAGCCGCCGCCGCCGCCGGAGCCGCAAGAATTCGAACCGAAGCCGCAAGCGGCCCCCCCGATCCAGATCCCCAGGACCGAGGTGGTGATTGCAGACCCGCCGAAGGAGAGCACCATCACCGGCACGGTTGTCGACAAGCCTGTGCCGGTAGTGAGCAATCCTGTGACCAAGGTCGAAACGGTCGCCCCGCCGGCCATGACCCGGCCGGCTGTCGAAAAGCGCACCGCCGTGCTGGCCGACGCCTCGGCCTGCGCCAAGCCGGACTACCCGGCGCGCGCCGCGCGCGATGGGGCCACCGGCACGGTCAACCTGGCGCTGCTGGTCGGCGTCGATGGCAAGGTGACCGATGCCCGCGTCGACAAGTCGAGCGGATCGCGTGACCTCGACAAGGCAGCCGTGGCCGCCCTGAGCCTGTGCAAATTCAAGCCGGCCACCTTGGGCGGCGTAGCCGAACCGGCATGGGCGCAGATCGCCTACGTCTGGACGCTCGACTAAGCGATGCAGTCCGGCGCGACCGCTACCCCGGCCGCGCCGATGCGGATCGACAGCCGCATTGCCGGCAAGGGCGGTGTGGCGGGACTGGCCGCCCTGCTGCTGCTGGCCGCTTGCCTGGCCTGGCTCGCGCTGCGCCCCGCCCCGCCGGCGGCGCCGCACGATGCCGGGCCGGCGGATTTTTCGGTTCAGCGCGCGCTGGCGCATGCGCACTTCCTGGCGCAGACGCCGCGCCCGATCGCCAGCGACGCCAACCTGCGCGCCCGCGACTACCTGCTAGAAAAGCTGCGCGCGCTCGGCCTCGACCCGCAGGTGCAGAGCGCCACCGTGACGGGCGGCGCCGATCAGCTCACCGTGGCGGTGGTGCACAACATCGTGCTGCGCGTGCGCGGCAGTGCACTGGTGCGCCGCCCGCCGCTGCTGCTGGCCACGCACTACGACAGCGTGGCCGATGCTCCCGACGCCGCCGGCGCCGTGGGGGCCCTGCTCGAATCGCTGCGCGCCCTGCGCCACGGTGCGCCCCTGCGTCAAGACCTGATCGTGCTCATTGCCGACGGCGAGCATGCGGGCTCGCTGGGCGCGCGCGCCTTTGTGGAACAGCATCCGTGGGCGCGCCATATCGGCCTGCTGCTGCGCTTTGACGGCGCACCCGGCGAGGGTCCGCTCACGCTTCTGGGTACGCATGGCGCCAATGGCAATGCCGTAAAGGCGTGGGCGAGCCTGGATGCGCCAACGGCCGGCTCGTCGCGCGCGCCGACGGCCGATCCGTCACCGCTACGCACGCTCGGCCTGGCGGGCATGCGCTTTTCCGCAACGTCGGATAGCGGCGAGGCGATGCTGTCGCTAATTCGTGCGTTCGGCGCCCGCCCGCTGGCAGCCATCGCCGCGCCGGAACGGGTGTACTTCAGCGTACCGCTGGCCGGCGTGCTGCACTACCCCGAGCACATCGTGTGGGACATCACGCGCGTCGCCTGCGCGCTCTGCCTGGTGGTGTGCTGGGCGCTGCTGCGGCGGGGCGTGGCGCGCACCGTGCCGTTGTCGCTCGCGGGCGCGCTTGCGCTACTGATCGTCGTCAGTGCGGCCAGGCCCGGGGCAAGCTACCTGCTGGCGTGGCCGCTGATCGGCGTGCTGCTGGGTGCCGGCGCGCTGCACCTGCCCCTGGCCGCCAGCCTGTCGCGGCAGGCGCGCGGAGCCGTCCTGGCCATCGGCACGCTGCCGGCGATCATGCTGCTTGCGCCGCTGGCGGCCGGTTCGCACACGCCGCCAACGGCGCCGCCGCCGGCCGGCATCACCTACCTGGCTGACGCCACCACCTGGAAATCGTACTGGCTCGATGGCGCCGGCGCGCGCCCACCCACCGAAGCGCCGCGCACCGGCATCGCCTTTCCGCACGTGCGCATGCTCAAGGATGAAGACACTCCGGCGCGGCGCAAGGTGGCCTTTGCGCTCACCTCCAAAAACGCCGCGCCGACCATTCAACTGCGGGTCGAAGGCGCGCGCGTGCTGGCCGCGCGCTTCGACGGCCGCACGCTGGCCACGCGGCGCGGCGGCGACTGGACGCTGACCTTGCACGGCATGGGCGAGCGGCGCCTGGCCATCGACCTGGAGATCGAAGGCGGCAGCCCGGCGCGCGTGTTGATCGAAGAGTCGATCCCCGGCCTGCCCGCCGATGCGGTCCCCGCGCGCCGTATCGATGCGTCGCGCAGCGGCCGCACGCTGGCGACGGACACGCTGGTGCTGCGTTAGCGGACGCGATTTCCTTTGCAAACGGTGCGGCGGAATGGCATACAATGTTTCGCTTCGTCCTCCGTGGACGCCGTATTTACCACCCCCTTACCGCACTAGGAACCCATGCAAAAGATGCTTTCCTCCTTCGTGAGCACGGCCCTGGCTACCAGCCTGGCCGTCGCTTTCCCCGCGTACGCCGCCGGCGCCGCCTCAGCCCCCACCGTCAAGGAAGCGCCGTTGCGCGCCCACCTGTCGTTCCTGTCGAGCGACCTGCTCGAAGGGCGCGGCACCGGCCAGCGCGGCGGCGACCTGACCGTGGCCTACCTCGAAGCGCAGGCGCTGGCCGCCGGCCTCAAGCCGGGCAACGGCGAGAGCTTTCGCCAGTCGGTCAAGATCGCCGGCGTGAAGTCCACGCCGACCACCAGCAGCGTGGCGCTGGAAGCCGGCGGCAAGGCGCAGTCGCTCGCCTTCGGCAAGGATTGGGTCTGGGCGCCGGGCGACGCCAGGGACGTGCACGCGATGGATGCGGAACTGGTCTTCGTCGGCTACGGCATCACCGCGCCGGAAGAAGGCTGGGACGACTACAAGGGCGTGGACGTCAAGGGCAAAGTGGTGGTCATGATGGTCAACGACCCGGCGCCGACCGCCGCCGAGCCGAATCGTTTCAACGGCAAGGGCCTGACCTACTACGGCCGCTGGACCTACAAGTTCGAAGAAGCCGCGCGCCAGGGCGCCGCCGGGGTACTGCTGATTCACACCGACGCCTCGGCCTCGTATGGCTGGAGCGTGGTGCAAAACAGCTGGCTCGCCGAACGCTTCCAGCTGGCGCAAGGCAAGCGCGGCGCCAGCATGGAAGGCTGGATGACCGAAGCGGCCGCGCGCACCCTGTTCGCCGCCGCCGGCGAAGACCTGGACCTGCTGCGCACCGCAGCCGAGACCAAGAACTTCAAGCCGGTCGCGCTCAAGGCAAAGGTCAAGGGCGAGATGAAAGCGGCCGTGCGCATGGTCGAACAGTTCAACGTGGCCGGCGTGGTGCCGGGCACCGATCCGAAGCTCAAGGACGAAGTCGTCATCTACAGCGCCCACTGGGATCACCTGGGCAAGCAAGGCCAAGGCGACGACACCATCTACAACGGTGCGGTCGACAATGCGTCCGGCAGCGCCGGCCTGCTGGCGATGGCGCAGGAAGCGGTGCGCGCGCCGGCCAGGCGCAGCCAGATGTTCCTGTGGGTCGCGGCCGAAGAACAGGGTTTGCTGGGTAGCGCGGCCTACGCCAGCAGCCCGCTGTGGCCAGCCAACAAAACCGCGGCCAACCTGAACCTGGACAGCCTCAATTTCGTCGGCGCGGCCAAGGATATCGGCACCAAGGGCAGCGAACGCACGGAGCTGGGCGCAATGGCCGACGCCACCGCCAAGGCCATGGGGCTGGCGGTACGCACGCCGGAGCCGGACCTGGCGGGCGGCTACTTCCGCAGCGACCATTTCAGCTTCGCCAAGGCGGGCATTCCGGCCTTCTCGATCGAAGGCGGCAAGGACTACGTGAAGGATGTCGAAGGCGCCAAGGCCAAGCAGGCGGCGTACCGCGCGCGCTACCACCAGGTAGGCGACGAATATGATCCGACCTGGGATTTGTCGGGCATGGTGCAGCAGGCGCAGTTCACCCTGAACCTGGGTTTGCGCGTGGCGAACGCGCCGAAGATGCCGGCCTGGAAAGCCGGCGACGCCTTCGGCAAGATCCGCGCGTCAGCCAAGTAAAGAAGCAAAGGGTGGGCATCGCGCCCACCCCATTTTTTATGCCAGTTCGAATTCGGCCGGGGGAACGCCCAGTTCCTTGCAGATCTTGACCGCAACCGCTTTTTCGCGGGCGTCGAAATTGCCGTCGGCCGACGCGATGGCGATCACCATGCGCACCAGCAGGCGTGCCGCTTCGCCATTCGATTTCATCTTGCCCAGTGCCTGGTAAGCCTTCGATTCGCCGATATCCTTGTCGAATTCGAGCTGGCCCACGTGTTCCTGGAAAGCCTTGATCACATCGTTGGTCGTAAAGACCGACAGCGCGTCGTGGGTCTCGATGAACTTGACCATTTTTTGCTTCTCGTCCGATGTGATGCTACCGTCGGCCATGGCGATCAGCGCCGAACCGGCCATGGCCGCGTTCATGAAATCCTTGTTCTTGAATTTCAGTACTTCCGTTTTCATTTCACCGGCTTTGGTTTTCAGGCGAGTCAGAAAATTGTCGAAACTCATGGTGTACTCCGGTTTGCAAGTTGATAAGAACGGCAATCTTACCCTGATTTTCGGCTTCGCCACAGCAAACCGGCGCTCCTTTAAGCCGTCCGTAACAAAACCGGCTTAAAACCGCGCGTGGTAGGTCAGATCGGCGCTGCGCGGCGCGCCCAGGATGACCTGGCTGTTCACATTGGCCCCGCTCCAGCCGGCATACAGCTTGTCGCCCAGGTTACGCACGCGCAGGGTCAGGTCGCCGGAGCCCAGGCGCCAGCTCGCGTAGATGTCGGCCGTGGCGAAGCCGTTCATGCGGATCGTGTTGGCGTTGTTGGTATAGCGCTCGCCCGTGTAATTGAGGGCTGCGCCCAGCTTGAGCGGCAATTGGTCCAGCTTGTAGTCGATCCACAGGTTACCGGTTTTCTTGGCGACGTTGGGCGGCAGGTTACCCGCGCGCGACACATTGCCCGCTTCGATCAGCTGGTCGAATTGGGCATCCAGCACGGCCACGTTGCCGTTGATGCTCACCTGGCGCGTTGGCCGCCACGCCGCCGCCAGCTCCACCCCGCGCGAGGATTGCTTGCCGCTGTTGACGGTCAGGGTCGGCACCGCCGCGTCGCGCGAGAGGATGTTATCGAGGCCGATCTTGTAGAACGCCAGCGTGTAATCGACGCTGCCGCCGAACATCGACTGCTTGATGCCGATTTCGCTCTGCGTGCCTTTCGAGAGTTCAAAGGCGGCATTGGCGGCGGACAGCAGCAACAGGTTGCCCGAGCCGACCGGCGCGGAGGCGTTGGTGTGCTGCGCGTAGACCGACAGCTCCTTGTCGAGCGCGTACACGGCGCCGATGCGCAGCGAGCGCGGATCGTAGGTCTGGGAATAGGCGCTGGCCACGCCGGTGTTCAGGTCCGCCGTGCGGCGGCCAAGCTTGACGCGGTCCTGGCGCAGGCCGGCGACGATGGTCCACTGGTCGGTCAACCACAAGGCATCCTCAAGGTACAGCGAGGCGGTCGGAATACTGGTTGAAAAATTGGTGCGGTTGCCGGCGCCGCTGTACAGCGCGCTGTTGGCGCTGAGCGCGTCGTAGCTGCCGTAGGCGGGATCGAACAGGTCGACCGCCAATGCGGCATTGGCGGCGGCGGCGCCATTGGAGAAGCTGCGCTGGGTGGCAAAGCGCGTTTTGCTGTATTCCGCGCCAGCGGCGAAGCGATGCTTCATGCCGGCCAGCTTGCCGGTGTAAGACAGGTCGAGCCGGTTGCCGAACACCTGGTGGTCGTGCGTGACGCCGACCAGGTCGCGCACCACCTGGCGCGGCGCGCTGACGGTATAGCTTTCGGCATTGCGCCAGCTGCGGTCGGCCGTGTAGTAAGACAGTTCGTTACGCAAGGTCCAGTCGGGGGCGAGCTTCCAGGTCAGCTTGGCGCGCGCCCAGGCGCTGTCGGACTCCATCACCGCGTCGTCGACGTTGTAGTTCTTGAAGGCGAGGCGGCGGTCGATCACGCGCCCGCCGGCGTCGCTGACCGCGCCGACCGGGTCCGTTGCCAGCGCACGCGGCACCAGGGGCGAACCCTGGTACGAGTTCACGTTATCGGACAGCAGGTCCAGGCTCAAGTCGAGCGTGATGTCGCGCGTGAGCGCACTGGTGGTGGCCAAGGTCAGGCTGTCGTAGCGCTGCTTGTTGCGGTCGATAAAGCCGTCACTCTGCTGGTGGCTGTAGTCGATGCGCACCGCGTGCGCTTCGCCGAGCGGGCGGTTGATGCCCGCGCCGAGCCGCCAGGTATTGAAGCTCCCGTACGAGACCATCGCTTCGCTGGCCGCCTGCGCGCGATCCGGCCGCTTGGTCACGAAATTGATCGCGCCGCCGATCGCGCCATCGCCCGACATCAGCGAGGCCGGGCCTTTGAGCACTTCGATGCGCTCGACATTGAATGTGTCCTGGGTACGCGCGCTCATGGTCGGCACGGCGATGCGGCTGCCGTCGTACAGATAGCTGACAAAGCCCGCACTGAAACCGCGCGACGACGTCTGCGACGGCGAAGTGGCATTCCCGCCCTGGGTGACGCCGACCGCGCCGCGCACCGCTTCATCGAGACTGCGCGCGCCGCGCACTTCGATCAGGGCGCTGTCGATCACCTCGACCGAGGCCGGCGTCTCGCGCAGGGTCAGGTCGAGGCGGCTGCCAAGGGCCGTGCTGTCGCTGCCGGCTTGCACCCGGGCGCTGTCGATTACGACCACCTGCATCGGCGGCGGCGCATCGTCGGCATACACCACCAGAGGGCTGTACAGGCAAAGCAGTGCGCAAGGCAGCTTTTTCAGTTTCACGGCTAGACTCCTATTGATAATAAGTTCTCATTATCGTATAGTCCCCGACACTTTCGCAATCTTTTAGTTAAGCCAACCACATGGACATGATGAAACCAGCCCTCCAGATGGACAACGTCACGCGCCGTTTCGGCGAACGCGTGGCCCTGAACGGCCTCTCGCTCACCTTGCAGGCGGGCGAGGTGTACGCGCTGCTCGCGCCCAATGGCGCCGGCAAGACCACGACGCTCAATTTGATCCTCGGCTTCCTCCAGCCGGACGGCGGCAGCATCCATGTGTGCGGCGAACCGGTGGCCGGCGATGCGGCCCGCACGCGCAGCGCGATCGCCTATCTGCCCGAACAGGTGGCGATTTATCCGGAGCTGAGCGGGCTGGAAAACCTGCGCTACTTCTCGCTGCTGGCGTCACGGGATCTGGACGACGCCACCCTGCGCCGCTTGCTATCCGAGTCCGGCCTGCGCGCCGACGCGCACGAGCGGCACGCGCGCAACTACTCGAAGGGCATGCGCCAGAAGGTCGGCATTGCGATTGCGATGGCGCGCGAGGCCAAGCTGCTGCTGTTAGATGAGCCCACCTCCGGGCTCGATCCGCTGGCCGCCTCCGAGCTGTCCGGCCTGTTGCGCGCCGCCTCGCAGCGCGGCGTCGCCATCCTCATGGCCACGCATGACCTGTACCGCATCAAGGAAGTGGCCACCCGCGTCGGCGTGCTGCACGCGGGCCGCATCGAGCGCGAAATCGATCCGCAGACGACCGAGCATGCGACACTGGAACAGGTCTACATTGCGGAGCTGGCGCGATGAGCGCAACGCTGCATGCGGCGCTGCTGCGCGCCGAAGCCCAGCGCCTGTGGCGCGAACCGCGCCTGCGCTGGGTGGCCATGCTGGCGCCATTGCTGCTGCTGATCGTGTTTTTCGCATCGATGAACAGCGCCGCGCGCATGGCCGACGAGCGCACCCGCTTTGCGGCATCCGAGCGCGCGCGCTGGCTGGCCCAGGGCCAGAAAGACCCGCACAGCGCCGCCCACTTCGGCGTGTGGGCGGTCAAGCCGTCGTCGCCGCTGCAGGTGCTGGCGCCCGGCATCGAGCCGTTTGTCGGCCTGTCGGTCTGGCTGGAAGCGCACAAGCGCAACGAAATGATTTTCCGCCCCAACCAGGATGCCGATCCGATCATGCGCAGCGCCGCGTCGGTAGCGCAGGTGCTCGAAGTGCTCGGGCCGATGTTCGCGATCCTGCTCGGCTTTGCCGGCTTCGCCCAGGACCGCCAGCGCGGCACCATGCGCATGGCCTTCGGTAACGGCGCCACGCCGGGACGGCTGCTGCTGTCGCGCTTCGCGGTGATGGTGGGCCTGCTGGTGTGCATGGCGCTCGCGCCGGTGGTGGCGATGGGGTCTTACGCCTTGCAGGTCCTGCCCGACGCCGGCTGGGGCGGTGCGGGCCGGCTGGCCATCTGGAGCCTGTTGAACTTCTTGTACCTGCTGGTGTTCTTGTTGATCGCATTGGCGGTGTCGCTCAAGGCGCCGAGCGCGCGCGCGGCGCTGACCATCATGCTGGTGCTCTGGCTGGTGCTGTGCGTGGTGCTGCCGCGCGCCGCCGGCAATGCGGCGCAGGTGCTCGCGCCGGTGCCGTCGTACCAGGAGGTGCGCAGCCATCTTGAAACCGAGTCGCCCGCGTACGAAGGGGCCGATAAATGGGAAGCGCGGCGCCAGGCGCTGATCAAGGCCAAGGTGAGCAATGTGCGCGCCGCGCAGCTCGACCAGTCGGAGCGTGAATCGCATGCGGTGTTCGACCGCGTGCTGGGACGCTTCTACGATTCGGTGGAACAGCAGGACCGCACTTTCGGCTGGCTGGGCGCCTTTACGCCGACGGTGGCGCTGCAAGCGTCCGGCGCGGCCGTGGCCGGCACCGACTTTTACCAGCACCGGCATTTTATCGAAGCCGCCGAAACCTACCGGCGCGCGATGGTCAACCGCCTCAATGGAGATTTGATGCGACACACGGAACACGAAGACGCCAGCAAGTCGACCGGCAAGCAGTTCTGGGAATCGGTGCCGGCGTTTGCCTATCGCGCGCCGTCGCTCCGCAGCGTGCTGGCGAATGCGGCGGCGCCCTTGCTGCTGCTGTTGGGATGGTGCGTGCTGGCCGGCCTTGCCGCCTGGCGCGCGGCCAAGGGAGTGCAGCCATGACGCGCGCACTGTTCCGATTCGAACTGGCGATGCTGCTCAAGGCCCGCTTCACGTGGATCATTGGCGCGTTGCTGTTTGCGGCACTAAGCTGGGGGGCGATCAACGGCCAGGCCAACGCCGACGCGCAGCAGGCCACCGTGGACCGGCTGAAGGTGCACGCGGCAGCCAAGGTGGCGAGGCAGCAGGCCGACGTGGCGCGCTACAGGCGCCCGTTCGATGCGGTGCTGCCGTATTGGCAGGACCCGTCCGACGCCGCCGGCTACATGCGTTACGGCCTGGCCGCGTATGCGGTCAAGCCACCGTCGCCGCTGGCGGGCATCGCCATCGGCCAGTCACGGCTGCTGCCGTTCTATATCAAGACGGATCTCGATTACGTGGCGCCGCCGGCGGCCGCTTTCGATTTCATCAACCCGCGCATCCTGAGCCTGGGAGACTTCGACCTGTCGTTCGTGCTGGTGTATGTGCTGCCGCTGGCCTTGGTCGCCATCGGCGCTGCGCGCCTGGCGGCCGAACGCGACTCCGGCGCGCTGCGGCTGATGGCGGCGCAACTGCCGTCGTTCCGCCAACTGGTGATGCTCAAGTTCGGCGTGCTCGCCGTTGTGTGCGTGCCGTTCACGCTGGGGGCGACGGTGCTGGCCCTGCTGGTGGCGGGTACGCCCTGCTGGACCCTGCAGACGATGGACAGCATGCTGTTGCTGGGCGCAGCAACGGCCGGCTTCACCCTGTTCTGGGTGGCGCTGACGGCGCTGGTGGCAAGCCGGATCGGGGTGGTTGGCAGTTACCTGCGGCTGGTGTCGGTGTGGATCGGATTTACGTTCTTCGTGCCGGCGGCGGGCGCGCTGGTCATCGACATGGCGTATCCGGCGCCGTCGCCGCTGCTGTACCTCGACGACCTGCGCCGCGCAAACGACTTCAAACCGACCGATCGCGATGCGCTGTTCGTTGCGTTCGCACGGGCCGATCCGGCGTATGCGGCGGCGGCCGACCGGGTTGGCCAGGTGTCGTATGCGACCAAGCAGATTGCGGTGCAGCAGGCGGTGGAGCGGCAGGTAGCGCAACGCGCCGGGGCGGCGGCGCGCCAGAACGATGTCGCTGCCGGGAAGGCGGCCACGCTGCGCTGGTTGTCGCCGGCGATGGTGTTCGACACCTTGTTGCAGCAGGCGGCGGGGAGCGGCGTGGAACGGCACAAGCGCTTCATCAAGCGCACCAGTGACTATACGGACGAACTGCGCGCGTTCTTCTGGCCGCGCGCGCTGGCCGAAGCAGCCAATCCGACCAATGCGTGCCGGGGCTGTGCGGGCCGGATGAACTTTACCGACCACGACAAGATTCCGCGCTTCGAGGCGGACCGGCCGCTGGACGGCGTGGCGGGCAGTATTGGCCGCGCGGTGGGGTATTTGTGGCTGCTGGCGGGAGCGGTCGTGCTGATGCTGTGGAGCGGGAGGCAGTTCAGGGTGTGAGCGTGACGTCGTTCCCGCGCCAAGGCGGCACTCGGCGGGAACGACGGGCTAGTGCGTCGTCGGCGCACGCGCCCGGCGCTTCGGCACCGGCGCCGCCTTCGCGCGCTCCGCCGAGCAATCGGCGCACACGCCGTACAGGGTCAGCTCGTGGCGGTCGATTACAAACCCGGCCGGCGCGAGGCTCTCCATCGAACCCGGGCAGCCTTCCACGTCGAACACCCGGTCGCAAGGCACGCAGTGAAAGTGGTGGTGATGGTGATGCGCCGCGTGGCTCATCTCGTAGCGCGCGTTTTCGCCCGGCAGGCTCACGGTCTGGATGGTGCCGTCGTCGAGCAGCAGCTTGAGGTTGCGGTAAATGGTCGCGATGCCGATCTCGGACACGGTCTCGCGTACCCCGGCGAGGATTTCCTGGGGCGTGAGCGGGCGGGCCGCCGCATCGATGACAGTACGAATCGCTGTCCGCTGGCGTGTAGAACGTTCCATGGCAAGACTATTGAAGCAAAAACCCATTATCCCATAAAGCCGAACAAATGCTTGCCTCGCTAATGATAATGGATTATCGTTAACGCCAAGCAGTCAAGTAACTCTCTCTCGACCTCCACCACGAAAGCCATGACCCCGTGACTTCCATCGACTTCGCAGACAGCAGATACACACCAGCGGCGCGGCCCAACTTCACCTGGCATGCCGGCACGGCGGAAGCGATCAGCAGCGGGATCTGCCACGGCACCCTGGGCGAGTTGATTCAAGGCCCGTACATCGAGAATGGCGCCGCCCAGATCAGCCTGATCTCGCTACCGGTCAAAAAATACAGCTGCATGCACTTCACGCATGGCGAGCGCGCCGGCGCGGACAACGCACTGGCCACCAAAACCAAATGCCGGCAAGCGATCGCCCATTACCTTGCGCGGCAGGGAAGGCAGCTGCCGCCCGGGACCTGGAGCCACGATTCGGAACTGCTGGAAGGGAAAGGCATGGCCAGTTCGACGGCCGACATCGTGGCCACCATCCGCTGCCTGGACGCGATCTTCGGCATCGCGTCGTGCGGCGAATCGATATCGGCCACCCTGCGCGCGATCGAGCGCTCCGACAGCGTCTTTTTGGAGACGTACGCGCTGTACCTGAGCGGACGCCAGCACGTGGTGCAGTGCTTCGGCAGCGCCCCTACTTTTCACGCCTGCTACATCGACGAGGGCAACCGCATCGATACCGAAAAAACCGGTGCGCGCCTGCTCACGCTGTACCACGAACGGCTGACGCCCTACACCGCCAACCTCGATAACGCCGTCGATGCTTTTTTGCGCGGGGACCTTGCCGCAATCGCCGCCTGCGCCACGGTCAGCGCGGTGTTGGGGCAGGACGCCATCCCCAAGCGCAACCTGGGCGTGCTGCTCAAGAACCAGGCGCGCTACGGGGCCGACGGCATTTTTGTTGCGCACACGGGCAGCCTGGCGGGCTACCTGTTCATCCACAAACCCGGGCCTACGCAAATGGGCGCGCTCTCGTCATTCTTTCGCGGCCTGGGCTTCCAAAGCCGCTTCGTCCAGACAGGATTCTGACCATGTTCGATCACATTGCGGATGCTATCAAGGCGCCGGACTTCGTACGCCTCGGCCCCAACCTCTACGTCGCCCGTTTCGAGACGATGAAGGTGTATTCGACCCTGGTGGCGGTGGAGCGCCTGCTGGCGACCGGCATAGTCAAGCGCGGCGACACACTGCTCGACAGCTCCAGCGGCATTTACGCGTACGCCCTTGCGCTGGCATGCCACAAGTTCGACATGCAGTGCCACATCGTCGCCTCGAAAACGGTGGACCAGACGCTGATGGTGCAGTTGCAGCTGCTCGGCGCAAACGTGGAACAGGTGCCGCCGTCGGCCACCCTGAAAATGGACCAGAGCCTGCGCGTGGCGCGCATCGCCGACATCCGCGCGGCCAACCCGCACGTGCACTGGATGCAGCAGTACCACGACGACATTCACTACGCCGGCTACGAGCCGATCGCCAACGAGATCGAACGCCTGCTCGGTACCGACGGCCTGACCATTGTCGGCGGCGTGGGTTCGGGCTGTTCGACTGGCGGCCTGGCGCGCGCCTTGCGCAACGCCGACGATGCGGTGGAACTGATCGGCGTGCAGCCCTTCGGCAGCGTCACCTTCGGCTGCGCGCACATCGAAGACCCCGGCATCGTCATCGCCGGCATCGGTACCGGCATCCCCTTTCGCAACGTGCGGCACGCGCTGTACGACCAGATTCACTGGATCGGTTTCGATTACGGCCTGGCTGGCGCGGTGGCCCTGCTGCGCCGGCACGCGATCTTCGCCGGCCTGTCGAGCGGCTGCTGCTACCTGGCGGCGGCGCGCGAAGCGCAGCTGCGCCCCGAACGCACTGTGCTGTTCATCGCGCCCGACACCGGTCATCGCTACGTGGACGCGGTCTTCGCGCAGCACGCGGGCGCGCTGGAACTGCATGACCTGGCGCCCACCCACGTCGACGCGCACGAGGATCTTGTGCTGCCCTGGTCGGTGATGGCCTGGAACCGCCGCGCCGCCACCGAATCCATCAACTGAAAAGGGAGTAATCACACCATGGCACACCTGTTAATGATCGAAAGCTGGGTCGGCGGCACCGGCCGCATTTTTCCCGCCACCATCACCGGCGCCGGCCACACCTACACCTTTGTGACGCGCAACCGCGCCCACTACCTGGACGGGCAAAAAGCGCCGATCCACCCGGTGCTGGCGCACGCCGCCAATGTGCTCACCACCGAAACGAATGACGTGCCGGCGCTGATCGACTTTTTGCGGGCCCAGCACCGCGTGCTCAAGTTCGACGGCGTGGTGACCATCTGCGACTACTACATCGACACCGTGGCCCAGGTGGCGCAGGCGTTGGCGCTGCCGCAGGCATTTTGCAGCAATGTGGCGATGGTGCGCCGCAAGCACCTGGTGCGCGAAGCGCTGGAAAAGGCCGGCCTGCCCAATCCGGCGTTTGCCGCCGTAACCTCGTGGGAAGCGGCGCGCGCGGCGGCCAGCGAGATCGGCTACCCGCTGATCCTCAAGCCGTCGGACCTGGCGTCGAGCGCCTTCGTCAAGCTGGTCAAGGACGAAACGGAACTGCACGCGGCGTTTGCGGCGCTGGAAGCATTCCCGACCAACTTCCGCGAGCAGGCGCGCGAGCCGCTATGGCTGCTGGAAGAATACATGAAGGGCGAGGAAGTGAGCGTGGAAGCGTGCACCTTCGGCGGGCAAACGACCATCATCGGCATCACCGACAAGAGCCTGACAGGCTTCCCCTACTTTATCGAGGACGGGCACATGTTCCCGGCGCGGCTCGATGGCGACGTGACGGACGCGGTGTGCGAACTGGTGAGGGCGGCGCTGGAAGCGGTCGGCTTCGACCACGGCATCAGCCACACCGAAGTGAAGCTCACGCGCAGGGGGCCGCGTATCGTCGAAATCAATCCGCGCCCGGGAGGCAATTACATTGCGGAGCTGATCGAGCGGGTTACCGGCATACAGTTCCTGTCGGCCCAGATCGACCTGGCGCTCGGGCGACAGCCGGACCTCACGCGCAAGGAGACCGGTGTGCAAAGCGCGGCCATCAAGTTCCTCGTGCCGGCAGGCGTAGGCAGGGTCGGCGCCATGACCGGTATCGACAGCGTGGCCAGCGCACCGCACGTGGCGCGCGCGCTGATCACCAATGCCAGCGGCAAGGTGCTGGCCGCACCGATCGACAACGCCTGCTACCTCGGCCACGTGGTGGCCATCGACCCGCACGGCCTGGATGCGCGCAAGTATGCGGAGAAGGCGCTAAGCGGGGTCGCGATCAGTTTCGCGGGCGACGCCAAGGAGCCGGCCGCGCCGTGGAACGTGACGGGCCTGATCGAAGACGTGCAGTGCGGCCTGTACGGCCCGGCGCCGGAATCAATGCACGTGGTCGGGGCGTCGTGGATTTCGCAAAGCACGCGTTTTCCGGGCACCCAGCAAACCTATCGCAACTACTACCTGGTGCTGCGCGTGGGCGCGGCGTTCGGCGCCTGCTGCATCGAACGCGATGCGCTCGACCCGACGATTGCGCCGGCGCTGGCAGGATCAAGCGTGGCCGACCTGCTGGTCGATCCGCGCCTGCCGGTGCGCATCGCCGCGCTCGACGCCTACCTGAACGCGGTGCGCCCGGCGCGCGAGTCGGCGCTGGCGCAAGCCATGACCTTGCCGGCCGGTGCGCCACCGGTGCGCGCGGTGGCGCGCGACAATGCGATTGCCGCGCTGGTGTCCATCAAGCCGGGCCAGCGCGTGGGCCTGATCGGCGTGGTAAATCCGCTGGTGGACGCCATTACGCAGAACGGCGGCATTTGCCTGCCGTGCGACTTCAACATGGAACGCACGCACAGCGGCCTGGAGGTATCGCGCGACATGCTGCCGATCCTGGAGACGGCCGACATGATCATCGCCACCGGCATGACCCTGTCCAACGGCTCGTTCGACGACATCCTGATGGCGGCGCGCCGGCGCGGCATTCCGTTGATCGTGTACGCGCAGACCGGCAGCGGCATCATCCCGCGCTTTCTTGGTGACGGCGTGGCCGCGGTATGCGCCGAGCCGTTTCCATTCTCGCAGTTCAGCGCCGATCCAACCTCCGTCTACCTGTACCGCGCGCCATGACCGTTTTGTCCGACCAGGTCCGCAAGCGCGGGCTCAATGCGCTGCTGGTGTACACCTTCCTGATGGTGGTCGGCTTTGCCATGCTGATGCCCCTGGTGAGCGTGCATTTTGTCAGCAATGCCGGCATGGCGGCGGCCGTGGTCGGAGGCGCGCTGGCGCTGCGCCAGATAACGCAGCAGGGCCTGGCGCTGGTGGGCGGCATGCTGGCCGACCGCTTCGGCGTGCGGCCCATGATCTGCCTCGGTGTGCTGCTGCGCGCCGCCGGCTTTGCCAGCCTGGCCTTCGCCGGCGACGCCTTGACGCTGTGCGTGGCGATGGTGGTGTCGGCGCTGGGCGGCGCATTGTTCGAAGCGCCCTACCAGGCGGCGATTGCGGCCTTGACGACGCAAGAGACGCGGCCGCGCTACTACGCGCTCAGTAACTGGGTCAGCGGCATTGCCAGCACCGTCGGCCCGCTGGTCGGCGTGGCGCTGCTGCATGTGGACTTCCAGATCGTGTGCCTGGCGGCCGCGGCGTGCTTTGCGCTCAACTGCGGCATCGCCCTGTGGATGCTGCCGCCGCTGGCAAGTCCGGAGGCGCCGCGCTTGACGACGCACCGCCTCGCACTGGTGACGCGCGACCGCCGCTTTTTGCTGTTCACCGGCCTGATGATGGGCTACTGGTTCGTGGCGGTGCAGATCAATATCAGCTTCCCGCTGCTGGCCGAACGCCTGAGCGGAAACCAGGACAGCGTCGGCATCATGTTCGCGCTCAGCGCCGGCCTGACAGTGCTGCTGCAATACCACCTGCTGCGGGTGGCGGAGCGCTGGCTGTCGACGCAGCAGATCCTGGTGCTGGGCGTGACGATCATCGCGCTCGGCGTTGGCGCCATCGCCCTGGCGCAGACGTTTGCGGCCTTCCTGGTGTGCGTCGCGGCGTTTTCGATTGGGGCGATCCTGGTGCGGCCGACGATGCAGAACCTGATCGCCAGCATGGCCAATCCGCAAGCGCTGGGGACCTTTCTCGGTTTCAGTTCGCTCAGCCTGGCCCTTGGCGGCGCGATCGGCAACGTGACCGGTGGTTGGCTGGTCGAGTTTTCCAGCACGCGCCAATGGCCGCAACTGCCGTGGATGATCTTTTGCGCGGTCGGGCTCCTGAGCGCGTTCGGCCTGTTCCGTCTGGCGCCACGCGCGCGGGAGGCCACATGAACAAGCAGCATGCGATTGCGATGCTGTGCGGCGCGGTCGTCGTTGCCAGCGCGGCGCGCTACTGGAGCACGCCCGCGCGCGCCGCATCGGCCACGGCTACGACGCCACCCTCCCCGCCCGCCGTGGTGGTGAACACGGTGGCGCCGGTGGTGCGCGACGTGCCTGTGGTGCTGCGCGCGACCGGCACCGTGACGCCAACGAGCGTAGTGGACGTGCACGCGCAGACCACCAGCACCATCAGGCAAGTGCACATCCGCGAAGGCCAGTTCGTCAAGGCGGGCCAATTGCTGTTTTCGCTGGACGACCGTGCCGGACGTGCCAGCGTAGAACGCGCGCAGGCGCAGCTAATGCGCGACGAGGCGGCGCTGGCCGGCCTTGAGCAGCGCTACCGGCGCAGCGTGGAATTGCTGGAGAAGCAGTTCATCGCCATCACCGCCGTGGACACGCTGCGCAGCGAGGTCGATGCGGCGCGCGCCTTGCTGCGGGCCGACCAGGCGGCGCTGCGGGGGGTGCGGGTGGACGCCGGCTACAACGCGATCCGCGCGCCGATGGCGGGCCGGGTCGGCGCCATCAAGCTGTATGCGGGCAGCCTGGTGCAAGTCGGCACGCCGCTGGTCACGGTAGCGCGGCTCGATCCGATTGCGGTCACGTTCACGCTACCGGAAGCGCATGTTGGCGAGCTGCTGGCGGCGCACCAGCGCGGCGCGGTGGCGGTCGAGGCCAACAATCGCAACGGACTGCTTACCTTCATCGATAACAGTGTCGACCCGGTAGCCGGCGCGATCCGGGTCAAGGCGAGTTTCGAGAACGGCGACGCCGCCATGTGGCCGGGGCAGTATGTGGACGCACGGGTCACGGTAAGCACGCTGCGCGGGGCCGTGGTGATTCCACAGGCGGCGATGATCACCAGTCCCGCCGGCGCCTTCGTGTACGTGGTGGGGCCGGACCAGACGGTGAAGCAGGTGGCGGTGGAGCGGCTGCACGCATTCGGGTCGAGTGCCGCGGTGACCGGCCTGGCGGGTGGCGAAACCATCGTCACCGAGGGCAAGCAGAATCTCAAGCCTGGCGCGCGGATCAAGGCGGGCCGGGGATGAACTTGTCCGCATTCTGTATCGAGCGCCCGGTGATGGTGGTGCTGCTGTCGGTCGGCCTGGTGGTTGCCGGGCTGCTGGCGTACCGCTTCATTCCGGTGTCCGCGCTACCGAGTTACAACACCCCGGTGATCAACGTGCAGGCCAACCTGCCGGGCGCCAGTCCCCAGACGATGGCGTCGTCGGTGGCGCTGCCGCTGGAGAAGGAGTTTTCGGCGATCGCCGGCGTCACCTTGCTGACCTCCACCAGTACCCTGGGCGCGACCTCGCTGACGCTGGAGTTCGGGCCGGCCATCGACATCAATGCCGCCGCCGTGGACGTGCAGGCGGCGCTGCTGCGGGCGCAGCGCGCACTGCCGCGCGAGATGACCGAGCTGCCGTCCTACCGCAAAGTCAATCCGGCGGAAGCGGCGGTACTGTCGATGGAGATGACGTCGCCGTCGATGGACTTGTCGGAGCTGAACGACTACGCGGAAAACCTGATCGCGCCGGCGTTGTCCGGCCTTCCCGGCGTGGCGCAGTTGACGGTGCTGGGCCAGAAGCGCTTTGCTGTGCGGGTGCGCGCCGATCCCGGCCGCATGAAGGCGCGCGACATGTCGATGGACGAACTGTCGGCCGCGCTGCAGGCGGCCAACGCCAATTCACCGCTCGGCGTGCTGGACGGGCCGGCGCAGAGCATGGTCATCCAGGGTAATGCGCAACTGCTCAAGGCCGCGGATTATGCCGGCCTGATTGTGGCCATGCGCGGCGGGCAGCCGGTACGGCTGGAAGACGTGGCCGATGTAGAGGACAGTTACCAGTCGGTGCGCTCGGCCAGCAGTTTTAACGGCGAGCGCTCGATCGTGCTGCTGCTGTACCGCCAGCCCGATGCGAATACCCTGGCCGTGGTGGACGCGGCCAAGCAGGCACTCGCACGCATGCGCGGGCAGTTGCCGCAGTCGGTGGCGATCAACATGGTCAACGACCGCTCGGTATCGGTGCGCGAAGCGATGAATGATGTGAACATTACGCTCGGGCTGACCATCGTGCTGGTGATCCTGGTGATCTTTCTGTTCCTGCGCCGCGCGGCGGCCACCCTGATACCGGCACTGACGATTCCCATTTCCCTACTTGGCGCGCTGCTGCTGATGCACTGGCTCGGCTACAGCCTGAATAATGTTTCACTGCTGGGGATTACCCTGGCCGTCGGGCTGGTGGTGGACGACGCGATCGTGGTGCTGGAAAATATCGTGCGCCATATCGAAGCCGGCAAAAGCCCGTTTGACGCCGCCATGACCGGTGCGCGCGAGGTGAGCCTGACCATCGTGTCGATTTCGATTTCGCTGGCGGCGGTATTCATGCCAATCTTCTTCATGCCGGGCGTGATGGGGCTGCTGTTCCACGAATTTGCGGTGGTGGTGTCGCTGGCGGTGCTGGTGTCGGCGCTAGTGTCGCTCACGCTCGTGCCGATGCTCTCGAGCCGCCTGCTGCGCGAGGATGCACGGCACGCGGCCGGCAAGACAAGCGTGTTCGCGCGCGTGGAAAGGGCTTACGCGGCGTCGCTGGACCAGGCGCTCGCGCACCGCGCCAGGGTGCTGCTGGCGGCGCTGGCCATCCTGGCGCTCACGGTGGGGCTGTATGCGGCCATTCCCAAGGGCTTGCTGCCGGAGGAAGACCTGGGCCAGGTGCGCGTGTCGACCGAGGCATCGGAAGACATTTCATCCTCCGCCATGCTGGCCCTGCAAGTGAAGGTGGCGGCGGCGCTCAAGGCCGACCCGAACGTGCGCGATGTATCGTCGTCGGTCACGGGCGACAACAGCGGCAGCATGTTCCTCCTGCTCAAACCACGCGGGCAGCGCGCCCCGATGGCCGCTGTGATCGCGAGCCTGAAACGGGCCACCAGCGGGATTGCCGGCGTGGCCGTGTATCTGAAACCGGTGCAGAATTTCCAGGTGGGCGGGCGGCCCAGCAAAAGCCGCTACCAGTACACGCTGCAAAGCGTCGGCGCCCAGGGTCCGGATGAATGGGCGGCCAACTTCCTGGAACGGATGCGGGCCGACGCGCGCTTTACCGACGTGACCAGCGACGCGCGCAACCAGGGCTTGCAGGCGAGCCTGAAAGTGGACCGCGACAAGGCGGCCGTACTGGGCGTACGCATGCTTGATGTGCGCAGCGCCTTGTATTCGGCATTCGGGGAACGCCAGGTGGCGACCATTTACGGCGCCGCCGCCACCTATTCGGTGATCCTGGAATCGGCGCAGGCCGAGCGCCAGTTCGAGGATGCGCTGGGCCATCTGTCGGTGCGCAGCAAGGCGGGTGAACTGGTGAACGTATCGAGCTTTGCGACGGTGGAGCGCACCATCGGGCCGCTGTCGGTCAATCACCAGGGGCAGCTGCAGGCCATTACGCTGTCGTTCAACCTGGCGGCCGGCGTGCCGCTCGGCGACGCGACCGGCGCCATCAACGCGATGGCGCGCGATATGAAGCTGCCGGCGTCGATCGTGGCGCGCTACGGCGGCGACGCGGCCGTGTTCCAGGAGGCGCAATCGAGCCAGGTATGGCTGATCGTGGCCGCGCTGGCGGTCATCTACATCCTGCTCGGGGTGCTGTACGAAAGCTATATTCATCCGCTGACCATCCTGACGGGGCTGCCGTCGGCGGCGGTCGGTGCGCTACTCACGTTATGGCTGTTCGGGATGGAGCTGACCATGATCGCGGTGGTCGGCATTTTGCTGCTGATCGGGATCGTGAAGAAGAACGCAATCATGATCATCGACTTCGCCCTGCATTTGCAGCGCGAGGAAGGCATGGCGCCGGAACTGGCGGTGCGCCAGGCCTGCCTGCTGCGCTTTCGGCCGATCATGATGACGACCATTGCCGCGCTGATGGGCGCGCTGCCGATTGCGCTGGGCTGGGGTGCGGGGGCCGAACTGCGCCAACCGCTGGGGCTTGCGGTCGTTGGAGGACTGGTGTTTTCGCAGTTGATTACGCTGTACGTGACGCCGGCGATGTATCTTGCGCTGGACAGGTATGAGCGCAAGAACAAGCCTGCGCGGGGTGGAACGGTGCGGGCCGGGCGGCGGGAATCAATCGTCGACGAGGCGCTTCTTTAGTTCGTCCTTGCCGCTTCGTTCGATCAGGGCCGCCAGCTCGGCGGGTCGGATGCGGCCCCACAGATGGCCGCATGCCGTGCACACGGACAGCGTCTCGTGCACCAGCGGGACCGACTTTTTCAAGGTCAGGAGCTTCAAGCCGTCCGGGTTAAAGGCATTCACCGCACCGCCTTCGCCCAGCCTGACCTTGACCTGGCCGGTGAGCACTTTTTTGGATTTGCAGCTTGGACAAATCATGTTGTCATCTTTCGTCGGCGTAGGCGAGGTGCGGGCCACTCGTACGAATCGCCTGTAGCGCTTGCTCAAGTTCCGCGCTGTAACCCAGGTAGCGCAGGTGCGAGCGCAGTCCGGGGATTTCCACACCGGGGTTTGCCTGCTGTAGCAGCTTCACGGCCGCCAATAACTTGTTTGCGCGGAGCAGATCGTGGATTTCCGCCGGTACGCTGTGTACCGAACGTTCGATGCCAAAATGATCGTGAATCGTGCGTTCGGCATCCTCTAGCCTGAATTTTGCATAAAAAAGGGCAAGAATGCCGTAAGTGATTGATAAAATGTGAGTTATCCATAAAACACAATTTCAACACGAACGCACCTTGCCCGGCATGAATTCTACCTCAGAGCAGCT
>NZ_WHJI01000330.1:0-285 GCF_011682155.1 Massilia sp. CCM 8734
AACAAGTGAGTTAATTTTTAGCAAATTAGCGTCTTACAAAAATGATATTACCTATACCTATACAGATATTTCAAAAAGTTTTCTGCTGTACGGAGAGTCACAATATAAAACAGTGGCTCCTTATCTGGAAACACAACTGTTTAATATTGAAGAGGCGGCAGCAAGCCAAGGTCTGGTATTAGGGTCCTACGATATTGTTCTGGGAGCAAACGTTGTTCATGCCACTGCAAATATTAATAATACTATCAGTAACATTAAACAGGTTTTAAAGCCAAACGGACTATT
>NZ_WHJI01000331.1:0-285 GCF_011682155.1 Massilia sp. CCM 8734
AAATTTGCACCCGATGGTGTAATGGCTAATGATATTTATCTGGCTTTAGTTACAATTCACGGTACTATAATGGTATTCTTTGTACTTACAGCCGGTTTGAGCGGAACTTTTAGTAATTTACTTATTCCACTTCAGATTGGAGCGCGAGATATGGCTTCCGGATTCATGAATATGATTTCGTACTGGTTATTTTTCCTGTCTGCTGTAATTATGTTGTCTTCTTTATTTGTTGAAGCTGGACCAGCATCTGCAGGTTGGACAATTTATCCTCCTTTAAGTGCATTG
>NZ_WHJI01000332.1:0-284 GCF_011682155.1 Massilia sp. CCM 8734
AGGCTACAAAGCAAAAATCTAATCTAGATGAAGAAAAAGCAAAAATTAATCAAAGAAGAAAAAAGGCAATAAAAAATACTTTCTTTGAAAGAGTGATTCCTAAAGATACTGATATCTATTTTAATAATGATAAATTAGATAGTTTGTTTCTCGAATTGAAAAGTTTACCAAATGAAAAATTTTATTCATTTGCTCTATTACTTAGGACTTACCTAGAACAAAGCTTGTATTATTATCTAAAAACGAATGATCTTTTTGAAAGCTTGTCAGATAAAACAAGTAAA
>NZ_WHJI01000333.1:0-284 GCF_011682155.1 Massilia sp. CCM 8734
TTTCCGGCTTTTGCCGTTAATCCGATAAAAAATAAAGCAATGAACAGGATCAATTGGGGCATAAAGCCTTTTTTAATACTTTGACAATTTGCGACATACCGCATTTGTTTTTCATTCATAATGGTGTTGTTTTGATTGTTTTTTTTCTTGTTTTTGTTTCTTGTTATATATGGGTTCTGCGTTTATTGAATTCTGTAAACTCCCGATTCAATTTTATAATTGGCATTGATGATATTACACACCAATCCGATTACCTGATCCGCCGGAAGTTCTTTGAAGTAGGC
>NZ_WHJI01000334.1:0-284 GCF_011682155.1 Massilia sp. CCM 8734
TTTCTGTTTCGTTAGTTGCGTAACCAAACATCATTCCCTGATCTCCTGCACCTTGTTCTTCTGGCTTCGCTCTGTCAACACCCTGATTAATATCGGCAGATTGTTCGTGAATGGCCGAAAGAATTCCACAAGAATTCGCTTCAAACATGTATTCACTTTTAGTGTAACCGATTTTACGGATTACATCACGAGCAATTTGCTGAACATCAAGATAGGTATTCGATTTTACCTCACCGGCCAAAATTACCTGACCCGTTGTCACTAAAGTTTCACATGCTACTTTT
>NZ_WHJI01000335.1:0-283 GCF_011682155.1 Massilia sp. CCM 8734
CCCTGCACCAGGACGAAAAGACCCCGCACGTCCACGCGGTCATCGTGCCCATTACTCCCGATGGACGGCTGAGCGCGAAAGACACGTTTACCCGCCAGAGCTTGCGCGAGCTGCAAACCGAGTACGCCCAAGCAATGGCCCCGCACAAGTTTGAGCGCGGCATTGAGCACAGCCAGGCCGAACACCAGCCCATGCGCCGGCAGTACACCCAGGAGGCCGTGCAGGCCCGCAAGGTGGCTGAGTTGAGCAAGCCCGCAGCGGCCATCGAGCGCGAACCCTTCAC
>NZ_WHJI01000336.1:0-283 GCF_011682155.1 Massilia sp. CCM 8734
ACCACGTAAGCGGTGATTATGACTACATCCTCAAAGTATTGGTAAAAGACATGGAAGCCTACCGCGAATTCCTCGTAACAAAACTTACAAGCTTACAACACATTGGCAGTACACAAAGTATGTTTATGATTAGTGAAGTGAAGAATTCGACGGTGATTTTTTAAGGTTCTGAGTTGCTGAGTTGCTGAGGTTCTGAGTTTTTAGTTGCAAAGGTTCAGAGTTGCAAAGGTTCAAAGGTTTTTTAGTTTCAGGTTCAGAAGTTTGCTTCTTTGCGACTTTGCGT
>NZ_WHJI01000337.1:0-282 GCF_011682155.1 Massilia sp. CCM 8734
TCATAAAAGAGGAAAACTAATTCACAAGTCAACCAAAAAAGAAGATGCAAATGCCATTTGGTATTCACTGGAAGCTTTAGAAAGCTACATTAATTATATTAAGACCCATGGAGCCGATACGGGATATGAAGTGGACGGCATCCGATTTTATTTTGGCGTATACCCGGATGATGAAAAGCATGGCGAAAAAGCAGGTTTAACCACTTTATTTTTGGCTGCAACAGGAAAAAAGACATTATCAGCAGAAGAAAATGCAAATCAGATACAAAGTTTTGTAATGGC
>NZ_WHJI01000338.1:0-282 GCF_011682155.1 Massilia sp. CCM 8734
CTTCTTTTTCTCTAGAATCAATTTTAAGTTTATCAAAATTAATCTGTCTTTCTTCCGAAAATAAATTCCCATCTATTTGATATAAATCAAATTGTCCTAAAAAGTATTTTTTTAAATCTTCCATTATGCAAAAACTAATTAATTCTATTTTATAAAAATCAAAACTAGCAATAAAATTAGGATTATTTTCCCTGAAAAACATAAAAATGCAAAAGTTTTAAAAATCAAAAATCAAGTTGCAAAAAAATGCAACTTGATTTCCTTTTTGTCCATTATTCTTTA
>NZ_WHJI01000339.1:0-281 GCF_011682155.1 Massilia sp. CCM 8734
GCTTAACCGTAAGGGGGGCGCTTACCACGGTAGGATTCGTGACTGGGGTGAAGTCGTAACAAGGTAGCCGTATCGGAAGGTGCGGCTGGATCACCTCCTTTCTAGAGTTGCACCAGGCTATAGAGCCGGTTCAACAAACGTCCACACTTATCGGCTGTTGAATTTAGAAGAAACAGTAGCAGTGTCCAAGTCGGGGCTGTAGCTCAGCTGGTTAGAGCACCGTGTTGATAACGCGGGGGTCGTTGGTTCGAGTCCAACCAGCCCTACCAGTTCGTTGAAGT
>NZ_WHJI01000033.1:0-88049 GCF_011682155.1 Massilia sp. CCM 8734
CCCCCCCGGCGGTCCCCCCCGGCCCCCCCCCCCCCCCCCCCCCGCCCCCCCGCTCCCGCCCCCCCCCGCCACCCCCCCCCCCCCCCCCCCCCCCCCCCCCCCGCCCCCGCCCCCCGCGCCAGTACCGTGGCGCGCGCGCCGAACCCGATCTGACGGGCCGGACCGTCATGTTGATCGACGACGGGCTGGCCACCGGCGCCACCATGCGCGTGGCGATCAGGGCCGCGCGTTTGCGCGGGGCGCGGCGCATCGTGGTCGCCGTGCCGGTGGGCGCTCCGGACAGTTGCGCCGCGCTCGCCGCGCAAGTCGACGAACTGGTTTGCCTGAGCCAGCCGCCCGACTTCCGCGCGGTCGGCCAGTGGTACCGCCAATTCGACCAGACCGGCGACGCGGAAGTACAAGACCTGCTGGCCCTCGCCTGGCGCGACCAGGCGCGCGAGGGCAGCGTTCATCGACCAACACAAGCGAACGGAGAGAACCATAAAACAGACGTCCGAACACGATCTTCACCTCGGTAAATGGCTGGGCGGCGCGGCGCTCGGCGCGCTCGCCATGTACATGATGGACCCGGACCGGGGCGCGCCGCGACGCGCGCTGTCCGGAGCGAAACTGCGCGACCTGGGCCGGCAAGGCGGCGACATGCTCGAAAAAGTCGTGCATGGCGTCAGCGAGCGGATCGGCGCCGATGGCGCCGGCCGCACCGAGCGCATGACTGGCGCTGGCAAGGCCGGGGTGGGCGACGCCGATGGCGCGGGAGGCGCGGATACCAGCCGCCGCCAGGGCGATGCCTCAACGGCGCTGAAGAGCGCCGGCACCAGTGATGCTAGTCGCCGTTCCTTCTCCGCGCAGTCCTTGTGGCCATCGTCGCCGCACAATGCCGCCATGCTGGGCGGCGGCACGCTCGGCCTGGCCGGCATGCTGACCAGGCGCATGCCGCTTGCCATGGTTGTGGGCCTGGCTGGCGCGGCGCTGCTGATGCGCTCCATGACAAAGGGCGCCCTGCCCGGGCTGTCGCGCCAGCAAGGGCGCAGCGGCATGGTGGCGTTAGAAAAAACCATCCGCATCGACGCCCCGCCCGAGCAGGTGTACGCGCTGTGGGCGAGCTACGACAACTTTCCGCGTTTCATGGCGAATGTGGTCGAGGTGCGCGAGCTCGGCAACCGGCGCTCGCATTGGGTGGTCAAAGGCCCGGCCGGCAGCGAGTTCAGCTTTGATGCGGTGCTGACCGAGCAGGTGCGACCGCACCGCCTGGCCTGGCGCAGCGCGCCCGGCGCGCAAGTGGAGCAAGCGGGATCGGTGCGGCTTGAACCGTCGCGCGGGGGCACGCTGGCCACGGTCCGCTTGTCGTACCGGCCGCCGGCGGGGGCCGTGGGACAGGCGGTGGCCACGCTGTTCGGCGGCGACCCGGAGCACGCGCTGGAAGAAGACCTGGGGCGCCTGAAAAGCCTGCTGGAAGGCACGCCAATGCCGCGCGCGGGCGATCAGTCGAGCGAAAATCCGGTGGCGCCCCGCCAGTAAGGGCCGCGCCCGCCACCTGCCAGCATCAGGAAGGGCGGGCCGGCAAAGGCGCCCCGCCCCCTCCCGTGGCGGACAATTGATTCGGATCGCGCGCGCCGAAACCGGCCATGATGGCGCCCGCCCGCGCCGCCATGGCTGCGTCGTTGGCATCGACCACCAGCAAGCATTGCGCGCGCTGGACTGGATTGGCGTAATTCCTGTCGTAGACGTGCTGTGCGCTTTCGCTGGGCGTATTGCCCACGTAAAAATTGCCTTCCACCGGCCCCGCTTCGTCGTTATGCACCTTCAGCTCCAGCGCATCGGCGTCGAAGCCGTCGGCCAACAAGGCGGCGCGCGCCTGCCCAGCCTTGTCGAGGTCGTCAAACACTCCCAATACCGCATGCTCGATCATCGCTCGTCCCCTTCTTAAGGATGTTGATCAGGTTTCGACCCGCGCGCCGCCAGGCAGTTCAGTGCAAGCCCGTCACCGGCGCTTCATCGACCGCTGCCGTCTGTACAGGCGCCTTGCCGGGCGTGCCCAGCGTGCCGACGAGCAGGTTGAGCTCTTCGTCGACGATAAAGCCGGCGGCCGAGCTGACAGTGAGCAAGATATCCGGCGCCATTGACGATGCGATCACAAAACCTTGCACATAGTCCACCCCAATATCGGCCAAGGTCTGCACCGTGGCGCGATCCTCGGCCCATTCGGCAATCGTCTTCATGCCCAGGTTGACCGCCAGCTTGACGATCGCCTCGACAATGGCCACGTCGGCCGGATGCGCATTCATATTGACGATAAAATTGCCATCGATCTTGAGTATGTCCGCCGGCAATTCCTTGAGGTAGGAGAAGGACGTATAGCCCGCGCCAAAATCGTCGAGCGCCACCTTGACCCCGAAGTTGCGCACCTGGTCGATGAAGCGCCGCGTGTTGTTCAGGTCGTGCAAGGCGACGCTTTCGGTAATTTCCATGCACAAGCGGCTGGCGGCCTCGCGGTGGCGGCGCAGGATGTCGATGGTGTCCTGGATGAAACGTTCGTCGTTGAGCGAGGCGCCCGACAGGTTCATGCACACGAACTGGGTATTGACCAGCATGTCGGCATTGCGCTCAATCCAGCTCAAGGTCGTCGACAGCACCCAGCGGTCGATCACGCCCATGCGCCCGCTTTTCTCGGCGGCGGCGATGATCGGCCCGGCCGCCAGCAAGGTACCGTCCGCTTCGCGCATGCGCAGCAAGACTTCGAAATTCATCGAATCGTAGGGCATTTTGAGCGACATGATTGGCTGCATTTCGAGCACCATGCACGCGGTGGCGTCGTTGGCCGACAGGCGCTCGACCAGGTTCAGCTCGGCCTCGCGTTCGATAAAGGCCGAGGAATCGCGCTCGTACACGACCAGGCCGTCACGGTGACCGCTCTTGGCTTCGCGGCAGGCGCGGTCGGCGGTCGAGACGGCATCTTTCATTTGCATGCCGGGCTGCACTTCGATCAGGCCGATCGAACCGCGCACATGAAACGCTTTGTCGCCCACGCGGTAGGGCGTGTTGCCGATGCGCCCGACCAGGCAGCGGCAGATCAGCGCGGCCACGCGAATCGAGGTTTCCGGCATGATGATCACGAATTCATCGCCGCCCACCCGGCCGATCCGCTGGTCACCGCTGAGCACGGCGCCAATGCGCTCGCACACTTGCTTGAGCACTTCATCGCCGGCCAGGTGGCCGAACAGGTCGTTGATCAGCTTGAAGCGGTCGAGGTCGAGATAAGCCAGGGTCATCGGCTTGAAACAGGCTTGCTCGAACACGCGTTCGATGCCGCGCCGGTTGTAGACCTTGGTCAGCGCATCGTTATTGGCCATGAAGCGCAATTGCTCGGTGGCCTTGTGCTGCTCGGTCGTATCTTGCAGCACGCCTTCGATCTTGCCGCGCGCCAGGGTCGCACGCACCAGGAAGCAATGCGCGCCGCTGCGGTCTTCGATGCGCAGCTCGGCGTCGGGATGCTCCTGCACCAGGGTGGACAAGGTGCCCCAGACCCCATCGGCGAAGAATTGCTGGAAATTCTTGCCCGCGATCACGGCCGCATCGGCGCCTAGCATCCGGTGCATGGTTGGGTTAGCGCTGAGAAATTGCCCTTCCAGATCGAGCGTGAACAGGCCGACCGGCATGGCTTCGTAGGTATGCTGCAATTCGGCCTGGGCGGCGATGCGCTGTTCGGTTTCCTGGCGCATCTGTTCGGCCACCGCCAGCGCGGCCAGCAGGCTGGACGCGAGCGCGGCCGTGACGCTGTTGACCAGGCCGGTCAGGTCGCGCACGCCGAGCGCGGCGGCGATGACTTCGGCCAGGCCCGACAGCATGGTCACCGCGAACGAGGCGGCGAACCAGAACGCCACCCGCATGTGCGACTGCGACATCACGTTGACCAGCCCGAGCGTCATCAGCAGCAGCCCATACGCCACGAAGCCCCACATGATGGGCAGGAAAATATGGTACGGCAAGATGACCGACAGCACCAGCAGCGGCAGGCAGCACCATTCGGCAACGCGCAGCGGCGTGCGGTAGCGCGTGTTGGCCAGCCGCTCGCGGAACAGGGTCTGGTACAGGGTCAGGGTCGAAATCGCGTACAGGGCGATGGTCAGGGCACGGCTCGGCAACAGCCAGCGGTCCGGCACGACTTGGCCCAGCCACTGGATATCCCAGCCGGCCGAGAGCGCCCCCATGCGCAGGTTCAGGATCAGCCAGCCGGCCAGCAGCACGTACAGGGCCTGGCGGTTGATCAGCGCGGTCGTCAGTACGAACAAGGTCAGCACGATCATGCCGCCGTCGAGCAAGCCCGACTTGCGGTGAAATTGCTGCACCGCCAGCGCCAGTTCCTGCGGCTGCCATTGGGTCGCGGACAGTCTCGCCGGACCGATGAGCACGGCGCGGCACAGCAAGCGCTCAGGTCCCTCAGCCTGCGCGGACGCGCCGGGCGCGGGCGTCAAGGTCAGCGCAAACCCCGCCCGCAGCGGCGCCACGGCGCCGCTCGACGCGGAACGGGTGGAACTTCCCAGCGAACGCAGGGTCGCGCCATCCCAACAAGCGATCTCGGTCATGTGACGCGAAGGAAATTCGATCACCGTTCCCGCTTGCGTGTCGGCAACCATGCTGAACCAGAGCGGATCGGGCGACATGCGCGTTTCGCGGGCCATGACTTCCGGTAAACCAGTCACTTGCGCCAGCGCCTGCCCTGGCGCGAGCGTGGCGTCGGCGTGCGCCATGACGCGCAGCGCCAGCGGCCCGCCCTCGACGCTGCGGTACTGGTTACTCCAGAACGCCAGCGCCAGCAGCGACAGCAGCGCGATGGCGAGCGGAACCAGATAGAAAGACAGCAGGCGCAACAACGTTTCGAGAGCGTGTTGCAAGCGCTCGCGTTCACGTGGCGCGTGGGACGAGGAAGTCGGCATTAACATGGGCGGCATCCGGCTGCACAACTGGCGCCGCCATTCGTTGCTCTTGGGCGGCAATCATGTCAAAGCATACATCGTTACTCCCGCGCCGTCACAGTTTGATTGATTACGCGGCGAGCCCAACAACAACAGCCCCGGCGGCTTGCTGACTGCGCGGCAAGCCGTGTTTCCAGGCGGCAGGAACATGGCGGCCAAGATCGATGTCCGGATGGCGTGTATGGCAAAAGAAATCGAGCAAGGGATGGCGCGCCGCTTCCCAGCGTTCCTGGCCGCTGGCGATGTCGAAGTACATGATCCGGTGCGGCAGGTTACCGACATGGCGCAGGATCACCGGGTCGCGGCTGGCGAACACATCGGTGAACAGCAGTTGCTCATACTGGCGGTCGATCGGCGCGCGGCCGCTGACCACGGCCGTGTCCACGCCGTTGTGCTCGCAATGCTCGAAACAAGCCTTGATCAGCGCCAGTTTCACCTGGCGCCCGATGCGTCCTTCCACGATGCCGAGCCGGGTCACTTCGGCCAGCCGCTGCGATGCCAGCCACAGCGGCAGGTCGACCGATTCTTCCACGTGCAGCGCCTGGCGGAAATTGGTCTGGATGCGCACGCTGCCCAGCGCGCTGCCGTCTTGCTTCGATTCGGCCAGCAGGATCACCGTGTCGCCGTCGTAGTCGGCCGCCTCGGGCTGTTCCAGCGAGCGGGCGAACTCCGGCAGGTGGCGCGCATAAGCGGCCTGGCGCACGGCCACCGCGCGGCGCAGGTCGGCTTCGGTGCGCACCGGGCGCACGGTAAAAGGCAGCAATTCGATCGTCACTGGCGCGCCGACGCCGGCCCGGTCGACAACCACATGTGCCGGACGGCGGATGCTGTTCAGTGCGATGTTCGGTGCCATGGTGATGCTCCTCGTTCTATTTGGAATGTTTTGATTCTCTAAGGCAATTATCAGAGTATTCATTCGAATTGAAGCCTTAAGAAGAGCCATGTTTGCATCACTGTTTACGAGAAGCATTGCTTCTACTCAATATGCAACTCTTCGCGCAGGTGCGGCACCCTGTATACTCATCGTCTTTCAAGCAACTTCAGGACGATTCCTATGAGCGCACTTCCCCCCTGCCCTAAATGCAATTCAGAATTTACTTATGAGGACGGCAGCAATCTTGTCTGCCCGGAGTGCGCCCACGAATGGAGCGCGCAGGAAGGTGCGGCGGCGGCCGATGAGGGGCCAAAGGTTTATCGCGATGCTGCGGGGAATGTGTTGCAGGATGGCGACACTGTCAGCGTGATCAAGGATTTGAAGCTCAAAGGATCGGGCGGCACGGTCAAGATGGGCACCAAGGTCAAGAACATCCGCCTGGTCGACAGCGACCACGACATCGATTGCAAGATCGATGGTTTCGGCGCCATGAGCCTGAAGTCGGAGTTCGTCAAGAAGGTATAAGCACGCTGGCGGAGCATTGCACGACCGGGGCCCGAGGCACCCGGCAGCTAATTCCCGTCCATGACATCGGCGACATCGTCGGCAACGCTGACAAGGTAGCCGGTCCATTTCATGACGGCAGCCTTCATGCGACGCTCAGCAGCAGAACCAAGGCCATGTAGAGCAGGAAGACCACGCCCGCCATGCACAACAGCGCCACGGTGCGCCACAAGGCCTCGCCATTGCTGAGTGCGTAAGCGCCGCGCAGTTGCAGGAACATGTGGACTGGCGGCGCCAACAGCACCAAGGCGCCCGCCACGACGCCCATACCGGCGGCCCCGATCGCAAATACCAGCGCGAACATGAGCGCCATGAACGACAGCGAATACAGCGAAAACACCGCGTGGTCGTACATCGTCACGCCGCGCCGCCAGAAGAACAGCAGCCACAAGAAGGGCAGCGAGATCGGCACCAGCAAAAAGGAAAACTTGGCGCCACTGCTTTTGAGCTTATAGATCGTCAACGCCGGATTCTCGGCCGCATGCTTGACGGCGGCGTCAAGCGCCGGCCATGCGGTTTTCATGCTGAACTTATTCGACGTAAACCAGCGACGTTCGCTTCCGCCAGCGCCGTATTTGTCGAATAGCCCGAGCGCCATCTCGGCGCCGGCCAGCTCGGCTTTGGCGTCGGCCTGCCCGCCACCGTTGGCAGCGCGCAGCGCCGCCTTTGCCTGCTCCACTTCCTGTACGAACTCGGCACGCGCTTCGGCCCGCGCTGCCGGGTCGGACATGTTCACACGCGTCGGTCCGCTGCTGAGCGACGCCACAAAAAACAGGAAAAACACCAGGAACAAAAACAAGGCCAGCGGCGACACGAAGCGGGTACGTTGGCCGTCGATGTAGCGCCGCGTCAGCTCGCCGGGCTTGGCGACCAGCATGGGGATCGTGCGCCAGCCCTTGGCGTCGAAGTGCAGAATGCCGTGCAACACCTCTTCGCCCAGATGCAGCAAGGACTTGTGCACGTGCGCGTGCTGCCCGCACAGATGGCAAAACGGGCCTGTCAGCGCAGCGCCGCAGTTGGCGCACGAGCTTGCATGTCCATGTGCGCCATGCCCGTGCGCGCCCGCCTCCGCCACGCTCAAGGCGCCTGCCGCTTCCAGTTCCATCGCCATCGCCGTGTTCCCGCAGGTAAGATTGTTTAATGCGGGCAATAATATCATTCACATCACAATCACAGGCAACATTTTCAGGCAGCTTCGCGCGCCCTCGTCTGCATTAACAGCACTTTGATCTCCGGCACGCAGGAGCCGCAATTGCCGCCCGCTTTCAGGCAAGCAGTCACTTCCGGCACCGTTTTGAGGTCGCGCGCGATGATCGCCTCGCAGATCGTATTGCGCCCGACGCCGAAGCAGGAACACACGGTCGGCCCGGTGTCGAGCCGCATGCCGAGCGCCTGCCCGGCCAGCAGCCCGGCGCGGTCGAGCTGGGTGAGCGAATCGCTGGCGAACAGGCTGGCCAGCCAGGCGCGCGCCGGCAGGTCGGTGCGCGGCGAGAGGAAGATGCACTGTTCGATGCGCTCGCCCACCACGTGCACGGCGCGATACACCCCATCGCTGGCGTCTTCGTAATCGAGCCAGTCGGCATCCATGCTCACGCCGAGCAGCGCGCGCGCCCAGGCGGCCCGCTCGCGCAACTGGCCGCGCCCGGCCATCTCGTAGCGCGCAAAGCCACGGCCCTGCACCCGCGTCCAGTGCGCAACTTGGGCCAGCGCCAGCTCGCTGCGGCTCAAGACAAAGGCATGCCACGCCACGCCGAAGCGCTCCACCTGCACCGGCGTATGCTTGAATTCCGGCTCGCCCGACACCGGATCGACCGCCGGATTGACCAAGGTGCCCACACGCGCGTCGGACGCGGTCTGGCCGTTCCAGTGAATCGGCACGAACACCGATCCGCGCGCGATGCCGCCGCCGTGCTGCACGCGCGCCACCATCGCACCCCACCGGCTCGACACGCGCGCCAGCTCACCTTCGCGCACGCCGTACAGCAGCGCGTCTTGCGGATGCATGTCGATGAAGGCTTCGGCCGTGTGATCGGCCAGGCGCGGCGCGCGGCCGGTGCGGCTCATGGTGTGCCACTGGTCGCGCACGCGCCCGGTGTTGAGCACCAGCGGATACTCGGGATCGACCGCGTTGACCGGCGCGCGCGGCGCGGTGGCGATGAAGCGCGCCTTGCCGTCGGCGTGGGCGAAACGGCGGTCGGCGAACAGGCGCGTGCTGCCTTCCAGGGTGCCGTCGACGCCGCGCCGCACCGGCCACTGCACCGGTTCGAGCTTGTCGTAGTCCGGCGCCTGCAGGCCGCACAGGCCCGCCAGGTTGAACATGCGCGTACCGTCGTTGCGGAACACGCTCAAGCGCGCGTGTTCGTCGAAGACCGCATGCGAACTATCGAAGTCAAAACCGTCAAACCCCATGCGCCGCGCCACGTCCGCCAAAATACACCAGTCGGCGCGCGCTTCGCCGGGAGCCGGCAAAAAGGCGCGCTGGCGCGAAATCAGGCGCTCCGAATTGGTCACCGTGCCATCCTTTTCGCCCCAGCCCAGCGCCGGCAGCAGCACGTCGGCAAACGCATTCGTGTCGGTGTTGGCGATGATATCGGATACCACCACCAGCTCGCACTTTTCCAGTGCGCGCTGGACCCGGTTCGCATCCGGCATGCTCACCATCGGATTGGTGGCGATCACCCACACCGCCTTGACCGTGCCCGCCTCGATCGCCTTGAACAGGTCGACCGCCTTCAAACCGCCCTTCTCCGCAATACGCGGCGACGACCAGAAGGTTTGCACCGTGTCGCGGTGCTCGGGATTGTCCAGGTCCATGTGCGCGGCCAGCATGTTGGCCAGGCCGCCCACTTCGCGCCCGCCCATGGCGTTCGGCTGGCCGGTGATCGAAAACGGTCCCATGCCCGGCTGGCCGATGCGGCCGGTGAGCAGGTGGCAGTTGATGATGCTGTTGACTTTATCGGTGCCCGCCGACGACTGGTTCACCCCTTGCGAGAAGGCCGTGATCACTTTCGTGGTCGCCGCAAAGCCGCCGTAGAAAGCCATCAGGTCGTCGGGATCGATGCGGCAGTGGCGCGCCACCGCCAGCGGATCGGCGCAATCGACCTGCGCCGCGTCCAGCGCCTGTTCCAGGCCGTTGGTGTGCGCTTCGATGAATGCCGTGTCCTGCACGCCGCTTTTCGCCAGATAGCTCAGCAAGCCATTGAACAGCCACACGTCGGTGCCGGGTTTGACCGGCAGGTGCAGGTCGGCCAGTTCGCAGGTGGCGGTGCGGCGCGGGTCGATGACGACGATGCGCACTTCGGGGCGCGCATCCTTCAGGCGCGCGATGCGCTGGAACAGGATCGGGTGGCACCACGCCGTGTTAGAGCCGACCAGCACCACCATGTCGGCCAGGTCGAAGTCTTCGTAGCAGCCCGGCACCAGGTCGGCGCCGAAGGCGCGTTTGTGGCCGGCCACCGCCGACGACATGCACAGGCGCGAGTTGGTGTCGATGTTGGCGCTGCCGATATACCCCTTCATCAGCTTGTTGGCGACGTAATAGTCCTCGGTCAGCAGCTGGCCCGATACATACAGCGCCACCGCGTCCGGCCCGTGTTGGTCGATGATGGCGCGCAGGCCGCCGGCGACGCGCTCCAGGGCTTCATCCCACGATGCCTGGCGCAGCGCGCCGTCCTCGCGCACGGCCGGGTGCAGCAGGCGGCCTTCGAGGCCGAGGGTTTCGCCCAGGGCCGCTCCCTTGACGCACAGGCGGCCGCGATTGGCGGCGTGGCTGGCGTCGCCCGCAATGGCAATGGCGCCGTCGGGCAAAGGCGTGGCGGTGATACCGCAGCCCACGCCGCAGTAGGGACAGGTGCTGCGCACAGCAAGGGGTATGGGAGAGAGATTCAAAGTCGGGCTCCGTGTCAGGCGGCTTGGGCGCACAGGGCTTCGCCGAACAGCAGGCGACTGCGCATGGCCGATATGTCGGTGCGGTTCTGGATCAGGCCGAAGTACCACGGGCCATCCTGCACGTCGCCGTACAGGACCGCGCCCGCGATGCGGTTACCGGCCAACACCAGGCGTTTGTAGATACCACGGCGCGGGTCGCGCAGCACCAGGTCTTCGCTGCCCTCGCCGCCGATAAAGTCGCCGACCGAATACAGGTCGACGCCGGTCACCTTCAGCTTGGTCGGCGTGGCTTGCTGGACGTAGCGGCGGTGGCCGTTGCGCGCCAGGTGCGCGCCGCAGACCTTGGCCTGGTCCCAGATCGGTGCCACCAGCCCGAAGGTGGCGCTGCGGTGCTGCACGCATTCGCCCACGGCGTAAATGCGCGGGTCGTACGTCTGCAAGGTGTCGTCGACGACGATGGCGCGATCGCAGTGCAGGCCGGCCGCCTTGGCCAGCTCGATGTTCGGACGCACGCCGGCGGCCATGACGACCAGGTCGGCCGGGATTTCGTTGCCATCCTTGAAGCGGACCGCTTTGACGCGCGACTCTCCCACGATCTCGCTGGTGTGCGCTTCGAGCAGGAAGCGCAGGCCTTTGAGTTCGAGCGCGGTTTTCAGGAGCAGCGCGGCCGGCTTGTCGAGCTGCTGGTTCATCAAGCTGTCCATCACATGCACCACAGTCACCTGCATGCCGCGCCGCAGCAGGCCGTTGGCCGCCTCCAGCCCGAGCAGGCCGCCTCCGATGACGACCGCGTGGCCGCCGCTGCGGGCCGCTTCCAGCATGGTATCGACATCCTGGATGTCGCGAAAACCGATCACGCCCGCCAGTTTGTGGCCGGGCACCGGCACGATGAAGGGCTTGGAGCCGGTCGCCAGCAGCAGCCGGTCGTACCAGACTTCGCGCCCCGACTGAGAGCGCACCATGCGCTTGCGGCGGTCGATGTGCACCACCGGGTCGCCCGCGTGCAAGGTGATGCCGTTGGCGGCATACCATTCGCGCGTGTGCAGCATGATGTCGTCGATGCTCTTTTCACCGGCCAGCAGCGGCGAGAGCAGGATGCGGTTGTAATTGCCATGCGGCTCGGCGCCGAACACCGTGATGTCGTATAGTTCCGGCGCCAGCTTGAGCATTTCCTCGACCGTGCGCATGCCGGCCATGCCGTTGCCGATCACGACCAGCGATTGCCTGGCGACGGGCGCAGTCGTGGAGTTTGTCATGCGCAGACCCACACCTTGCCGTCTTCGACCCGCGCGCGGTAGCTCGGCACCGAGTGTTCCGGCGCTTCCAGGCATTCGCCGGTGAACAGGTCGAAGTGCTGTTTGTAGATCGGCGAGGCGACCACGATGCGTTCGCCCAGACTGCCCACCAGGCCGCGCGAGAGTACCGACACGCCGCTGTTCGGATCGTAGTTCCCGATGGCGAAGACGCGTTCTTCGGCGTCAGCCACATGGAACACGGCGACCTGTTCGCCGTTCAGGAGTGCGCACACGCCGGTGTTGGGAACGATCTCGTCGAGCGAGCAGACGGCGGTCCAATTGGTCAGTTCGATATCGCGGTGCATGAGCTTCTCCTTAGGCGGTTTTGACGATGAGGGGGATGACGCGCTTGCGTTCTTCGATCGTGGCCGGGCGAATCTGGCCGCGTTCGGGCATGAAGACAACGTTCTGGTCGGCCTGGTCGCTGTTGACGAAATGGCGGAAGCGCTGGCGCGTGGCCGGATCGTTGACGGCGTTCTTCCACTCGCAGGCGTAGGTGTCGACCACGTGCTGCATGTCCGCTTCGAGTTCGGCGGCCAGATGCAGCTTGTCGTCGATGACCACCGATTTGAGGTAATCGAGGCCGCCTTCGAGGTTGTCGCGCCAAACGCTGGTGCGCTGCAGGCGGTCGGCGGTGCGTATATAGAACATCAGGAAGCGGTCGATGTAGCGCACCACGGTTTCCTGGTCCAGGCTTGATGCAATCAGTTCGGCGTGGCGCGGCTTCATGCCGCCGTTGCCGCACACGTACAGGTTCCAGCCCTTTTCGGTGGCGATCAGGCCCACGTCCTTGCCCTGCGCTTCGGCGCATTCGCGGGTGCAGCCGGAGACGCCGAACTTGATCTTGTGCGGCGTGCGCAAGCCTTTGTAGCGGTTTTCCAGTTCGATGGCGAAACCGACGCTGTCGGCCACGCCGTAGCGGCACCAGGTGGAACCCACGCACGATTTGACGGTGCGCAGCGATTTTCCGTAGGCGTGGCCCGACTCAAAACCGGCCTCGATCAGCTCTTCCCAGATAAAGGGCAACTGCTCGACGCGCGCGCCGAACAGGTCGACCCGCTGGCCGCCGGTGATCTTGGTGTACAGGCCGTATTTTTTGGCGACCATGCCGACCGCGATCAGGCCATCGGCCGTCACTTCCCCGCCCGGCATGCGCGGCACCACCGAATAAGTGCCGTCTTTCTGGATGTTACCGAGGAAGTAATCGTTCGAATCCTGCAGGCTGGCGTGTTCTGGCTTGAGCACGAAGTCGTTCCAGGTCGAGGCCAGCACGTTGGCGGCTACCGGTTTGCAGACATCGCAACCGCGTCCCGTGCCGTGCTGCGCCAGCAGGTCTTCGAAGGATGTGATTTTGCCGACCTTGACCAGGTGGTAGATCTCCTGGCGCGAGTACGGGAAGTGTTCGCAGACGTGGTTGTTGACGGCCATGCCCTGCTTTTTCATCTCGGCCTTCATCACCTGCGTGACCAGCGCCACGCAGCCGCCGCAGGTGGAACCGGCCTTGGTGCAGCTTTTGAGCGCACCGATGGTGGTGGCGCCACCGCACACGGCGGCGCACAGGTCGCCTTTCGATACATCGTTGCAGGAGCAGATCTGGGCGGTGTCGGGCAGCGCGTCCACGCCCAGGCCGGGGCGCGCCTTGCCGTCGCTTTGCGGCAGGATCAGGAATTCGGGCGACTCGGGCAGCTCGATCTTATTCAACATCATCTGCAGCAGGGTGCCGTACTCGCTGGCGTCGCCCACCATCACGCCGCCGAGCAGGAATTTGCCGCAGTCCGACACCACGATCTTCTTGTAGACCTGTTTGCGCTCGTCGGTGAACTGGTACGAGCGGCTGCCCGGGCTGGCCGCGTGCGGATCGCCAATGCTGGCCACGTCCACGCCCATCAGTTTGAGCTTGGTGCTCATGTCGGCGCCGGTAAAGGCAGCCGCTTGCTCACCCAGCAAATGGCGCGCGGCGACGCGGGCCATGTCGTAGCCCGGCGCCACCAGGCCGAACAACTGGCCGTTCCACAGCGCGCATTCGCCGATGGCGTAAACGTCCGGGTCGGACGTGAGGCAGCTGTTGTCGATGGCGATGCCGCCGCGCGGGCCGATCGCCAGCCCGCACAGGCGCGCCAGGTCGTCGCGCGGGCGGATGCCGGCCGAGAAGACGATCATGTCGGTATCCAGATGGCTGCCGTCGGCAAAGTTCATGCGGTGCGTGCCGTCTTCGCCGTCGATGATTTCGAGCGTGTTCTTTTGCGTGTGGACGGTCACGCCCAGGTCTTCGATCTTGGCGCGCAGCACGCGCGCGCCGCCATCGTCGACCTGCACCGCCATCAGGCGCGGGGCGAATTCCACCACGTGGGTTTGCAGCTGCATGTCGCGCAGGGCCTTGGCGCATTCCAGGCCAAGCAGGCCGCCGCCGATCACCACGCCGGTCTTGGAGCGCTTGCCGCATTCGAGCATCGCTTCCAGGTCTTCGATGGTGCGGTAGACGAAGCAGTCCTTGCGGTCCTTGCCAGCCAGCGGCGGCACGAACGGATACGAGCCGGTGGCGAACACCAGTTTGTCGTAGGCCAGCACTTCGCCGCTGCCGACGGTGACGGTTCTGGCTTCGCGGTCGACGGCGACGGCCTTCGCGTTCAGCTTGAGCAGCATATTGCCGCCCTCGAAGAAGCCGGCCGGCACCAGCGACAGGTCGTCGGCCGATTTACCGGAGAAGAATTCCGACAGGTGCACGCGGTCGTAGGCGGCGCGCGGCTCCTCGCACAGGACCGTCACTTCCAGCCCTGGCGCGGCGGCAGCGCCGAGCGACTCGAGGAATTTGTGGCCTACCATGCCGTGGCCGATGACGATGATTTTCATGCTGGTTCTCCCTAAGCGACTGCATTGTTGACGGCGACCGGACGGTCGTCCACGGCGGCGCTGAGCCGGACCGCGATGGCGCACAGCGCCGACAGCAGCACCAGGCCGCTGAGGATGGTGAGGGTTTGGGCGATGTCGCCAGTGCCTTTCATCAGGAAGCCGGCAGCGACCGCACCCACGTTGCCACCGGCGCCGATGATGCCGGCCACGCCACCCAGCGCACGGCTGTCGATGAAGGGCACCAGCGCGTAAGTGGCGCCGCAAGCCATGTGGGTGAACAGGCCGAAGACCAGCATGGCGATCACCGCGAAGGCGACGCCGTCGGCCTTGGCGAACCACAGGAGGCCCGCGCCTTCGCCGATCATCAGCACGAACAGCAGGGTTACGCGGCTGTTGATGGTGCCGCGCATGGCCATCTTGTCCGATACCCAGCCACCCAGCGCACGGGCGAACAGCGCCAGCAGGCCGCAGCTGCCGGCGGCCATGCCGGCTTCTTTCAGGCTCAGTTTGAAGTGGTCGACGTAGTAGACGGCGGCGATGTTGTGGATGAAGATCTCGATACCGAAGCAGGCGCCGTAGGTGACGAACAGCAGCCACACGCGGTGATTGGCGCTGGCGGCCTTGAAGCTCTCCCAGCCGCCTTTCTTTCCACCTTCGACAGGGATGCCGGCGGCGCGCATCGCGTCGTAGTTACCTTGCGGGCAGTCCTGGGTGAATTTCCAGTACAAGCCAGCCATGACGACCATCAGCACGCCGGGGACCAGGAGGGCCACGCGCCAGCCGAGGGCTTCGCTCACGCCCAGCATCAGCAGCGCGCCGACCAGCAGGGGCATCAGCGCCTGGGCCGCGCCGCCGCCGGCGTTGCCCCAGCCGGCGGCCGCCGCGTTGGCGGTGCCGACAACATTGGGGGCGAACATGACCGAGGTATGGTACTGGGTGATGACGAAGCTGGCACCCACGGCGCCGATGCCAAGGCGGAAGAACAGGAAGCTTTCGTAGCTTTGCGAGGCGGCCACGCCAAGGACAGGGATGGCGCCGAGCAGCAACAGGCCGGTGTAGGCCTTGCGCGGGCCGAAGCGGTCGCACATCGGGCCGACGACCAGGCGGACCAGGATGGTGATGGCGACGGCCGCGATGTTGATGTTGGCGACCTGGGCCAGGGTGAGGCCGAATTCCCCTTTGATAATGGGCATCAGCGGCGCGCAGGCGAACCAGGCGAAGAAGCAGACAAAGAAGGCCATCCAGGTCAGGTGGAAGGCGCGCATCTGCGGTGTGCTCATACTAAAGAGAGCGATGGTGTTTGCTTTGGTGGCCATGTTTTATCCCGTTAAAAACAAAAAGGCGTCCGACCAGACCCGGTTATCAAACCAGGTTGGACGGACGCCGTTGTCCTGCCGATCCGTCGTTAGATCAGCGCAAGTTGTTCAGGGGATCGCCATTGATCCGATAGGTATTGATTAGCAAACGCCGTGCCAGCGTGGGTCAGGGGTGGGATGGAAGGGTTCGGGGGTGGAATTCAAGCGGGCGCTACATTGCGGTGCAACAATGCCCGAAAATGATGCGTCGCTGCGTGCGTCCTTCTTTCATTGATGAATCGGAAACGACCCGGCATAGCCGCGCGGATCGCCGCCATCCCAGCGCACGCCGTCGATGAGGGTCGAGCTGCGCATGCTTGATGCCGGTAACTGGGTGCCGGTCATCTCGGCCGCGCCTTTGTACAAGTCGATCCGGTTGACCGCCTGGGCCTGGCCCAGGTAATCCGGATCTTCCCTGAGCAAGCCCCACCTGCGCTGCTGGGTCATGAACCACATCCCGTCCGACAGATACGGAAAATTGACCTCGCCGTCGCCATGAAAACTCAGCGCCCGCGCATCCGTCCAGCGCACGCCGGCGCCGTTGTCGTACTGCCCGGCCAGGCGCGCCAGAATGGCTTGCCTGCCCGTGTTCAGGTAGGCCGACCCGGCCATCACCGTGGCCGTCTGCTCCTTGTTGGCGGTTGACGCCTCGATCCAGCGGCTGGCGTCGAGCACCGCCGCGATCATGGCGCGGCAGGTAGCCGGTTCGCTCGCGGCAAACGCCGCCGTGGTTCCCAGCACCTTGCCCGGATGATCGGGCCATATTTGCTGGCTGGTCACGGCCGTCACACCCACGCCCTCGTCGATGGCGCGCTGGCCCCACGGCTCGCCCGCGCAGAAACCGTCGATCATGCCCGCCCGCAAGCTGCCCACCATCTGGGCCGGCGGCACCGTCAGCGCGCGCGCCTGGCGCAACGGGTCGATGCCGTGCGCCGCCAGCCAGTAATACAGCAGCATCGCGTGGTTACCAGTCGGAAAAGTGTGGGCGAAAGTGGTGCTGCGGGGACGATCCCGCATGTGCTGCGCCAGGCGCGGCCCATCGACCGCGCCCTGCTCCGCCAGCGCGCGCGACAAGGTCACCGCCTGGCCATTGCGGCTCAGGTTCATGAGCACCGCCATCGCCTGCCGCTGACAGCCGATGCCCAGCTGCACGCCGTACATCAGGCCATACAGCACGTGGGCGGCGTCGAGCGCGCCCGAGCCGAGCTTGTCGCGCAGGTTGGCCCACGAAGTCTCGCGGCTGAGCACGATCCTGATGCCGTACTGACGGTCGAAGCCGCACTCGGCCGCCATGACCAGCGACGCGCAATCGGTCAAGGGCATGAAGCCGATCCTGACCGTGCGCAATTGATTACCGTTTATCACTGCCATACCACTCCTTGTGTTGCTGCCGGCACCGATTCAACCGAGCAGATCCTCGACATCGAGGATGCGCTGGGCGATCTCCGCCAGCTTCAGATTCTTGTTCATCGCCATGCTGCGCAGCTTCTGGTAGGCCTGGTCCTCGGTCAGCCGGTGATGCGTCATCAAGATGCCCTTGGCGCGGTCGATCACCTTGCGCTCAGCCAGCTTGTGGCGCGTCTCGCTGAGCTCGGCCAGCAGTTTCTGCTCCTGGCGGAAACGCGCCAGCGCCACGTTCAGCACCGGTTTGATGCGCTCGGACTGCAAGCCGGCCACGATGTAGGCCGACACACCGGCCGCCATGGCCGCGTCCATGCTGGTGGTAGTGTCGTCCTCGGTAAACAGCACGATCGGGCGGCGCTCGTCGCGGGTGGCGATGACGATGTGCTCGAGCACGTCGCGCGCGTCCGATTCGGCGTCGATGATGATCATGTCGGGCTGTAGTTGGGCAATCCTTTCAGGAAGGTAGATATCGGCGGGCAGCGATGCGACGATGTCGTAGCCCGATTCGAGCAGGCCGATGCGCAGCGCATTGCCGCGCATGACCTGGACGGCCAGGGCGGCATCGTGCTCGCCACCATCCGGCACGATCGTGTTGACGACGACAATGCGCAGCTTGCGAGGGGGGAACGCGGGAGTTCTGGACATTTGTTTGCTTGAGAGTGTGGCCATGTACTTACCATGCAAGCAAGATACGCGCCAACCATGCAGAGCCGGTCCGATGAGGTGGAACGGCGGGGAATAGTTGCATCCTTCAGCCAGCCTGCGCTACATTGCTGTTCCTTCGTCCCGACCATTCCGAAAGCCGAGCATGCGCATCCGTTCTTCCCTCCTTGGCGGCGTCCTCCTCGCCGCAGCCCTGCTGGCGCCCGGCCTGGCAGCGGCCGATCCGTCCATCATCTACCTGGTCCGGCATGGCGAAAAGGGATCAGTCGAGAAAGACCCGGAGTTGACGGCCCAGGGCAAGGCCCGCGCCGGCAATATTGCCGCCATCCTCAAGTCGACCGGCATCACCCATATTTACAGCAGTACGACTCAGCGTACGCGGCAGACGGCGCAGCCGCTGGCCAGCGCCCTGGGACTGGAAGTGCGCACCTACGATCCCGCGCAAGGCGCCAGGCTGGTCGGGCAGGTCAAGGCGGCGGGCGGGACGGCGCTGGTGGTTGGCCACTCGAATACGGTTCCGGAACTGGTGCGCTTGTTTGGCGGAAAACCGGGCGCCGATATCGGCGATGATGAATTCGACCGGCTGTATCAGCTGATCGTCGATCAGGATGGCGGCGTGACGACGGTGTTGCTGCATTCGGTGGCGAATTGAGGGAAGCGGACGACGACGAACAGCGCATGCAAACGTTGACCGGTCGCCGGTCGCCGCTGTCAACGCTGGGGTGGAACTAAGTGGGAAGTTTGCACGTGCATCCTGGCAAGCGGTTCCTGCCTCCGGCGCTTCAACGAGGTTCGAAGCCTTTTCCATCAACAAAAGACTCGAACAAAGACTTAATGCGCCGTCACATAAGCCGGCGCCTCCTTCGACGACTGGCTCAAGACCGTTTTCATCACGGCCGCTTCCTGTACCGGACTGCGGCCGAAAAAGCGCTTGAATTCGCGGCTGAACTGCGAACTGCTTTCGTAGCCGACCCGATTCGAGGCGGTGGCGGCGCTCAGCCCTTCCTGCACCATCAACAGGCGCGCCTTGTGCAGGCGCGTACTCTTGAGATACTGGATCGGCGATGTCTGCGTGACCGCCTTGAAGTTCGCGTGAAAGGCAGCCACGCTCATCCCTGCTTCCTGCGCCAGGGTTGGCACGTCCAACTCGCCGCTGAAACCGGCGTGAATGCGGCGCAGCGCCTTGCCGATCTTGCCGAACTGGCTGTGCTGCGCCAGTGCCGCGCGCACCGCACCGCCCTGCTCGCCCGTCAGCACGCGATACAGGATCTCGCGCATGATGCCCGGCCCCAGCACCTGCGCCTCCACCGGACATAGCAGCACTTCAAGCAGGCGCAGCACGGCGTCGCCGAGGACATCGTCCATGGGGGTCGAGCACATGCTCACCGGCGCGTTGTGCGCCGGCGGCGCCGGACCGAGCGCCAGCGCCAGTTCGGCAGCGACTGCCAGGTCGATGTGCATCTTGAAGGCAAGCAGCGGCTCGGCTTCGCTGGCCTCGGTTTCGCTTTCGAACGGCAAGGGAACCGACAACACCAGATATTGCTGGGCATCGTAGATAAAGCTCCGCTCACCCAGATACCCCCGCTTGCGCCCCTGGCAAACGATCACGATACAGGGCTCGTACAACACCGGCGTGCGCGCCACGGCGTGATTCGCGCGCATCAAGCCCACCGCCTCGAGGGCGGAGGCAGTGTAGCCTTCGGACGGCGCCAGCCTGCCCAGCAAGGCGATCATCCGGTCTTGTCTGCTTGGCGGGGTTGGCATCGGCTCCTCGGTAGCGGGTTCGTCAGCCGCCAGTGTAAGCCGCAACACGACTGCGCGCCAAGATCCAATCCTCGCGCAGGCTTGCCTGATTCTCTTGCGAGGCCGCCAGCCAGGCCCGCATGCCGCATCGCCGGACAAACAACGAAGAACAACGCCGCCGCGGCGACCGCCACCCCGGCCGCGCCTCGATTCTACTCAGCCGCGCTTAATGCATCATCCAGAGCGGCAAGGTAGACGACCTGAGCACGGTCCGGGTCGCGCCGCCGAGCAAGACTTCACGGAAGCGCGAGCGGCCATAAGCGCCCATCACGATCAGGTCGGCGCCGGCCTCGCCCGCCGCCGCCAGCAAGGCCCGCCCTGGATCGGCCCGGCCAGGAACGGCCCGGCCAGGAACGGCCCGGCCAGGATCGGCGTGACTGTCGATGTCGCGCACGTTGACACGCAGACCGTGCCGCGCCAGGTACAAGGCGAGGTCCGCACCCGGCATGGCGCCGTGCAGGTCGCCTTGCGCGCGCGCATCGACGACGACGATATCGACCTGGCGCGCCCGCCGCATCAATGGAATCGCACTGGCGATCGCGCGGCTGGCCGGGGCGCTGCCATTCCAACCGACCACAATGCGCTGCCCCAACAGCGGCCCCTGCGATGCCGTGGCGGGAACGACCAGCACCGGCTTGGCCGAATTGAGCAAGACATACTCTGGAAAATCGGCCCGTATACCCGGCATGGGATGGGCGGCATTGTGCTGGCCGATCACGACCAGGTCGCAATAGCGTGCCTGCAAGCTCATGCCCAGCCCGATCTCTTCTTCCAGCCGGCGCCGCTCGACCGACAGCACGCCAAGCGCGGCGGCCCGCTGCTCGAAGGCGTCGAGCGCGCTGTCGGCCAGGCGCCGCAGTTCCACAAGCGGCGCTTGCATGGGCGGCAAGCTGGGATCGAGGCCGCTCAGCGCCAGCAAGCGCGGCGGCAGGTTGGTCAGCGCCGTGCCGATCAGATGCGCGTTATGCTCAATGGCAAGCCGTGCCGCCGCATCAATCCGCGCAGCGGCCTGCGCCGACTCATCGACATGCACGAGAATCGTTTTGTACTCCATGTTGGCCTCCTTCACTCCGGTGACGCGCAGACAGCGCAGAAACCAGATGCGCCCTGCCCGCTCCAAGGCATTTGCGCCCGCCCAAACGCGTTCACCATGCCACGCGCAACGTACGGAGCGCGCACACGATGCAAAAAACCCGTCAGAACAGATGCCGCACGCCCAGGTTGAATGCGCTGTCGCCGCTGCCGGGTTCGGTGTTATTCCCCACGGTGTAACCAGCGCCATGCTTGTTCCTGATGCGCGCATACGCCGTGTACAGGCTGGTACGCCGCGACAGTGCGTGGCTCAGCCCAATGCCCCACTGGTGCGCATCCTGGTCGTACGCCGTGCGGTCGTTCTTGCGAATATACGAGGCCATGAGCGTCGTCATGCCGAACGGGACCGAGGCGCCAAGCAGCATGTCGCGGCTGTCGGTGGACGCGGTGGGACGCACGCCGCCGTACGGATTGCCGCTGTTGGGCAGCAAGGCGCTGTTGGCGCCCTTGTCCACGCCATACGCCACGTACGCGCGGGTTACGCCAAAGTTGTAATTGGCTGCCAGCAGCGTGTTGCGCCCAATGTCGCGGTCGGCGGCGGGCACCGGCGGCACGGCAGCGGCGCCGGCCGCCGCCGTGACATCATTGTTGCGGTGGTTGTAGGCCAGGCGCGCGTTGAGCGGACCCTGGCTGTAACCGAGCGCCAGGCCGAACTGGCGCCCCGCCGTGCCGCTGCCGGGCTGCTCGCCGAGCGCATACGACAGTTCGGCCGTCACGCCCATGATGTCGGGCATGGCATACACGATGGCGTTGCTGGTGCGCGTATTCTGGCCGCCGGCCGGGAACAGGTTCTTGGCCGTGCCCGCGTAAGCGCCGCCGAACGGGTCGCCCACGCTGGTGAGCGCATTATAGTAAGGCGTGTACTGGCGCCCCAGGGTCGCCGCGCCGTAGTCGCGATGGCGCGCGCCCACGTAGGCCTGGCGGTGGAACAGCGCGCCGGACGACTCCTGCTCGCCGGTGTCGAGCCGCACGCCCGCCTCCAGCAGAAAATTGGCGCTCCAGCCGTCTCCAAGGTCTTCCGATCCGCGAAACCCGATGCGCGAAGCCGAGCCGACGCCACTGCTGATACGGGTGAGCTTGCCGCCGGCGCCGCCGTGCTCGCGCACGAGGCCGGCGTCAGCAAGGCCATAGATCGTGACGGCCGACTGCGCCCATGCACCACTGCCAAAAAAACCAAACACTGCCGCCGCCACGAACGAGATGAGTAATTTCATTGCCGGCTTCCTTTGCATACGGATATCGGTAAGAACTGACTTGATGGTTGGACCAACCCGGCGCCGAAGTGGTTCACCGAATTTTGCGGGTCAGCGACCATTTCTTCCGCCAGTGCGCTGGAGCAAGTGACAATCTCCGCTATCATGTTGCCTTATACATATTTGGAGGCAACGTGTTGAAACCAATCCTCGCCCTGGCGCTCGCTTTCAGCTGCCTCTGGTCCACGGCACAGGCGGCCGAGCCGGGCGCGGAGGCGAAAAAAGCCCTGCAAACGATCGTCACGGCGCAACACATCGAAGAAAAGTGGCGGAGCTACATCGACAGCGCCGCCCAGCGTCATGCCGATGTCATGCAACAAACCGTGAAAGACAAGGTGAATGCCGCACCGCAGCTGTCGCAAGCTCAACGCAAGAAAGCACTGGCCTTGCTTCCCGATTGGACCGCCGCAGTCGCCGGCGACTTGAAAACGCTGGACCGGTCGATGGATATGACAGCGCTGGTCGATGAGATGGCCCACACGGTCTACCCGCGCTTTTTCACCGACCACGAGATCACGGAGCTGGCAGCGTTTTACAGCAGCAGCGCCTATCGAAAGACCATCGATGTCGGCGCAAGGATCAAGGAAGAACAGCGCCGCACCGGCGTGAGCGATCCGGCGGCATGGGACAAGCACAACGACCTGTTTACGGCGCAGGAAAACGACGCCATCCTCGCCCACGGCAGATCGGGCTTGGGCAAAAAACTGGACCGCGTTGGCCCAGCTTTGAACCGGGACATCCTGACGTTTTTCGGCGCGAAAACCAGCGCCAGCATCAGCGCGATCGCCGAGCGCCATATGAAACTGTTTGTCGCGAAGATGAACGCGATCACGGTGAAATAGAGCATACGGCGCCGCCTGCCGGCTCAGCAAGAATACAGCTGGCACGGTAAGATCGCGGCCATGGATAATTTAAGTCACTCGTTAATTGGACTGGCCGCCGGCGAATTGGTTCACCGTAGTTTGCCGGCCGAAGCCGATCCGGCCTCGCAGCGCACCCGGCGCCGCCTGATGCTGGTTTCGTGCTGGGCCGCCAGCAATTTCCCCGACCTCGACCTGGTGCTCGGCGGCCTCCTGCCAAGTCCGCTGGGCTACCTGCTGCATCATCGCGGCCACACCCACACTTTGTTGCTCGAAATTCCCCAGGCGTTGCTGCTGGTCGCCCTGCTGTGGCTGCTGTGGCCGGGCGCGCGCGCCCTGCTGCGCGCCAGCAAGCCAGCCCGCGCCGGGCTGCTGGCGGCGGTCACCGCCGGTTTCCTGCTGCACCTGGGCATGGATGCCTTGAACTCCTACGGCGTGCATCCGTTTTATCCCTTCGACACGCGCTGGGTGTATGGCGACATGGTCTTCATCCTGGAACCGGTGTTCTGGGTGGCCGGCGCGGTACCGCTGGCGATGATGCTGGGCAACCGCTTTTGGCGTGCACTGCCGCTGGTCGCGCTGTCCGGCATGCTGGCCTATTTCACCGTGCGCGGTTTTCTGCACTGGGGCTCGCTGGCGGCCCTGCTCGCCTTCGGCGCCGGCCTGGCCCTGCTGCAACAGCGCGCCGGCAAGGCCGGCAAGCAAGCATTGTCCGCGGCGCTGCTGGTCGCGCTCGGCTTCGTGGCGGTCCAGGGCGGCGCAATGCGGCAGGGCAAGACCATCGTGGCCGACCACCTGCGCCAGCTCGACCCGGCCAGCACCCTGCTCGATACGTCAATGACGGCGTTTCCCGCCAATCCGTTGTGCTGGATCTTCGTCTCGGCCGAACGCGACAACGTGGCCGGCAGCTACCGCGTGCGGCGCGGCATGCTCAGCATCGCACCGAAGGTGCTCGGGCTCGACGCTTGCCCAGCCGCCCTGTCCGAAGGCACGCCCGCCCCCGGCACGCAGCTGCTCATCAACTGGAGCCAGGAAGCATCGTTGGCCCGCTTGCGCGCGCTGCAGGCGGGCAACTGTCGTTTCGATGCCTGGCTGCGCTTTGCGCGCATGCCCGCGCTGGGCACGGACAACGCCTCCGACGTGCGCTTCAGCACCACGCCGAAAGGCAATTTCACCACCTTGCCGCTGGACGAGAAAAACGGCCAACCCTGCCCCGCCGGCGTTCCGGGCTGGGGCTATCCGCGCGCGGACCTGCTGTAAGAGCCTATCTCAGCCAGTCCATGCTATGCTCGTTCCACGCCAACCACCGCCCCCGGAGCCCCCGTGACAACACAGCGGTTTTCGCACATGGTCGGGCCGCGCACCTACCGCTTTCGCGACCTCAAGGACTTGATGGCGCGCGCCTCGCCGGCCCGCTCGGGCGACCTGCTGGCGGGCGTGGCGGCGGCCAGCGCCGAAGAACGGGTGGCGGCCCAGATGGCCCTGGCCGACTTGCCATTGCGCACCATTCTCGACAATCCCCCGATTCCGTATGAAGACGATGAAGTCACGCGCCTGATCGTCGACAGCCACGATGCGGCCGCCTTCGCGCCGATCGCCCACCTGAACGTCGGCGACCTGCGCAACTGGCTGCTGGGCGACGCCGCCGACAGCGCGCTGCTGGCCTTTGTCGCGCCCGGCATCACGCCCGAGATGGCGGCGGCGGTGTCGAAAATCATGCGCATCCAGGACCTGGTGCTGGTGGCGCGCAAATGCCGCGTGATCACGGCCTTTCGCAACACGCTCGGGCTCGACGGGCGCATGGCCACGCGCCTGCAACCGAACCACCCGACCGACGACGCCACCGGCATCGCCGCCAGCATGCTCGACGGCCTGATGTACGGCAGCGGCGACGCCGTGATCGGCATCAACCCGGCCACCGACAACGTGGCCCAGGTAATCACCCTGGTCGGCATGCTCGACGCCGTCATTGCCCAGTACCAGATTCCAACCCAGTCGTGCGTGCTGACCCACGTCACCAACACCATCGAGGCGATCAGGCGCGGGGCGCCGGTCGACCTGGTATTCCAGTCGGTGGCCGGGACCGAGGCGGCCAACCGCAGCTTCGGCATCGATCTGGCGCTGCTGGCCGAAGCGCGCAGCGCCGCCCTGTCGCTGGGACGCGGCACGGTGGGCGAGAACGTCATGTATTTCGAAACCGGCCAGGGCAGCGCGCTGTCGGCCAACGCCCATCACGGGCTCGACCAGCAAACCTGCGAAGCGCGCGCCTACGCGGTCGCGCGCGCCTTCAAGCCGCTGCTGGTGAACTCGGTGGTCGGCTTCATCGGTCCGGAATACCTGTACGACGGCAAGCAGATCATCCGCGCCGGGCTGGAAGACCACTTCTGCGCCAAGCTGCTCGGCTTGCCGATGGGGTGCGACGTCTGCTACACCAACCATGCCGAAGCCGACCAGGACGATATGGACGTGCTGCTGACCATGCTCGGCGCGGCCGGCTGCAACTTCGTCATGGGCGTGCCGGGCTCGGACGACATCATGCTCAATTACCAGAGCACGTCCTTTCACGACGCCTTGTACGCGCGCCGCGTGCTGGGCCTGCGCGCCGCGCCGGAGTTCGAAGCCTGGCTGCACCGCATGCAGATTTTTTGCGGCACCGGCGCCGCCCAACTGCCGGACGCGCTGGCGCCCGTTTTTCAACAAGCCTTGCACCGTTTATGAACCAATCGAAGCATGTACTGTCCAATCCATGGCAAGCCTTGCGCGGGCTGACCCAGGCGCGCATTGCGCTCGGGCGCAGCGGCGTGAGCGTACCGACGTCGGCGCAGCTCGATTTTCAGCTGGCGCATGCGCGCGCGCGCGACGCGGTCCACATGGCGCTCGATGCGGATGCGCTGGCGACGGCGCTGGCCGGGGATGGGCACGCCTGCCTCAGCGTGCACAGCGCCTGCCCGGACCGCGCCAGCTACCTGCAGCGTCCGGACCTGGGCCGCATGCTCGATGCGCCGTCGCGCGCCGCGCTGCTGGCGGCGGCCCCGGCCTCGTGCGACCTGGCCCTGGTCATCGGCGACGGCTTGTCGGCGCTGGCCATCGAACAGAATGCGCGCGCGTTCGTGGCGGTGCTGCTGGCGCGCTTGCGCAAAGCGGAGGAACAGGATCAGGCGCAGGAACACGAGCAGTGGAGCCTCGGGCCGATCGTGATCGCCAGCCAGGCGCGGGTGGCGATTGGCGACGAGATCGGCGCCTTGCTCAACGCGCGCGCGGTGGCGGTGCTGATCGGCGAGCGGCCGGGACTCAGTTCACCGGACAGCATGGGCGTCTACCTGAGCTGGGCGCCGCGCGTGGGCCTGACCGATGCCGACCGTAACTGCATTTCGAATGTGCGGCCGACCGGGCTGAGCTATGAAGAGGCGGCGTACCGGCTGCATTATCTGTTGACGCAAGCAAGGCAGCGCGGGATGTCGGGGGTGTTGCTCAAGGATGATACCGTTGCCGAAGGGGGATTGCCGCAGGCGGGGCAAGGGAATTTTTTGCTGCGCTGAGGGCAGCCCGGGAATCGGCATGTGGCTTGCACTTGCCTCCTCGATGCAACACCGTCATTCCCGGCCTCGGCGGCCCCCTTGGCGGGAATCCATGTTCGCTGCTATGCCACGGAATGGGATTCCCGCCTGCGCGGGAATGACGGTTTCATGTGCAGCGGCAAGCATTAGCGGGGTGCAAGCGCCTCGGGCGCTCCTGCCCCCGCAAGCTTAGCGCCGTGCGCACACCAGTCGCTGCCCGACATTGAATTTCAGAATCATCTTGTCGCGCGACAGTTCTTCCACCCGCAAGGTGTCATTCACGTTCGAAAACTGAATCGACAGCTGGCTCTCGCGATACATCCAGCGCCCTGGCGAGACCCGGTTCGCATAACGCATCTGCAAGGTCCGGTCGTCGCTGAAGGCAATCATCACCGACGTTCCGCCAATCGGATCGTTGCAATGCCATTCGCCCACCACCAGGTCGCCATTCTGCGCGCTCTGGGCCGGGTTGTCCTGCGCGCGTTCGGCGCTCATCTTGGAAATCAGGCCGCCGCCCCGGCGCGTGCGCATGCTGCCGATCCATTCGGCCGGCGCGGCAAAATTCAGGTTCTGCCCGGTGCGCATCTGGAACGTCACAATCCCCACTAGCCGGCCTGAACTGTCGAACAGTCCGCCGCCGCTCGATCCGGGCGAGACCGGCGCGGTGGTCTGGATCAGGGTGCCGCCGTCGAGCGGGCGCAGCGAGGATACGATACCGTCGCTGATGGTCAGGTCGAGCCCGTGCGGAGCGCCAATGGCAATCACGCGCTGGCCGGTACGCAATTCGCCCGAGGCGCCGATCACAGCGGCCGGCGCATTGAGGCCCTTGACCGACAGCTTGCACAGGTCGCGTTCTTCGTCGGCCACAATCACTGTCGCGTCGTAGCTGTCTCGCCCGAGCTTGACCTGCAGGCGCGAACCGGCCAGCGCCACGTGGCAATTGGTAATGATTTCGTTACCACCGAGCGCGACCCCGCTGCCCGTACCGACCATGCTGGCGCCGTTGTACATATTAATACGCGCCACAAACGGCGAGAGCTTGGCGAACAGGTCTTCCATGCCCATGGCGCCGGACCCGTTGCCAGCCGCAGGGGCGGACACAGCCTGGCTGTGGGACTGGGACTGGGACTGAGACTGGGCGGGAAAGCCGCCGCCATGCGCGCCGTTGTCTTGCATCGCCACCTGGCTTGCGCCCTGGCCTGCGACCACCGGCGGCGCGGCCGGGGCACGGCCCTTGGACCAGTACACGAGCGCGGCCACCAGCAAGCCTGCGCCCAGGCCATAGCGCCAGTCGAGGTTGAAACCAGCCTTCGACCCGGCGTCGGCATCGACGCCGCGCGTGAGCGGCGGCGCGATCTGGCTACGGTCGTAATGGCCGCGCTTGTCCTTGTTCGACAGCACGGCGTAGGCTTCGCGCACCAGCACCCAGTCATTGCGGTCATACGAGCCGCTCTGAAACGCAGCATGCAAACGCGCGTACGCTGCGGCAATCTCTTCAGACGTAGCGAGGGGATCGACACCCAAAATGGTGTACAGCGTTCGTTTCATTTGCAGCGTCTCCGGTGGGAAACGTCGATCATAGCGTAAATATCATCACCTATCATAGCCCGCCGGAAATATTGCTTTTCCTTGGTGACGGGCTTGACATCGCCGGCATCATTGACGTGGGGCCGCTTTTACTGATCGAGCGAGGCCGGCGGCGCATTTTGCTCGGGCTCGGGCGGCGGTGGTGGTGGCGGATCGCCGCGCTCCCCCTCCATCGGCATCGCTTCCTCGCTCTCCATATCGTCGGGGTCAAGCTCCGGCGGGGGCGGGGGCGCAACGCCTTCCTGCTGCATTTCGCCGGCTTCTTCGCTGATATCGCCCGGATTGTCTTCCTGGCGGACCGGTTCCGGACGGCGTCCGCCGGCGAACAGCGCAGCCATATCGACTTTGCCTTCGGCAACCGCCGCCTTGAAGAAGTCGCCCACCACCAGAATAGCGTTGTGGCCGCCCTGCCCCCAGTAATTGCTGCGCATGGTGACGCGGTTATCGTTAAAGCCGACCCAGGCGCCGGCCACGAGTTTCGGATGCATCATGATGAACCAGCCATCGGTGTTGTTCTGGGTGGTGCCGGTCTTGCCGGCAACGTCGCCGGTAATGCCGAAGCGGTAGCGGATGGCCGTGCCGGTGCCGCGATTGATCACGCCACGCATCATGTCGATCAAGTCCGCCGCGTTTTGCGACGACATGGCGCGCTCCGGCGCCGGGGAGCCGAATTCGGCGACGACCTTGCCTGCCCGATCGGTGATGCGCGTGACGAACACCGGTTTGCGATACTCGCCCTGGGCCGCAATGCTGCTGTAAGCGTTGACCATTTCGAGCAGGGTCACCGGGCTGGTGCCCAGCGCCAGCGAGGGCACCGATTCGAGCTTGCTGTTGCGGATGCCGAGGCCGCGCGCCAGGTTGATGATGCCCGGCAAGCCGACATCCTGCATGACCTGGGCGGTAATGGTGTTCTTGGAAAGCACCAGGCCATCGCGCATGCTCATCATGTTGCCGCTCGACCCGCTCATGTCGGTCGGACGCCAGACGGTGCCATCGCCCGCCTTGATATTCATCACCGCGTCGCGGTACGGACGGTTCGGCGCGAAGCCTTTTTCCAGCGCGGCGCCGTAGACGATCGGCTTGAAGGTCGAGCCGGGCTGGCGCGCGGCCTGCACCACGTGGTCGTACTGTTCTTTATGGAAATCGCGGCTGCCGACCCAGGCCTTGATGTGACCGGTTTCCGGGTCCATCGCCACGAAGCCGGTTTCCAGGCGCGTCTTGGCCGCGCGCAAGCGGGCGATGAAGGCGCGGTCGGCGCGCAGGCGCTTGAGCGCGAGCGATCCGGTGTCGCCGCTCTCGATGGCTTTCTTGTACTCGGGCGTTTCGCGAATGAAACTGTTGACCAGCGCCCCTTTCGAGCGCCAGAAATACTCGAACGGCGTGATCGATCCGTGCATGCCGGCATAGCCGCCGGCCGAGCCGGAGCCGCTGTCGCTCTGCGCCCATTCGACGTCGGCGACGATCTGCAAGGCGTTGCCCTGGCGCTCGACCGCCTTTTCGGCGGCCTTCTGCAGGGCGGAGTCGAGCGTGGTGTGCACGACCAGGCCGTCGCGCTCGACGTTGTAGTCGTTTTCGTCGGCCCATTCGATCAGCCACTTGCGCACATAGGCGGTGAAATGGGTGTCGGTCGGGTTGCGCTCGGCCTGGCGCGAAAAGGATACGCGCAGCGGCTTCCGGCGCAAGCTGTCGTAACGCTTGTCGTCGAGCATGCCGTGCTTGCGCATTTGCGACAGCACCACATTGCGGCGCTGCACCGAGCGCTCCGGATTGTTGACCGGATTATAGTAATTGGTCCCTTTGAGCATGCCCACCAGGGTCGCGCTTTCCAGGATGTCGAGCTTGGCGGCGGTCGTGTTGAAATACGTGCGCGCCGCCATCTCGACGCCGAAGGTGTTGTACAGGAAAGGTACCGTATTCAGGTAGGATTCCAGGATCTCATCCTTGCTGTAGGCCGATTCGATCTTCACGGCGGTAATCATTTCCTTCAGCTTGCGGTTGATGTTGCGCGCACGGCCTATTTCTTCCGGAAACATATTGCGCGCCAGCTGCTGGCTGATGGTCGAGCCGCCCTGCGGATCGCCGAGGGCGGTGTGCAGCACCGATGCCAGCGTGCGCTTGAAATCGATGCCGTGATGGTCCCGGAAGCGGTGGTCTTCGGTGGCGATCAGCGCCGCGATCATGTGCGGCGAAATCTGGGCCAAGGTCACGCGCTCCTGCAAGCCTTCTTCGAAGCTGGCCAGTTCCTTGCCGTCGGCGGACACCAGGATCGACGCCTTGGCCGCCCGCGTTTGCTTAAGATCGGCAACGCCGGGCGTGAACGGCAGCAAGATCAGCACCCAGACCAGCAGCACTGCCAGCGGCGCGCCGACGCACCACAGCAGCGGCAGTCCGATGCGTTTGTACGGCGGCTGCGCCATCAGGTAGTCGCGTAGACGACCCAGGCGCTCGCCCGCCGCGCCGCCTGCCGCGCGCACGCCTTGTCCCAGTCGTCCCATCAGATTGCGGTCGTCGCCCACGTTTGCTTCCTTGCCTAAAAGTCATTAACTTGCCTCACAGTATATCCGAGGGTGTGTCCAAGGTCGCGCGCGTCGGCGTTGCGGGCGCAGGCCAGCGTGGTTCCTGATAGGCGGACGTGGTTTTGTCCTACGCGGGAATTGCCAGTGCGCCTACTCCCTGCACGAATGAGGCCGCCTATCATGATGTTTCTGCTACAAGACAGGCAGCCAGGAATCATCCCAGCCACCCGGTAGCGCAATAGTTACCACAGAAAATATCAGGAGCACACCATGAGGACCTCATCGTCGACTACCCGTAACACGCCGAAAACCATGCCAGGCGGCCAGGAAGCGCAAGACGCGATCGCGCTGCTGACCGAAGACCACGAGAACGTGAAACAGATGTTCGAACAGTTCGAGAGCCTGGGCGAACGCGCGCATGCGACCAAGAAAAAACTGTCGATGCAGATCTGCACGGAATTGACCAAGCACGCGACGGCCGAGGAAGAAATCTTCTACCCGGCAGTGCGCGCGGCGACCAAGAAGAATGAAGACCTGGTTGACGAAGCCACCGTCGAGCACGCATCTGCCAAGGACCTGATCGCGCAGATCATGGAAATGGAAGCCACCGAAGAGTTGTTCGACGCCAAGGTCAAGGTATTGTCCGAGATGATCGAGCACCACGTCCAGGAAGAAGAGAACGAAATGTTTCCGAAGGCACGCGAAGCCGGCCTCGATCTGGAAGCGCTGGGGCAGCAAATTGCCGAGCGCAAAGCGCAGATTACGGTGTAATTGACAGCGCCATCCCGCCAGGGCGGGATGGCGAGCACCGTCGTCCCTGCACCAAGGCGGCCCTCGGTGGGAACGACGCCGGATGCCGCTACTGCGCGTTCATCTGCCACCAGTTCATATTCCACCCACCCACGCGCGAATAGATGGCCAGGTCCTGCTGTCCGGCTTCCAGATAGGCGCTCGCCGTCACCGTCTGCCAGTTCTGCCATCCACCCGTGTTGGGCACAGTCACGGTCGCCAGGTCGCTGCCATTCTTGCTCAACGCGAACTGCCCACCGTTGTGGATCGTGGCAACCCGGAACTGCAAGTTATACCAGCCTGCCTTGGGCACATTGACCGGATAACTCATCCAATCATTGTTATCGACATTGCTCACGTTAAAGCCGCCGCCCGCGTCGCTGGTGGTCTCCATGCGCATGCCGCTGTGCGTGGTAAACATTTCCGCTTCGATCCGCGCCCCCACCGCCGGCTTCCAGTTCATCCAGTACGCGATGCTTTCATTGCGCACCAGCGGCTGCGTGGCGAAGCTGCGGAAATAGCTTTCGATCTGCACGCTCGATGCCGTGCTGACGTTCAGGCTGCCCAGCCCTCCCCCATTGCTGCTGTTCGTCACCATGCCCCAGCCCCAGGAATTGGTGTCGCCATTCGAGCCGCCATACGTCACGTTCTTGTAAGCCCAGTTGGTCGCCGCCCAGCCGTACATATTGTAGGCGTCGTAGGTCTTGCGGGTGATCTGCCCGCCGTAGCTGCCCAGCAAGGTCCACGGCTGGAATTCACCGATCAGAAACGGCGTGTTCAGCCCGGTCAACCTGGCGTTCCAATCGCAGCTTTCGCCAGTACCGTTGGTGTTGCAGTGCAGCCAGTTGGCGTGCATATTGGCCTGGTTGGCCGCGCCCTGCACTTCATTCCAGCCCCACAGCCCCGGATAGAAGTGCATCCAGAAGGCCACGTTGCTCAAGCCACGCGTGTTCGGGTTGCCATAGGCATCGATGCCGCTGTTGTGGCCCGGCAGCAGGATCATGTGTTCCGGATCCTTCGCCCTGACCACGTTGAACAGTTCATACGCGTAATTGGCCAGGGTGGTCGCGTCCGTGCCCCACGGCTCGTTCAGCAAGTCGTAGGCAGCCACGGCGGTGCGGCCACGGTAACGCTCGGCGATCTTGTCCCACAGCCACTTGGTACGGTCGCGGTAGGCGGCGTTCGACCACAGCTGCGCCGGTCCCACGCAACCATCGTGCTGCTCGGTCGCCGCCGCCTGTCCGCCCACGGTGCCGTGCAGGTCGAGGATCACGTACATGCCGCGCTTTTCCGCTTCGTTGATGGCGAAGTCCAGGTGCTTCCAGGCATCGGCGCGCAGGTTGTAGGGGCTGTACTCGTTTTCCACCAGGTTGAAGTAGAAAGGCACGCGCACCACATTCATGCCCATGCCCTTGATCAGGTCGAAATCGCGCGTGGTGATCCAGCTGTCGCGGTACACGCCCATCAGGCGTTCTTTCTCGGCGTTGCCGAAGCGCTGCGCCAGCGTGCCTTCGAGCGTGCACTGGTCGTTGACCAGACCGTTGCTGGTGGACATGCTGTTGTTCATCATCCAGAACTCAAGCTGCAGCCAGTTGCCCAGGTTGACGCCGCGCAGGTTGACACGTTTGCCGCTGCTGTCGACCCAGTAGCGCCCGTTCTGGCGGATCGCCGGCAGTTTGGCCGACGTGCTTTCGGCGATGAAGTTGATCCAGTTCAGATTGAAACCGCCGCCTTTGGCGAACACGGCCAGGTTCTGCGGGCCGGCGTTGAGAAAGACGCGCGAGCTGATGGTCTGCCAGGTTTGCCAGCCACCGGTGTTGGGCACGCCGACGGCGTCGCTGATATCTTTGGCGTTCTGGCTCAGCACCAACTGGCCGCTGGCGCCGCCTGACGCCACCCGGTACTGCACCGTGTACCAGCCGCTGGCTGATGGATTGACCGAATAGCTCATCCAGTCGTTGGTCTCGATCCAGCCGACATTGGCGCCGCCGCCCGTGTCCGCCGTCGCTTCGGTGGCGACGCCCTGCATCGACGCGTACGACTCGGCTTCGAGTTTGCCGGGCAAGGCGGTCTGCGCGGCGCAGGCAACGCTGAGCACACTGCCGGCCAGTGCGCACATCACGTGCGGCAAGGGATGCCGCAAGTGCCTGTGAAGGGTAAGTTTCATGAAAGTCTCCTGTTGTTATGAGGAGCAGCCGGTCGATGCCGCGCTGCCGGGAAGACACGCTTGCGATCACGACACTGGAAACGTTCCCAATTTCGTGTAATTGATGGTATTGATTTCGCCTGGCGGCGTCAACGTAAATATAAAAAGCCCTTGGGAAATTTGCGTTAATGCGCAAACAGTACAGTGCTCGTGCGGGGAAGTTTATGTGGGTACAGAGCCATTTCCGACTGCACATTTCGTCGGTAAATTTCAGCGGCCTCGGCCTGCATTTGTCCTACACGACAGTTGCAAGTGCTCCTACTCCAATGCTCGGGCCGCTGGCCTAAGATGTCTCTACTCGCTTCCGAACGAGAAAGTTTGAAAGCGAAAACCAAGTAGTTCCTGCGGCACATTTCAATTAAAACACTAGGAGAAATCACCATGACATCGAACAACAATCAAGGCGGCAACAAAGACAACAACGCATCGAACAGCGGTTCGAACACCGGTTCGCAAAGCGGCAGCAAAGGTGGCCAGGGCAACAACCAGAGCGACACCAGCAACCGCGGCTTCGCTTCGATGGACCCTGAGCAACAGCGCGAGATTGCAGCGGAAGGCGGCCGTGCAGCCCACGCCTCCGGCCATGCCCATGAGTTCACCTCCGAAGAAGCGCGCGAAGCAGGCAAGCTGAGCCACAGCGGCGGCAACCAGCAAAGCGGTTCGGGCAACAGCAAGCAAAGCGATTCGGACAGCGGCTCGTCGCGTGGCTCGTCGGCCAGCAACAAGAGCGATTCGGATAGTGGTTCGTCGCGTGGCTCATCGGCCAGCAACAAGAGCGACTCGGACAGCGGCACCTCGCGCGGCGGTAACAAGCAAAGCGGCTCGTCGGACGACGATTCGTCTTCGGGCGGCAAGTCGGGCGGCTCGAACAATGCCAGCTCGGGCGGCTCCAAGTCGGGTTCCGGTTCGAGCTCGAGCTCGAGCTCGGGCAGCAAAAGCTCCAAGTAAGCCAGTGTAACCCCGCCCCGCTGTTGCGGGGCGGATAGCGACGACAATAGCCTGCTGCGTGCAGGCTATTGTCGTTTTCGGAGGTGCGTGCGGGCGATCAGCGAAACTTTTTCGGGTGACGCTGGCGCGCCGCCGCGTTTTGCGACTGCAACATCGAATCGACCCGCTCCGACGCACTGCGCGCCAGTTCCTGGGCCAGCGCCACGCTCGGAAAAAATTCCGGCTCGCGGTAAGCCAGCCAGGCGTAAGCCGAATACAGGCGGCAACTATCTTCCACCTCTTGCAGGTTCTGCCACGCCAACTGGCCACTATCCTCGTGCAACTTGCACACCTTCTTCTTGGCCAGCGACTGCGCCCACATTTCCCAGGCCCGGTGCAGCGACGGCACCTTGGTCGAGACCGGCACCAGCGAGAGCATGAATTTCTCCGCCACCGACAAGGGCAAGGTATCGAGCCACTCGGCACGCTCGGACTGCTCCTCGGTAATGCGCGGATAGAAAAAGCCGTCCGGCACATCGATATTGTGGACGAAGCGCTTGAGCAGGCGCACCAACGAGGTTTCATCGGTCACGGACGCGATCCGGTGCAAGTGTTCGAGCGAGGGCGCGACCGGAAAGCCGGTGGCATTGAGCGGCGCCAGCTTTTCCTTGAGCAAGGCGCGCATCACTTCATGCGTCTCGTCATCGTAACCGGCCACCTTGCCCTCCTCGTGCACCCCGTAGCGGCCGGCGCGGCCGGCGATCTGGCGCGCCAGCGAGGCCGAGATTTCCTCTTCATCGATGCCGTTGAATTTGACGGTGGTGGTCATCACGATGCGTTCGATCGGCATGTTCAGGCCCATTGCCAGCGCATCGGTGCCAACCACGATATCGGCCGAGCCATCGCGGAAACGCTCGGCCTGGGCGCGCCGCACCTCGGGCGCCAGGTTGCCGTACACGGTCGCCACCGACAAGCCGATTTCGGTGATCATGTCGCGCCACATCAACACCTCGCGCCGCGAAAAGCAGATCACCGCATCGCCGCGTTTGAGGTTGCGCAACTTGCGCACCGGACCCGCATCCATCGACAGCGGCGCCATGCGCTTGAGCAGGTGCACTTCGAGCGGGCATTCGAGGCGCGCGGCCAGGGCTTCGATCGCGCGCCGCGCTTCGGGTGCGCCGACCAGGTACACCACCGAGGCCGGGGCGCCGCACACGGCCGCGGTCCAGGCCGCGCCGCGGTCGCGGTCGGCCAGCATCTGGATCTCGTCGATGACGGCCACCTCGACCGGCGTGCGGGAATCGAGCATTTCGACCGTGCTGGCCACGTGGGTGCCGTCCTCGGCGATGCGGCGCTCCTCGCCCGTGACCAGGCTCACCGCCAGCGCCTTGCCGTGTGGGCGCGCCGCTTGCAGGCGCTCGAAGTTTTCCAGCGCCAGCAGGCGCAGCGGGGCAAGGTAGACGCCGCTTTTGGCATTGGCCAGCGCTTCCATCGCGCGGTGCGTCTTGCCGGAATTGGTCGGGCCGAGCAAGGCGATGAACTTGCGCGGCATGCGGCGCGCCACCTCGAACGACGCCGGATACTCGGCCAGGTTGATGCTGGCGCGGGTGCGCGCGGCGTGGCGTTCCTCCTGGGCGCGCTCGACCGCGTGGGCCACGCGCTGTTCGATGCGTTCGAACAGATAGCTGGCCGGTTCCGAGGTTTCCATTTCGAACAGCGGGCCGAGGAAGGTGGCGGCGTCCAGGTTATGATCCTCGCACTCGCCGGAAATATCGCGCACGAACACGCGCACGCTCTGGTGCAGCTCATCGATGGTGCGTTCGGACACGCGTTCGCGCAGCAGGGCGCGCTTGACATCCTGATCCATCTTGCGCCACTTGCTGGGGCGCGCCAGCACGCCCTGGGCCGGGACCAGATGATACGGCACATTCAGGCCGCCTTCATCGACCGCCCCGGAAAATTGCAGGAATACCCGGCCCTCCATCTTCACAAGGCGCACGGCTTGGGGATCGAAGCCCAGTTCGGCGACCAGGGCGTCATCGTCGCTGTTGTCGTTGGTGGGCAATTGCTGAGTTGGGGTTGCTGTCATTGGTACTATTTACTTATCTATTCTATAAACGTCAACTATATCGCGTCTGGGGCCGTCGCGTGTCGCAAAACATTTCTTAACAGAGGTCAGACCCCAATGCCACCAGACCCCAATGCCACCAATGCCACAACGCCACAATGCCACTACCAATGCCACTATGACCACAAACTTCAAACCCGTCATTCCCGCGCAGGCGGGAATCCAAGGCATGTTCGAGACTCGACGGTGCCTTGGATTCCCGCCTGCGCGGGAATGACGTGTGGCATTGGGGTCTGACCTCTGTTAAGAAATTAATTGCCGAATCGCAATAGTTTGGTGAGGGCGGCGGCGTGGCTGGCGGCCGCTTCCATCGCCGCAGCCTGCATGGCGCGGTAGTGCGTCAGCACCTCATTGCCCATACCGGTCACGCTGGCGCCGCCGCCTTGGCTGCCACCGGCCGCGCTTCGCACCAGGGGCGCGCCGAAGCTGCGGTTCATCACGTCCACCAGCAGCCACGCGCGCCGGTACGACATGCCCATCGCGCGCGCCGCCGCACTGATCGATCCGGTCCTCCCGATGGCGTCGAGCAAGTCGGCCTTGCCCGGTCCCATGGCAATCTCGTCGTTCTGCAACAGGCGCAGCTTGACGTCGATCCGGGCTGCGTTCCGCCCTCCCCCGTTCTCGTTCTCGTTCTTCATCCGCTTCAGCCTCCCGAGAGCAAGGCGGCAGCCTTCACCTGGGCCCACACCGGCATCCCGATTTCCAGCCCCAGCTGGTCGCACGAGCGCCGCGTGATGCGCGCCAGCAGTGGCGTGCCACCCGCGTCGAGCCGCACCATGACGTGCGCCGGATCGATACCCGGCGCGATCTGCACCACCGTCGCGCGCAGCTGGTTCAGGATCGAGCTGCCCGCCTGCGCCACCAGCGCCACGCTGACGTCGCGCGCCAGCACGCGCAGCCGCAAGCGCGTCCCCACCGCCAGCGCCGCGTGCGCGATGTACATGGCGCCGCCCGCCGCCTTCAGGCACAACAGCCCGTAATCGCCATCGACACTGGCGACCACGCCGTCGACCAGCGCACCGGCCTCGTCGAGCATGGCGCGCGTCACTTCCGGCAACACCAAGGTCTCGGCCGCCGGCCCGCTGGCGACGATGCGCCCGCCGTCGAGCAGCACGATATGGTCGGCCAGGCGCGCCACTTCCTGCATCGCGTGGCTGACATACAGCATGGGAATGGCCAGCTCGGCCTGCACCCGCTCCAGATACGGCAGCACCTCGTCCTTGCGCCGTGCGTCGAGCGAGGCCAGCGGTTCATCCATCAGCAACAGGCGCGGGGCGCCCAGCATGGCGCGTGCAATCGCCACCCGCTGGCGCTCGCCGCCGGACAATCCCTGCGGCCGGCGCCCGAGCAAATGGCCGATGCCCAGCAACTCCACCGCGTGCGCCATCACCTTGGCGCCATCGGCGGCGCGCGCCCGCTTGCGGGCAAAATCGAGGTTGCCCTGGACCGACAGGTGCGCAAACAGGCTCGCTTCCTGGAAGACATAGCCGAGCGCGCGCTGGTGCGTCGGCAGGAACACCCCGGCCGCGTCATCCTGCCACACCTGGCCGTTAACTTCGAGATAGCCGCCGGCATGGCGCTCGAGTCCGGCAATCGCGCGCAGCAAGGTGGTCTTGCCGGAGCCGGAATGGCCGAACAGCGCACTCACCCCACGCCCCGGCAAGTCGAGCCGCACCTGCATGGCAAAACCGCTGCGCCGGATGTCGAAGCGCATGCGTAGCGCCGGCCCCAGCCCCGCGCCGGCGCTCACAGCGCCCGCCGCGTCGGATTGAAGCGGTACAGCAGCAGCAAGGCCACGAAGCTGGTCACCAGCATGCCGCCGGACAGCCAGTGCGCCTGGGCATATTCGATCGCTTCCACATGCCCGTAAATCTGGACCGAGACCACCCGCGTCTGCTGCGGAATGTTCCCGCCGATCATCATCACCACGCCGAATTCGCCCACCGTATGGGCAAAGCCGAGCGTGGCGGCGGTCATATAGCCCGGCTTGGCCAGCGGCAGCACGACCGAAAAAAAGGTGTCGAGCGGACTGGCGCGCAAGGTCGCCGCCACTTCGAGCGGACGCGGGCCGATCGCTTCGAAGGCATTTTGCAGCGGTTGAATCACGAAGGGCATCGAATACAGCAGCGAGCCGATGACCAGCCCGGCAAAGCTGAACGGCAGCAGTCCCAGGCCGAGCGCTTGCGTCAGGTGCCCGAGCGGGCCGTTCGACCCCATCGCCACCAGCAGGTAAAAGCCGAGCACGGACGGCGGCAGCACCAGCGGCAGCGCCACCACCGCGCCGACCACGCTCCTGGCGCGCGAGCGCGTTTGCGACAACCACCACGCCACGGGCGTACCGAGCACAAGCAGCAGCAGCGTGACGATGCCCGCCAGTTTCAGGGTCAGCCGGATGGCGCCCCAGTCGTCCGCGCTGAGCATGCGCCCTTACAACTCGTAACCGTAGGAGCGGATCACGGCGCGCGCCGGCGCCCCGCGCAGATAGAGCAGGAAAGCCAACGCGGCCGGCTGGTCCTTGCCCGCCGCCAGCAACAGCGCATCTTGCCGTATCGGTGCGTACATTCCGGACGGCACCACCCAAACCGAGCCCAATTGCGGCTTGCCGCCGCCCCGTATTTGCGACATGGCCACAAAGCCGAGCGGCGCCGCGCCCGAGACGACAAATTGATGGGCTTGGGCAATGCTGTCGCCCTGCACCAGCATGGGCGCCAGGCGTTCGTGCAAGCCCAGCTTTTCCAGGGTTTGCATGGCTGCCGCGCCGTACGGCGCCAGCTTGGGATTGGCGATGGCCAAGTGCGCGAACTTGCCCTGGCTGAGCACGTCGCCGCGCTCGTCCACCAGCCCCGCCTGCGGACTCCACAAGACCAGCTTGCCGATGGCATAGGTAAACCGGGAGCCCGGCGCAGCGTTGCCTTCCCGCTCCAGCCGCGCCGGCGTTTCGTCATCAGCTGCCAGCAAGACCTGGAACGGCGCACCGTTCTTGATCTGGGCGTAGAACTTGCCGGTGGCGCCGATGGTGGTGAGCACCTTGTGCCCGCTGGCGCGTTCGAAACCGGCCGCGATCTCTTTCATCGGCGCGCTGAAATTGGCGGCCACGGCCACGTGCACCTCGTCGGCGCTGGCAATCCCGGCCGCCGTCAGGGCGAGCCACAAGCTGGCTTGTCGAATCATATTGCTACTCCGGTCGTGGGGAAGGCGGCTGCGCCCCGCATGGCGCTATATCCGATTATATACGACGACGTTTACAGCTCAGAAAATCGCGCCGGCGGGGGATTTTCGCCCCCTTCCCCACAGCGCTGCGCGTGTGGCGAATATGCGACCATTTAAGGAATTTTCGTCCCGTGCCGACAGCGGTAAACGCATAATGATTGCAGCGATGGCGCGCGGAAATGTCACAAAATGCCGCAGCAATAACGATCTTTCACTCTCCACAAGGAAACGCTGATGACCCTGTCCAATATGAAAATCGGAGCGCGCCTGTACCTGGGTTTTGCCGCCGTGGTGCTGTTGCTGGTCCTGTTGGTCAGTGTGTCGTACGTCAACTTCAAGAAGCTCGGCGCCGCCAACGATATCAATGTGCACACCTATCAGGTGGTCGCCGAAATCAATGCCGCCCTGAGTCAATTGATCAATATCGAAACCGGCCAGCGCGGCTTTCTGCTGACCGGCAATCCGGCCTCGCTGGAGCCTTACAACGCCGGCAAGGCCGCTTTTCTCAAGCACGTGAAGCAGGCCGCCGCGCTCACGGCGGATAATCCGGTCCAGCAAGAACGCCTGCAGCGCCTGCAGCGCGAGCAGGAAGGATGGCTGGCCAGCGCGATCGATCCGGCCATCGCCCAGCGCAAGGCGGCGGCCGATGGCGACATGGCCGGCGTGGTGGCCGCCGAAAAGGAAGGCAAGGGCAAGAAAGGCATGGACGCCATGCGCGTCCTGATCGCCGAGGTCACCGGCGCCGAAGAAGTGCTGCTGGTCCAGCGCGCCAGGGACGCCAAGGAGCTCGATACGCAGACCGCCGCCATGCTGATCGGCGGCGGCGTGCTGGCGGCCGTGCTGGCCAGCGTCATCGCGCTCTGGCTGGCCCGCAATATCACGGCGCCCCTGCGGCGCGCCGTGAGCTTCGCCCAGCAAGTGGCCGAGGGCGACCTGAGCGCGCATGTGGAAGCCGATTCCACCGATGAAATCGGCGAGTTGCTCGGCGCCCTCAAGACCATGAACACCTCGCTGGCGCGCATCGTCGGCGAAGTACGCACCGGCACCGACACGATCGCCACGGCATCGGCGCAAATTTCGTCCGGCAATTTCGACCTGTCGTCCCGCACCGAGCAGCAAGCCGGTTCGCTGGAAGAAACCGCCTCTTCCATGGAAGAGCTGACCGCCACCGTCAAGCAAAACGCCGACAACGCGCGCCAGGCCAATCAGTTGGCCACCGACGCGTCCGAGGTGGCGGTGCGCGGCGGCGCCGCCGTGTCGCAAGTGGTGCACACCATGGGGGCGATCAACGATTCGGCCAAGAAAATTGTCGATATCATCGGCGTGATCGACGGCATCGCTTTCCAAACCAATATCCTGGCGCTCAATGCGGCCGTGGAAGCGGCCCGCGCCGGCGAACAGGGGCGCGGCTTCGCGGTCGTGGCGTCGGAAGTGCGCAACCTGGCCCAGCGCTCGGCCGGTGCCGCCAAGGAAATCAAGGCCTTGATCGACAATTCGGTCGAGAAAGTCGAGCTCGGCACACGCCTGGTGGACCAGGCCGGGGTGACGATGGGCGAAGTGGTTGGCAGCGTGCGCCGCGTGAACGACATCATCAGCGAAATCGCCCACGCCAGCGACGAGCAGCGCGCCGGCATCGAGCAGGTCAACGCGGCCATTACCCAGATGGACGAGGCGACCCAGCAAAACGCGGCGCTGGTCGAACAGGCTGCGGCGGCGTCGGCCTCGATGCAGGATCAGGCGAGCCAGCTGGCCGCAGTGGTCAGCGTGTTCAAGCTCGACGGCGCGACCGCCCTGGTGCGCCCCGCCATGGCGCGCACAGAGGCGCCGGCGGTGACGCGCGCACCCGTGGCGCGGGCCGCCGCGCCACGCAAGGCGCTCGCCGCCGCCAGGCGGGCGCCGGCCAAACAGCCGGCCGCCACCGGTGGCGACGATGGCTGGGAAGAGTTTTAACGCGCGGAAAGCTTAAGCGCGGTGATACGTCAGGGCGCTGGCGATGCAGAATGCCAGTGCGTCGACCGGTACGATGGCGGCTTGCTCGAAGACCAGCGCGCGGCTGCCTTCATAGACGAAGTCGTGCGGAAAGATGCTGCGAAACGTGTCCACCAGCGTGGTTTTGCAGTTGAAATAGATGGCGTACTGCCTCGGCTCGGATTTTTTCCAGCCGAGGCGAATCGTACTGCCGCTCTTGCTCCCGGTGGTGAGATAAGCGGGCTCCCCCCACTTGAGCGTTTCCTCGATCTCGCCGACACCCTCGGTCGACGCCGCCGTGGCGAAAATCAGTTCGCGCAGCACCATCAGCGGCGCGCGTATCGGGGCGGGATAGGTGTCGTAGGTGCGGCGCACGGCGGCGTTGCTAAATGGCGTGATACGTGGCGTGATACGTGGCGTGCTACGTGGCGTGCTACGTGGCGTCATGCGTGGCGTAATGGGCGGCGTCATGCGTTTCCTGGTCGAGCGCGACGCCGCGCGGAACAGTCCCGCTTACGCCGCAATTTTTTTCGATACAAAGCGCGCCGCCATCAGCGCGCTGGCCAGCCCCACCACGATGGCGGCGGTGCTGCCCGAAAACCCCACCGCCGTGTTGGCCGCAATCTTGCCCACCTTGGGCTTGAGCAGTTGCAGCCGGCGTTTGCTCATCTGCGCGCCCAATTCGTTGAGTCGGTCCTGCTCCAGCATGCGCTCGGCTTCTGGCAGCAGCACCGTTTCTTCATCGGCCACATGGTGCATCACGTCGCGCATGAGCTCGTGCAGCAACTGGTCGTGCCGGCGGTCAAGCGGCGCGGTGGCGCGCAGCGCGCCGATCAGGCGCCGCATTTCATCATGTTCCGGCTGGCTTTTCCGGATCACCGGCTCGGCCCCGTCCAGGCGCCGCAAGACCGGATAAAACACTTCCTCTTCCAGTGTCGCATGGATTTCCAGCGCGTCGCAAATGGTTTCGGCCAGCGCCTTCTTGACGCCGGCGCGCGAGGCGGTTGTGTACTGGTGGAACGTTACCAGCACATGCGAATGATCGAAGCGGATCATGTCGGTCACCGATGGGCTCAATTTATTCAAAGAAAACATGATTCTTCCTCCTGAAAAGTCATGCCTTCATGATAAATACACCCGCCGCCGCCGCGCGTAGGACGTTGCCTCTTTTGCGTGTCGGCTTGGTCCATCGCTAGCGTTCGTTGCGTCCGTGCAGAAACTCCCGGTACCAGCGGCCGCTGCTTTTCACGGTGCGCAGCTGGGTGTCGAAATCGACGTGGACAATGCCGAAGCGACGCAGATAGCCTTCCGACCATTCGAAATTGTCCAGCAGGCTCCAGGCGAAGTAGCCTTTCACATCCACGCCCTGCTCCTGCGCCGCGCGCACGGCCGCCAGGTGGCGCACCAGGTAGTGGCGGCGCGCCTCGTCGTCGACGCCGCCGTCGGCCTGCACCACGTCGTCGTAGGAAGACCCGTTTTCGGTCACGTAGACGGGGCCGGGCTGGTACTCGCGCGCGATGCGCAGCAGCAGTTCGGTCAGGCCGTCGGGCGCGACTTCCCAGCCGAAATCGGTGCGCTCGCGGTCCTGCGGCAAGGCCACCTCGGTGCGCAGGAACCCGGCCGATGGCGCGTCACGCACCACCTCCGGAAAGTAGTAATTGAGGCCGACGAAATCGGTCGGCGCGGCGATCGCTTGCATGTCGCCCTCCAGCACCGTTGGTGCCGCCTCGCCCACCAGCGCCAGGGTCGCTGGCGGATAACCGCGGCCATACAAGGGATCGAGGAACCAGCGGTTGCGAAAGCCGTCGTGGCGCGCCAGCGCTTGCTGGTCCGCCTCGCTGTCGGAGGCGGCGCGGATCGGGTGCAGGCTCAGTGCGATGCCGACCTGCGCATCGGGCACATTGGCGCGGATCACAGGCGTGGCCAGGCCGTGCGAGAGCAGCACGTGGTGGCATACCTGCAGCGCGGTCGGCGCGTCGCGCAGGCCCGGCGCGTGCATGCCGTCGAGGTTACCGTGCATGGCGGTGCACCATGGCTCGTTGTGGGTGATCCAGTGGCGCACCCGGTCGCCCAGGCGGCGCGTGACCACGTCGGCATACTCGACGAAGGCGTCGACCGTGGCGCGGTTGGCCCAGCCGCCCTGGTCCTGCAACGCTTGCGGCAGGTCCCAGTGGTACAGCGTGGCCCACGGTTGCAGGCCGCGTTCGAGCATGCCGTCGACCAGGCGCGAATAGAAGTCGAGCCCCGCTTCGTTGGGCGGCTTGCCCGCGCCGCTGAAAATGCGCGGCCAGGCGATCGAGAAACGGTAGGCGTTCAGGCCGAGCGACTGGCCGAGGTCGAGGTCTTCCGGCCAGCGGTGATAGTGATCGCAGGCGACCTGGCCGTCGGCGCCGTCGCGGATTTTTCCGGGGGTGGCGCAGAAGGTGTCCCAGATTGACGCCACGCGCCCATCGGCGCTGCCGGCCCCCTCGATCTGGAAGGCCGACGTCGAACAGCCCCACAGGAAGTCGTCGCCGAAACTGGCGCGTGCGAGGGGCTGGTGCGGGGCGTTTTTCTGGATGGTCATAGGAAGAATCGATCAGTTTGAAGTTGCTCGATGAGAAATTGGAATCGCTTCCACTTTACCACAAAAAAATGCACCGGCAAGGGCACTGGAAGAATATTTGATGCGTTTGAGTTAATGTTTTGGGGCTGGTGGCGTATGCCGTCAATCGTCGAGCGCACACCTTTCATCGTTCCCGCGCAGGAGGCTGTCTCGAAAGGGACGCGTTCAACGACTACCATCTCCAGCAGCGTCATTCCCGCCAAGGGGGCCGCCCAGGCCGGGAATGACGGATAAGAGTCTACCGCCTAGCGGTGATTTTAGCGTTTTGAGACAGCCTCGCAGGCGGGAACCCAAGATTGTGGAGCTGTCTACGGCTGCGGCACTAACTTGGGTTCCCGCCAAGGGGGCCGCCGAGGCCGGGAACGGCGGGCGGCGCCTGGCCGGTCTACACGTCGCTTGCACGCCCCAGCGACGCCCTTAACGCAATCGTCACCGGATAATCATGCGTCACCGGCCGCTCCATCCCGTAGCAGCGATTGAGCAGGCAATTCAAGCCGCTCAAGGTCATCTCGGTCCACGGCATATGCACCGTGGTCAGGCGCGGCGCCGTGTACTCGGCGCTGTTGGTGTCGTCGTACCCCAGCACCGATACCTGCTCCGGCACCGCGATGCCGGCCTGCTGGAAGTACGACAGCGCCCCCACCGCCATATCGTCGTTGGCGCAAAAAACAGCCGTGAACGGATACCCGGATTCGGCCAGCTCCCTGGCCGACTCCCACCCGCCCTTGGGCGCGAAATCGCTCTCGGCCACCCACAGGCCGTCGGTATCGATCCCGGCCTGCGCCAGCTCGCTCAAGAAGCCGTCGATGCGCTCGACGTTATCGGGCGCGCCGCGCGGCCCGGCGATGACGGCGATATCGCGATGCCCTTCGCGCAGCAAGGCCTGCGCCGCCAGGCGACCGCCGAGCAAATGATCGATCGTGAAGCTCTGGGCGGCGATCGACGGCACGCTGTGATTGAGCAGCACCAGGCGCGACTTGCGCGGCCCGAGCGCGGCGATGTCTTCATCGCGCAGCACGTTACTCATCACCAGCACGCCGTCGCAGCCCCGCTCCTTGAGAAAATCGATGCCCTGCACCGCCTGCGTGCGCTCGTCGTCGCTGCCGATGCCGAAACCGACCACCATGTTCAGCCCCGCCGCCCGCAGTTCGGCGTAAATGAGCTTGAGGATCGGCGTGTAGAAAGTGCCGCTCAGGTAGGGTATGTACACCCCGATCATCTGCGAGCTGCCCAGCATCAGCGAGCGGGCCGCGTACGATGGATGGAATTCGAGTTCCTCGATCGCCTTCTGGACCCGCGCCAGCGTCTTGGGCGAGACCGCGCCCTTGCCGCTGACGACACGCGAGGCGGTTCCGAGGCCGACGCCGGCCCGCAATGCTACGTCTTTGAGAGTTGCCACGCGCGCTTCTTCCGTTCAAAAATGGGGACCAAAAAAAGCCAGCATACTGCATCCGGGCGCCCTCTCACAAGCGCGCGCCGCTTCACTGCTCGTTGCGCAACGCCGCCGCGATCTGCTTTTGCGCCTTCTCGACCGGCATTTTGGTGTTCCAGAAGGCGGTCAGCACGTCCTGCATGGCACCGTTTTGGTCGGGCGTCAGATACACCTCGCCGATGCCGACATGGCGCGTGCGGTCCTTCATGATGGCCATGCCGGCGCGCGCGCACGGGTCCATGCCCGAGGCGTCGACGTCGCCACGGATCGGGATCGATCCTTTGAGCTTGTTGAAGGCGACCTGGGTGGCCGGCGCGACCACCACGCTGGCCAGCAGCTTCTGGTACTTGACCTGCTGCGCGTTGGCGGTCTTGGGGAAGACGAAGGCGTCGCCCTGGATCAGGTAGGGCGAGCGCGGGCCGAAGCCGGCGATGCAGCCGTACTCCTTGCCGGCGCTCTGGCGCGCGGCGGAAAATTCGCCCTTGGCCCAGTCGCCCATGACCTGCACGCCGGCCTTGCCCGCAATGACCAGGGCGGTGGCGTCGTTCCAGTTGCGGCCCGGCGCGCCGGGATCGACATACGATTGCAGGCGCTTGAAATTGAGCAGCACGCGGCGGAAGGCTTCGGAATTGATGGCCGCCGGGTCGCGCTCGCGCAGCACCTTGAGGTACAAGTCGGCGCCGCCCATGTGGGCCAGCATCGACAGGAACAGGATGTTTTCCTGCCATGGCTGGCCGCCGTGGGCCAGGGGAATGAGGCCGGCGGCCTTGAGCTTGTCGAGCGCGGCGAACAGCTCGTCGACGCTGGCCGGCTCTTTCGCAATGCCGGCCTTCTGGAACGCGGCCTTGGAATACCAGATCCAGGCCTGCATGTGGATATTCACCGGCACCGCGTAGTAATGGCCCTTGACGCGGATGACGCTCAGGACCGGCTCGGGCAGGAACTTGTCCCAGCCTTCCTTGAGGGCGACATCGTCGACGTTATTGAGCATGCCCTGCTCGACCAGGTCGGTGAACTGCTTGGTGGTGTTGAACTGGGCCGCCATCGGCGGATTGCCGCCGACGATGCGGTTCACCGCCACCGCGCGCGCCTGGTCGGCGCCGGCAATGGCCGTGTCGGTCCAGACGCCGCCGGCGGCGCGGTAGGCGTCGGCGATGGTGCGCACGGCGGCGGCCTCGCTGCTGGACGTCCACCAGTGGATCACTTCGGGTTTAGGGTCGGCGCCGAAAGCGGTGCCGGCGCTTGCCAGCGCCAGCGTTGCAAGCAAAATACCTTGTTTCAACATAGTCTCCTGGTAGAGCGGGGCTGTCTGTGATGACGCCAATTTCAAGACCGTCGTCCCCGCGCCAAGGCGCTTTAACGTCCGTGCCCGCCTTGTATTGGAAGGCTTTCCAATTTTGTCGGCTGACTATATCATTCAAAGAATTTCAGTGTCAACGCGCAAACCGACGGGAACGCGATGACGGTCGTTTTCACACCCTGTCCGCATGGAGCCGCCGTGTTCAATCCCCGCCCCACCGTCCGTTACGTCGCCATTGCCGGGCATGCGCCCTGCGTCGTGGTGGACGACTTTCTGCTCGATCCGCGCGCGCTGGTCGCCCAGGCGGCGGCCGCGCAGGCGCGCTTTGCCGTCGATCCGGCCAATTATTATCCCGGCCCGGAACTGGACCTGGGCCGCGAGAGCGCCTTGCGCCTCGACGAATTCTTCATCCAGCACATCCGGCGCGCACTGGGAGCGCAACGCACCATCAGCGTGGCGGCGCGCCTGGCGCTGGCCACCCTGTCGCCGCCCGAACTGCATCCCTTGCAGCGCCTGTGCCATCGCGACTGCACCGACCTCGCGCCCGGCACCGGTGCGGCGGCCGCCGTGGTCTACCTGTTCGACGACGCCCGCATGGGCGGCACCAGCTTTTACCGCCCCACGCAAGGTTCCGAGCACACGATACGGGTGCTGCGCGCGGCCCACGCCGGCATCGCCTCCGATGCGCACACGGGTGCTTACCTGAGCGCGTCGAACGCCGATTTCGAACAACTGTGCACCATTCCCGCGCAATTTAACCGCGCCATTTTTTACGATGGCGAGATTTTCCACGCGGCCCAGATCGAGGACGCCGCCCTGCTCCACCCCGATCCGGCGCAAGGGCGCCTGACCATGAATGGCTTCTTCCGCTTCCGCAAACGCAGCGCCTGATCCAGCCAGTCAGCGAAAGCAGTGTTGTTTTGCAGCAAATTTCGATGATTTCGATATCAAAACAGAAAGTCCCGGATGGCCCGACAAGGTTGACCGATATATAATTTCGGCTGTTTTTGCCAAGTGACGACATTTGGCGACATATTTTTACAAACCATTTACAGGATTTCACGTGAAAAACAAATTCGCTCTCGCCCTGCTGGCCGCCGCCTCCCTTCCAATGGCGGCGCAAGCCGAAAGCTCGTATGTCGGTGCAGGTATTGGCGCAGCAGAACAAGTACTGGCCATCACCGAAGGTACCTACAAGGACAAAGACGTCGCGTTCAAACTGTTCACCGGTTTTAACTTCGACAAGAACTTCGGCGTCGAAGCCGGCTACACCGACTTCGGCAAAGCCGAAACCGGCGGCAAACTGAGCGGTTCGCGCGCGCGTTCGTTCTACGCAGCCGGCACCGCCACCCTGCCGCTGGGCGAAAAATTCGCCATTACCGCCAAGCTGGGCCTGGCTAAAAACCGCACCAAGCAACTCATGGTTGGCGAAGGCGACGACAAGAAGAAGAAGACCGATGCCCTGCTGGGCGTTGGCGCAACCTTCGCTGTCACCAAGAACATCGCCGCGTTCGTCGAATACGAAAACTACGGCACCGTTGCCAAGGGCAAAAATGGTTCGTTGAAGGCAACCATCCTCTCGACCGGCATGCGTTTCTCGTTCTAAGCTGCTTCAGCAGTCAAAAAAACCGGCCGCGCGCCGGTTTTTTTACGCCCAGTCGTCAGTCAGGCCGCGCGCCGCAGCGATGCCGCCTGACAGTTGGCCTTGATAAATTGCTCGTGGCTACCCATGGCCTCGACGCACTTGCGGATCACCGCCTGCGTCCCCTGCAGGAAGTCGGCAATCTCGTCGGGCGCACGCTGGTCCACCACCGGATTGTAGCCACGCGCGCGCAAGCCCTGCCCGTGCATCACCTGCAGCCAGCTATCCTCGGGAAACAACTCCTCATCCTCGCGCAGGATGCGGCCATGGCTGGCGTACAGGTCGAGCTTGCGCTGCAGCTCAAGCGGCACCTCCATGTCGCGGCAATAGCGCCAGAAGGCCGAATCGTCGCGCGTGCCGACCTTGTAATGCAGGATCAAAAAGTCGCGGATCTGCGCGTATTCCTTGTCGCACAGGCGATTGAAGGTGTCGATATCGACCTGGTCGAAGCCGCGGTCCGGGAAAAAGCTGATCAGGCGCATCAGCGCTGTCTTGACCATATGGATGCTGGTCGACTCCAACGGTTCCATGAAGCCGCCCGACAAGCCGATCGCCACGCAGTTCTTGTTCCAGGCGCGCTTGCGCTTGCCGGTGGTGAACTTGAGCAGGCGCGGTTCGGCCAGCGGCTGGCCGTCCAGATTGTTCATCAGGATGGCCTGGGCTTCGTCGGCGCTCATGAACTTGCTTGAGAACACATGGCCGTTGCCGGTGCGGTGCTGCAAGGGAATGCGCCATTGCCAGCCGGCCGTGTGCGCGGTCGAGCGCGTGAGCGCCGCCATCGGGCCGTGCGATTCGCAGGGCACGGCAATGGCGCGGTCGCACGGCAGCCAGCCGCTCCAGTCCTCATAGCCGGTGTGCAAGGCTTGCTCGATCAGCAAGCCCACCATGCCGGAGCAATCGATGAAAAAATCGCCGCCGATACGCTCGCCGTTTTCCATCAGCAGCGCGCAAATCGATCCATCCGCATGCAGCTCGGTCTGGACGATGCGCCCTTCGGTGCGCCGCACGCCGCGCGCTTCGCTGTAGCTGCGCAGGTAGCGCGCGTACAGGCCGGCATCGAAATGGAAGGCGTACGACAGGTCCGCCAGCGGCGAATTGGGCAGGTCCGGCCGCCCGCGGCTGAACTTGCCCAAGCGCGCGGCCATGGTGTTGATCGAGTACGCTTCCAGGCTGTCGGCCTGCCCGGCCTGATGCATTTTGAGCCAGTAGTGGAAAAAGTTGGCGGTCGGCTGGTCGCGTCCGACCGAGCCGAAGCCGTGGATATAGTTGCTGCCCTGCCGGCCCCAGTCGACGAACTCGATGCCGAGCTTGAAGGTGCCCTGGGTGGCGCGGATGAAGTCGTCCTCATCGATGCCCAGGTGCAGGTTGAAATTGCGGATGCTGGGGATGGTGGCCTCCCCCACCCCGATGGTGGAAATCTGGTCCGACTCGATCAGCCGGTACTGGTGGCCCACGGGCAGCAGCTGCGACAGCGCCGCGGCGCTCATCCAGCCGGCCGTGCCGCCGCCGACGATCACGATCTGTTTGATGCGATGCTCTGTCATCCGGTTCTCCGGTCGATATGCAGTTGACATACTCAAACAAGCAAAAAAACCGGCGTGGCCCGGGGACTGGGCCACACCGGTCCACCGCGCGCCTTGCGGCACGCGGGGCTCGCCAAACGGTTGTTTCGGTGCCCTAGTAACTGATCCCGGCGCGCAAGCCGAACATGCGCGGCTCGATATAGCTGGCGATCATCTGCCCGCCCAGGCCGGTGTTGCCGGACGTCTTCACGCGCTTGTCCGACACATTGCGCACATACAGTTCCGCGTGCCAGTTGCCGTTCGGCGCGTCCAGCCGCAACGAGGCGTCGCCGAGGGTGTGGGCTTTCTGGAAGCGGCCGATATGCGCGAACTCGTCGTTGCGTACATCGAAGTAGATCTTGTCGCGCCAGTTGAGCTTGAAGTACGGGGTCAGCTTGTAGCCGCTGTCGAGCACGAAGGCTTGCGACGCGTTGAGCATGAATGTGTATTTCGGCGCATTCGGCAGGCGATTGTTGGTCACGTCGTAGAGGCGCTTGCCGTTGTCGGGACCGGCGCCGGCATATTGGGCCGGGCAGCGTTCCTGGTTAAACTCGACACGCTCGTCGCACAGGTAATCGTCGCTGTAGGAGCCGTAGTCGCGGATCGAGGTGTTCAGGTTGGAAAAGGCGCCGCCCACTTTGGCGCCCTTCCATGGCTTGTAATCCCACTCGACTTCGATCCCCGAAATGCGGTTGTTGCCGACGTTGATGGTGCGCCAGGTTTCGTACACGTCACACTTGGGCTGGTCGCTGGCGCAGGGCTTGCCATCGTCCGGACGGAACTTGTTGACGAAATAGGTGTTGGTCAGCTGCTGGTCCTTGTAGCGCATCATGAAGGCCACTGCCGACACGCTCAGGCGGTTTTCCAGGAACTTGCCCTTGTAACCGAACTCCAGGTTGGTGACCAGTTCCGGCTTGTACGGCAAGAACGTTTCCACGCCCTTTTTACCATCGACGCAGGTGTGGTTGCCGCAGCTGTCGACCTTGTCGCCAAAACCGCCGGCCTTGTAGCCGGTCGACAGCGCCGTGTAGGCCATCTGGTTCTCGGTGACCTGTTTCTGCAGGCCGAGGCGCCAGGTGACTTTTTTCCATTCTTCCTTGTGGTCGTTCGGCGATGGCCGGCCGTAGCCGGAATACGCCTCGACGCTGCCGCCCATGCCGGGCTTCAGGTCGTTGGCTTGGGGAAAGCGGTAGCCGGGCGTGTTGGGAATGCCGCCGTTGTACTGGCCGCGGTAGAAAGCGGTCTCGCCGGCCCAGCCGCCCAGGTTCAGGCCGTTCTTGTCTTCCTTGGTGTCGATGCTGTAGCGCACGCCCGCCGTGGCGGTCCAGGTGGGGATGAACTTCCAGTCGGCCTGCGCGAACGCGGCCTTGGCGTCGACCTGGCGGTCCGGTTGCGAGTAAAAGGCGCCCGACGCGATGCCGTGCGGCTTGCGGAAGAAATCGACGACTTCGTAGTTGATCTGGTTTTTCTCGTGCATCCAGAACAGGCCGGCGACGTATTGCAGGGTGTCGAACTGCTGCTTGAGCTGCAATTCCTGCACCGAGGACTTGTATTTCGAGTCCCAGGTGGCCTGGTAGCGGTCGTCCAGCGGCCAGGTGCTCCAGTTGGCCGCGTCCGGACGGTTCGGGTAGTCGGCGGTGACCTGGAACGGCAAGGCGGCGGTCAGGCCCTTGTCGGCGTCATACAGCTGGGAGCGCTGCTGGTTGGCCAGCATGAAGCTGTAGTCGATGCTGGTATTCTTGCTGACGTTCCAGCTGAGCCCGGCGCGCAGTGACTTGATGGTCATGTCGGTCTTGCCGGGCACGTTGATCAGCAGGTCCCACTGGCCGCCGCTGCAGGCGTAACGGGTGCCGGCGCCCTGGTCGCAGTCGCGGAAACTGGTGTTGCCGGCGCCATTGTCCTGGAACAGCTCATAGGCGGCGTTCAGGGTCAGGTCGGGGGTGATCTTGAATTTGGCCGCCAGGCGCGCCGCGTACTGGTCCTGGTTGGTGTAGAAATCCTTGGCGCTGACCGGGTGGTTGTAGCGCTGGTCGACGTCGGGAATGCCATCCGGAATCCAACCCTTGGACGGCACGTTCGCTTCGCGCGTGTCCGACATCTGGTTGGCCCAGCCGTTGCGGGTAACCTTGGTAAACGAGCCGCGCAGCGCCAGCTGGTCGTTGACGGTGATGTTCTGGATCAGGTTGACCTGCTTCTTGCGGTAATTGCCGATGTCGACCTCGGCCCTGCCGTAATTGCCGGTAAAGTCGGGCTTGGCCGAGATGACGTTGACGCTGCCGCCGGTGGAATTGCGCCCGAACAGCGTTCCTTGCGGGCCGCGCAGCACTTCGACCTGGTCGACATCGAACATGAGCGCCTGGGCGCCCTGCGGACGCGGCGAGTACAAGCCGTCGATGTGAAAGCCGACGGCCGGATCGCCGATTTCGGTGGTGTTCGAGGACGTCACGCCGCGGATGGTGATCTGCACCGCCGAGTCGCCGGTGGCCTGGAAGGTGACGTTGGGAATTTCATTGGCCAGGTCCTTGGCGCTGGTGATGCCCATGCGGTTCAGGTTGTCCTGGCTGTAGGCGGTGACCGCCAGCGGGGTCTTGAGCAGCGAGGTCGAGTAGCGGGTCGCGGTAATCTTGACCTCGGGAATGAAATCCTTGTTGCTTTCCCTGGATGGCGCGGCTGCGGGAGCCTGGGCATGGGCGGACATGCCGATCAGCCCGCACGCGCTGGCAACGGCCAGGCTGACCAGGGTCCTTCTTGTCTTCGGATACAACATTGCGTCTCCTTGATTTTTTTGATTATCGTTTTTTGTACGCGGCCCTGGACGACACCACGTATTGACTCCACTACTCCCTGCTGCGCAGACCTTGTAATACAGCCGCGATCAACTGTCACGGCGCTTGCGGCTGATTGGAAACGCTCCCAATCGATGAGCAAAATATATCACTCAATGTTTTTCAATGTCAACGAGACTTTGTCGCGAGTTAAAAATGCAACAACAAGGAAGCCGATGGCGCGCGCGGCGAAATCGCGCAAGGCGGCTGGATGACGGTTCAAAAGCATTCCAAGTGGCAATGATCCACCAAGTGCGCGAAGGTATTTTGCGCGCGCCGCGCACCCGCTGCGGAACGTTTTGGAACGGCGCCACTCCAATGACTGTAAAACCCTTGACAACAGGTGCCCCCATGCCGCTCATCGATACCGACCTTGCGCTCATTTTCGTGCTCGCCCTCCTCCTGTGCCTGTGCCTGTACATGCGCTGGCGCTACCCGGTACCGGCATTTCCGCCCATGGCCACCCAAGCGGACGACCCGCTCATGCAGGCGGCGAAAGAACAGGCCAAAGCCGGGCTGGGCCGGTTTCGCGCCCTGCTGGGCCATCCGTACGAGAATGCGCTGGTCAAGCTGCGCTTTGTCAGCAGTTCGCAGCGGGTGGAATATCTGTGGGCGGAAGTGCTGGAAGTGCTCGGTCCCGATGAACTGGGCATCCGGCTGGTCACGCCGCCGGTCACGCACAGGGGGCGGCTGGAACGGATCTACCGCTGCCGCTACGAGGAACTGGTCGACTGGCTGGTGCGCGACCGCGCCGGCGGCCTGCACGGCGGGTTTACCGAGCGCGCCATGTTCGCCGTGGCGCGCCGCGACGGCCTGCAACTGCCCGACAGCCTGCTGCAACGCGAGCAGGCTTACGTGGACAACGACAGCGGCTAGCCGCCCTGGCGGCCGCTCGTGCGCAGATCGTCAACCGGCACGCGCCCGAAGTGCTGGTCGAGCACGTAGTCGATGATGCCGGCAGCGCACTGCGCGGGCGAGGTCAGCGCGCCGTCCTGCTGCAAGGCGGTAAACCGCTCACGCTGCGGAAACAGGCTCTCGGGCGTGGCGCGGATCTGCGCCTGCATGGCGGTATCGATGACGCCCGGCGCCAGGCTGCAAATGCGCACGCCGGCGACGGCATCGCAGGCGTCCGGGCCGATGGGGTAATCCAGCGCCACCGAGCGCGCATGATGATCGAGCGCGGCCTTGGTGGCCCCGTACACGCTCCAGCCCGTGTAAGCATTGCGCGCGGCGCCGCTCGACACGTGCACGATGCGCCGTTCGGCCTGCGGGGCTGCGGCGACCACGGCGGCGGCCAGCATCAGCGGCGCCGCCACGTTCAGCGCGACCGCCCGCGCCACCAACAGCGGATCCTGGTCGTGCAGCGCGCCGACCGGATCGACCGTGCCGGCATTATTCATCAGCAGTACCAGCGTGCTTGCGCCGATATGCTCGCGCAAAGCGGAGGTGGCCAACCAGGCGCCCAGCGCCTGGCTGTCGGACAGGTTCACCTGGCACTCGCGCAGCAGCGGGCCGAAGCGCTCTGCCAGTGCGGGCGCCGTACCGCGCGCCACGCCCAGCACCGCGATGTTGCGTTCCATTAGCCCGGCAGCGAGCGCCGCGCCCAAGCCCTGCGTGTGGCCGGTGACGACGGCGGTGACGGCGCTCCGGCTCATGATGCGCCACTCTGCGCCGCCTTGCGGCGGCGGTAATCGGCGTCGATGGCTTCGCCGCGCTTGCTCAGCACCGGCACCCGACGCGAGAAATTGAATTCGACTGTGAAATCGGGATAGATGTGGATCGACAGATTGCGCGCATCGGACGGGATTTCGCCCATGGTGGGGGTGTTCGACGAGCGCACGATCGGGCCGGATTCCTGTCCGCCAGTCCCGGCCACGCGCCAGGTAACCGTTTGCGGGCCGTCGTTAAAGCGCGCGCCGACTTTGTTGCGGCGCCCACTGTACGGATACGGCCCGGGACTGCCCATGCGCACCTGGTTGACGGAAACGTCGAGCAGGGTCTGGTCGGAATAGTTGAAAATGTAGACATCGAGCACCTTGTCGCTCTGGGCCATCGTCGAGGATGTTCCCACCAGCCATAGCGCGGCGCCGGCCAGCAGCGTGCGGCGGGAAACGATCTTGTTCAGCATGTGATGCTCCTGCAGATGAATGAGTCGTCATTGTGAAGGAAAATCCTTGCCACGACGAGTATTGTTGCACTCAGGCTTTTTTAGGCAGCCGGACAGGCGCGCAGGCCTGTCCCCCCTGGTTCCGGATGACGATCATGAGCTGCGACATGCGGGTCGGATGACATCGCAATCACGCCGGACCATGCCGGACTGTCGACGCGTGCGCCCGCTCAGTCCGCCGCCGGCTCGGCCACGCGCAGCGAGCGGCATTGCGGATCGTCCTTGGCGCTGCCGGCGCACAGCCTGACCCGGCATTGTTCCGCCTGGGCGGCGTTGAGCTGCTTGCATTGCTTCAATGAGGTCGGGGCGGCGCCGGGATTGCTGGCCTTGGTGGCGCCGCCCTCCTTGGAATGGGCCACCAGCGCGGCCAGCAGGCTGGCGTCGTCGCCCGGCGCGGGCTTGGCCGGGATGGCTTTGGCGGGAACCGCCTTGGCTAGCAGCACGGGCTTTTTGACGCCGTCTTTGGCGGTCACCGGCTTTGGCTCGCGTGCCCCCGGCTTGGCTTGCGCCTTCGACGCATCCTTCAATTGCGCCGTCGGCGCATCGGCGGGACTGCTGGCGAGCAGTTGGTTCAGTTCCTCGGCGGCGGTCCTGGGCGTGGCGGGCGCGTCGAGCATCTCCTTGAGCGACCCCCTGACAGCCGGTGGCGCCGCCCCATGCTCGAGGATGGCGGCGGCCGACACATCCGATCCGGACTCGCCCGGCTTCAATTCCATTGCAGCATCAGGCCGAGCCGCGTCAGGCCGGGCCGCGCCAGGCGTGCCCGCGTCCGTGCTCGCCGCCGCCACGGTCACCTCGGCCGGCTTGCCGGGCTGCAACGCCAACCAGACGGCGGCGCCCGCGCACACAGCCAGCACCGCCGCGCCACCGGCTAGCCAGCCCTTCTTGCTGCGCTTGGCCTGGTCGGCCTGCAAGGCCGCGCTGTCCGCCGCTTGCGCGGCCTCGCGGGCTTGCGCACTCGCGCGCGCCGCTGCTTCTTGTTGCTCGGTAGAAAGTAAACTGGGCCGACTGTAGGCTGGCGGCTGATCTTCACGATGTTGCAAAAGGTGCTCCTTGTTGATCTCTACATAACTTTACGCTATTCAAAAAAAACGTGAAGCTTTTTTAGCATGTCAACAGTGCGTTTCTTCACACAAAAGAGTGTTAAATCCTATGTCGGATTGCTAGAACAGTAAGATATACTTCCAAGCAATCCTTTGTGTCAGTATCGCACTTTTTGTTTTGAATGTCCCGATGAGGTCCCCGTGCTGTTCCTTGCAGTAGCCTTGTATTTCCTGCTGGCGTGCCTGATCAGCTTCCTGGTGCTGTTTCCGGCCGGACGCGCGTTCGCGCTGCGTATGCTCGCGCATGCCGGCGCACGCCTGCGCGGCTGGTTCGGAAAGGCGGAGCACGTCAGGGGACAGAGTGTTGCGGCAATACGACAGAGCGGAACGGCATCTGCTCACGAAGCGGGCAATTTTCTGCGCCGGCATTATTTGCTGGTGATCGGCGGCGTGGTGCTGGTCTCGCTGCCGCCGCTGGTGGCGCTGTTCAGTGGCGGCTCGTCGCTGGGCGGCTACGAAGAATCGACCCGCCAGATGGATACCCAGGTGGCCGACCTGCTCGAAGGCGAGAACCTGGTGCCGCCGCCACCGCTGCCGCCGATGCTGTTTGCCACCGTGGAAGTCGAACAGGAACGCCCGATGATCGTCTCGGCCAGCCGCGACTGGGGCTTGATGAATCCGGCTTACACCCAACGCCTGCTCCAAGCGTTTAAAATAATGAAAGAACGGCATGGTTACGACATGGCGATCCTGGAAGGCTATCGCAGTCCGGAGCGCCAGAACAAGCTGGCCGCGATGGGCTCGTCCGTCACCAACGCCGCCGCCTTCCAGAGCTGGCACCAGTACGGCCTGGCGGCCGACTGTGCGTTCGTGCGTAACGGTAAAATTGTGATTTCGGAAAAAGATCCTTGGGCCATGCGTGGCTACCAGCTGTACGGCGAAGTGGCCGAATCGCTCGGGCTGACCTGGGGCGGGCGCTGGAAAATGATGGATTTCGGCCATACCGAGCTGCGCATGCCGGGTGTCATGAAGCGCCGTTGACGCTCTTCTTACATCGGGCGCCTGTCCGGCATGCCACTGTACTATGTCTGAGCAATGAAATTATCTCCGTCGCTGCGCCGCCCTGGTCCGGCCCGCGACGGTCCTGATGTAAATGTTTTATAAACTGAGTTTCTGATAATGATGCAATCAATCTGGCAGTTCCTGACGAGCCGTCGCACCCTGATCATCGTGGGGTGGGTGGCGTTTGCCGCCATCTTGCTGATCGGGGCGGCGGCGCTGGACATCCCCATCGAGTACGCGCTCGCCGTGCTCGGCGTGGCGCTGTTCTTCGCCTTGCTGGTCTGGCTGTGGCGCCGCCACAAGCGCCAGCAAGCCGCCGGCAACCTGGGCGAGATGCTCGAACAGCAAGTGACCCAATCGCCGGTGCGCGCCGATCCGGCCCAGCGCCAGGAACACGAGACCATCAAGAAACGCATGCTCGATGCGATCGCCACCATCAAGGGCTCCAAGCTGGGCCAGTTGTCCGGTGACGCGGCCCTGTATGAATTGCCTTGGTACATGATCATCGGCAATCCGGCGGCCGGCAAGAGCACCGCGATCGCCAGCTCCGGCCTGCAATTTCCGTTTGCCGACAGCCAGATCGTCCAGGGCGTGGGCGGCACCAGGAATTGCGACTGGTTCTTCACCACCGACGGCATCCTGCTCGACACCGCCGGACGCTACTCGGTGGTCGACGAAGACCGCACCGAATGGTTCGGTTTCCTGTCGCTGCTGAAAAAATACCGTAAAAAAGCCCCGATCAACGGCATCATCATCGCCGTCAGCGTGGCTGAACTGACTGGCAACCGTCCCGAGTTCGCCATCAACCTGGCCAAGAACCTGCGCATGCGCGTGCAGGAACTGACCGAGCGCCTCGAAGTGCACGCGCCGGTGTACGTGGTATTTACCAAGGCCGACCTGATCGCCGGCTTTAACGAATTCTTCCAGGACACCGAGCGCGCCGAACGCGACCGTGTCTGGGGCGCCACCCTGCCCTACAGCCACACCACCGGCAGCGAAAAAGCGCTGTCCCAGTTCGACGCCCGCTTCGACGAGCTGTACGACGGCCTGAAAGACTTGAGCGCGGCCAACATGGCGCTGCAATGGCGTGAACGCATGCCGCCGGGCGTGTTCACCTTCCCGCTCGAGTTTTCCACCATCAAGCAGCCGCTGCGCACCTTCATCGCCACCCTGTTCGAGGAAAATCCGTTCCAGTTCAAGCCGGTGTTCCGCGGCTTTTACTTCACCAGCGCGCTGCAGGAAGGCGAATCGATTTCGGCCTCCTCGCAGCACGTGGCGCAGTTGTTCGACATTAAACTGCAACCGCAGCACCACGCCGAAACCCAGACCCAGAGCGGCTTCTTCCTGCTCAATCTGTTCCGTAACGTGATTTTCGCCGATCGCGACCTGGTCGCCCAATACGCCAGCCCGAACAAGACGCGCATGCGCTACGCCGCCTTCTTCCTGGCCACCGCCATGGTCGGCGTGACCCTGGGCGGCTGGAGCTGGTCGTACATGAGCAACCGCAAGCTGGTCGAAAACGTCCAGGCCGACCTTGACCAGGTGGTCAAGATCCAGTCCAACAAGATCGACCTGCAATCGCGCTTCGAAGCGCTGCAGATCTTGCAGGACCGTATCGAACAGCTGGAACGCTACCGTGAAGACCGTCCCCTGTCGCTGAGCCTCGGCCTGTACCAGGGCGAAATGCTCGACCGCAAGCTGCGTGAGGAATACTTCAACGGCGTGCGCGAAATCATGCTCAAACCGGTGGCTGGCTCGCTCGAAACCTTCCTCGCCGAAGTGAACGCCAATTCCGGCCAGTTGCAGGGCAATGTGCGTCCGGTCGCGCCGGACGCGCCCGGCGGCGGCGTGCGCGCCGCTGTGGCCGGGGCGCTCGGCGCCGCCGCGCCCGCCTCGCCTGTCGCACCTGCCGCGACCGTGGCTGCCACGGCCGCGCCGGCCAGCACCCAGTTCCAGGATGCTTCGCCGACCAAGACCGAAGACGGCTACAACGCCCTCAAGACCTACCTGATGCTGGCCGATAAATCGCGCTTCGAAGGCGGCCACCTGAACGACCAGCTGACCCGCTTCTGGCGCGGCTGGCTCGACGCCAACCGCGGCGCCATGCCGCGCGAGCAAATGATCCGCAGCGCCGAGCGCACCATCTCGTTCTACCTGGCCCAGGTGCAGGACGTGTCGTGGCCGCAGATCGAAAACAAGCTGGCCCTGGTCGACCAGACCCGCGACACCCTGCGCCTGGTGGTGCGCGGCATGCCGGCGCGCGAACGCGTGTACGCCGACGTCAAGGCGCGCGCCGCCACCCGTTACCCGTCGGCCACGGTGAGCCGCATCGTCGGCGAGCAGGACAAGGATCTGGTGCTGGGCAGCTACTCGGTGCCGGGCAGCTTCACGCGCGAAGCCTGGGAAGGCTATGTGCAGGCCGCCTTCAAGGATGCCGCCAACAAGGAACTGCAAAGCGCCGACTGGGTGCTGCGCACCGCCTCGACCAACGACCTTACCCTCGAAGGCAGCCCGGAGCAGATCCAGAAGGCGCTCATCGAGATGTACAAGAACGACTACGCCAAGGAATGGCAGAAGTTCGTGCAGGGCGTCACCATCCGCGACCTGCATGGCTTCGAAGCGGCGGTCACGGCCATGAACCGCCTGGGCGACCCGCAAACTTCGCCGATCCACAAGCTGATCAGCACGGTGGCCGAACAGACCTCGTGGGATAACCCGACCCTGGCCGACGCCGGCATCGCCAGCGCCAAGCGCGACTTCATGACCTGGCTCAAGGAAGTGGTGCTGCGCCGCAAACCGTCGCAGATCCAGGTGAACGTGCCGCAAAACCAGAACGCGGTCAATCCGGCCAACCTGCCGCTCGGCCCGATCGGACGCGAGTTCTCGGGCGTGGCGCGCCTGGTCGTCACCCGCGAAAAAGACGCTTCGCTCATGCGCGGCTACATGGAACACCTGTCGAAACTGCGCAGCCGCTTTAACACCATCAAGAACCAGGGCGACCCGGGTCCGGGCGCCAAGCAGCTGATGCAGCAAACCCTCGAAGGCAGCGGCTCGGAACTGGCCGATGCGCTCAAGTATGTCGATGAACAGATGCTCACGGGCATGACCGACATCCAGAAGCAGGCGATCCGCCCGATCCTGGTGCGTCCGCTGATGCAAACCTTCGCCGTGATCGTGCGTCCGACCGAAGCCGAAATCGACAAGGTCTGGGCGGCCCAGGTATTGCAGCCGTTCCGCCAGAACCTAGCCGGCAAATATCCGTTCTCGTCCGACTCGCGCTCGGAAGCGACCAACGAAGAAATCGGCCTGGTGTTCGGTCCGTCCGGCGTGATCGCCAAGTTCTTCGACACCACCATCGGCCCGCTGGTGGTGCGCCGTGGCGACGTGGTCGCGGCCCGCACCTGGGCCAATATGGGCGTGGGCTTGTCGCCGTCGGCGGTGAGCAGCTTCCCGGGCTGGATCGCGCCGCTGTCGGCCGGCGGCGTGGCCAACGCGACCGCCGCCGCCAGCGCCAGCACCGAAGCGCAGACCCAGTTCGAGCTGCAGGCGCTGAGCGCGAGCGGCGCGACCGAGTTCACCATCGAAATCGATGGCCAGTCGCTGCGCTGGAAAGGCCAGCCGCAGCCGTACGTGCGGATGGTCTGGCCGAACCCGCAGGGCACGCCAGGCTCGCGCATTACCGCCATCACGCCGCAGGGCCAGACGGTGGTGCTGCTCAATGAACCGGGCCGCAACGGCCTGCAAAAAATGGTCGAATCGGCCCAGCGCAAACGCAAGGATGACGGCGCATTCGAGTTGAGCTGGGACAGCGGTGGCGTAAAGGTCACCTCCAACCTGAAGATCCTCCCGGCCGGCTCCGCGCCGCGGCCGGCGCCGGCAGCGGCGCCGGCAACGGGCAGGGGCTTCAAAGGCCTGCGCCTGCCCGACACGATCATCAGTTCGACCCTCCCGGCGAGCGCGCCGGCGCCGGCCGCGCCGGGCGCCGTGGCGGGAGCGCGTCCATGACCCGCGGCACCACCCCGACCCCGACCCCGGTCGGCTACTTCGGCAAGATTCCCAGCCGCGGCGACTTCGTCAAGGGCAGCGACAGCCCGGCCCTGATCAAGGTGCTGGACGACTGGCTGGCCCAGGCCATGGACCTGATGAGCGCCGACGCGCGCTGGAAACTGAGCTACGACGCGCTCGCGCCGCTGCACTTCGCCTTCATCGGCCCGCGCCGCAGGAATGCGATCGCCGGCCATATCGTGGCCAGCAGCGACCAGTCCAACCGGCGCTTCCCGTTCCTGATGATGAGCGCGATGGAAGTGCCGGACCCGGCCACCTTCGTGCCGGACGCGCCGCTGGTGCTCAGCCGCCTGTGGAACCGGCTCGAATCGCTCAGCGCCGGCGTGATCGGCGCGGCCGATGCCGCCGGACCGCTGCAGGCCGCCGCCACCCACATGATCGACGTCGACCTGCGCACCTCGGCCTACGAAGCGGCGTTCGAAGACTTCCTCGACATGCAGACAGTCGGCGCGCTCGACGCCTTGCTGCACCAGGCCGGCTACGAATGCTCGGCGCGCCAGGTGCTGCTGGCGCTCGGCATGCTGATGCAGCCGGTGATGGCCAGCAGTTCGAGCCGGCTCGAAAAGAGCCTGGTGTTGCCGCTGCCGGTCGACCCGATCTACCGCAACCTGGTGGCGGCCTTCTGGATGCACCTGATTACCCCGTTCCTGGCGCGCGCCGACTTCGAGCTGGCCCTGTTCGTGGCCCGCATCAACGCCAGGCCGGCGCTGGTGATCGGCTTTTCCGGCGCCTCGCCGCAGACGCTGCAAGCGATCATGGACCCGACCGCCGGCCTGGAACGTCACATCACGTTCGACCAGCTCGAGTGGGTCGAGCAACAGACCGACTCCGACTACGCCGTCCAGAAACTGTCCACCTATCTGGCGCAAGCCAATTTGTCACTCAAATCCGCGCTGGAATCCTTGCGCGCGGCGTTTATCGGATCTTAGAACATGCGCCACTTCCTCGCCCTTGTCATCCTGCTTGCCGGCGCAGTCAATGCCGGCGCCCAAACCGCCGCCCCCCAGCCGGGCCAGGTGCTCGTATCGGGCACCGTGCCCGATGAAGCGAGCAAACAGGCCGTGCTGGCGCGCCTGCGCGACGTGTACGGCCACGACCTCGTGGTCGACCAGATCAGCGTCGGCCAGGTCGCCACCCCGGCCAACTGGAACGGTTATGTGCAAAAACTGATCACGCCCGACCTCAAGTCGATCTCGCGCGGGCAGCTCAAGATCGACGGCAGCACCGTCAGCATCAAGGGCGAAGTGGCGAGCGAAGCGACGCGCCAGAAAATCGCCGGCAACGTCGCTGCCAGCCTGAACCCGACCTACACGGTCAACAACACCCTGCGCGTGTCGGCCGCCGACCAGAGCGTGCTCGATACCACCCTGGCCAACCGCATCGTCGAATTCGAAAGCGGCAAGGCCGAGCTGACCCCGACCGGGCGCGCGATCCTCGACGAGATGGCCGCCGCCATGAAAAAACTCAACGACCGCAAGGTCGACGTCATCGGCCACACCGACAGCCAGGGCAACAAGCTCACCAATCAGAACCTGAGCCAGGCGCGCGCCGAAGCGGTCAAGACCTACCTGATCGGCTCCGGCATCAAGGGCGAACTGCTCAGCGCCTCCGGCCAGGGCGCCGACCGCCCGGTCGCCAGCAACGACAGCGCCAGCGGGCGCGCGCGCAACCGCCGCATCGAATTTAGGATGGCGCAGTAAGCGCCTCCACACCACGAGGAAAACATGTTTGTAGCAGAACAGCTTTTAAACCCGATCAGCGAGGACCAGCCGGCCGGCGAAGACCTGGCTTTTTCGCCCGACCTGGACGCCATCAACCTGGCGCGGAAGGCCGACGACCCTTCGCTCGACCAGGGTGAATGGGTCACCGAAATCAAGGAAGCGGACTGGGAGTTCGTCGTCACGCGCTGCGCCGCCCTGCTGGAAAAGCGCAGCAAGGACTTGCGCCTGGCGGTCTGGCTGGCCGAAGCGGCCGCCAAAAAACACCAGTTGCGCGGCCTGGGCGAGAGTTTCCGCGTCATCGCCGGCCTGATCGATCAATACTGGGAACTCGGGCTGTACCCGGAAGCCGAAGACGGCGACCAGGACCAGCGTGTCGGCAACCTGTCGTGGATCCTGGGCCGCACCCCGGCCCTGGTGCGCGAAACGCGCATCACCGAAGGCACGCGCGGTTACACCATCATCGACTTCGAAGTGGCGCGCAAGCTGGCCAACGCCCCCGCCCCCAGCGGCAGCCACAGCAACGGCCACACCAATCCCAGCAGCGGACCGCCGCCGCTCAAGCTGCCCGACCTGGAAAAGGCGCGCAGCGCCACCTCCGCCAGGTTCCGCGAGACCTTCACCGCCGACGCCCAGTACTGCCTCGATGGGCTCAAGCTGTTCGAACAGGCGGCCGACACAAGGCTCGGGCACGACAGCCCGGGGTTTTCCAACGCGCGCGAAGCGCTGCAGAACATGGTCACCCTGATGCCGGCCGTGGTCGTCGCGGCGCCCGATGCGCCGGCCGAGAGCGGCGACGTGTATCACGTCGAGCCGGTCAACGAGCAAGGTCCGCCAAGTGCGGCGGCGCCGTCCGGGCCGCCGGGCGTGATCCGCACGCGCGACCAGGCCGTGACCCAGCTGCGCAATGTGGCCGAATTTTTCCGCCGCACCGAGCCGCACAGCCCGGCCTCGTACTTCGCCGACAAGGCGGCCGACGCCGCCGCCACCGACCTGCACGTCTGGCTGCGCTCGGTGGTCAAGGATGCGGGCGCCATGGCCCACATCGAAGAATTGCTGGGTGTGAAACCGCCGCAGGACTGAGCGCCGGCCTGACGGCGCCAGCCGCGCCCGGCCGGATCGAGGATCACTGCCCGGCCGCGTCGGGCTGGTTGGGGGCCGCGTAGCGCAAGGCCTTGCCGCCGACGCTGGCGAGGACATCGCGGGGCCAGACCGGATCAGGTTTGACCAGACCGCTGAACCACGGCAGCAAACCCCACCACAGCACCAGCGCCTGGCCCGGCATGGTGAGCAGGCCGAGAAAAGCCGGGAACAAGTAAAGCGGATTTTTTTCGCGCCAGGCGGCGCCGACCATCTCCACCGTCAAGTTCATGTGCTGCTCCGGCAACGTCCACAGGTGTTTCCACAGCGGCTTGCGGCCTAGCGCGAAGTTCGGTCCGTCGCCATGCGCGAATGCGGGGCCTTCGTACTGCATGAATCGACGCACATGTTCCCAGGTGTCGAGCAGCGGCTGGATATGCTCCTCCCTGTTGGTGGCGCGCAGCAGAAAGCGGTCGACGATGGTCGTGCCTTCGGGCGCGTCCATCACCAGGCAGGTGACGCCAAAATCGAACTGCGTGCTCTGCTCACCGGCCACCGACACGCTGCCAATGCCGGCGCGCACACAGGCCCAGTCGTAGCTGTCGATACGATAGCCCCATGGCGCCCAACGCGTCGCTTGCAAGGAAAACAGATGGACCTTGCCGGCTTTGCGGTCGAACAGGGCGCTGGTCTCGAAGCGGAAATCGATCAGATCTTCGGCAATCATCAGTAGCATGAGCGGACTAAAGGCCAGCAGCGCCACGACCATGAACAGCGACAGGATGAACATCAGCGTCCCGCCATCGGTCATCGTTGAAAAGAACGACAGGAACGGGTTTGTCCCTCCGATAATGAGGTGGATCGATGCGAAAAACGCCAGTATCGCCAACAGAAACAAGCCCATTCCGGAAAATCTCCAGCGCTGGTCGCCATACACCAGGCCGTCCGGAAAAACCTTGTAGACCATGCCGCCCGAGTCGGGGCTCGCACTGACCGATTCGGCGAGCGCCGGCATGGCGATGCCGGCATCGTTGCCTTTGTAATCGGGGTCGTCGCCATGCCAGCGGAAGAACATCATGGTCGCTTCGCGCGTGCCGAAACGATGCTCCCTGAACGTGCGCGGATCGGGCGCCGTCGCGGCGCCATCCCGCTTTCCCTGACCCTTGTTGCGCTTGCCCTTGCCCTTGCCCTTGCTGTTATCCGTCATGCGACGCCTTGCCTGATCATGCTGCGATTAACTTTTCGATACCGACTTGAACGACGTGCAGTATAAATGAGCCAGCCGGCACTCTTATAAAAGTATAATGGCTCGCTCGTCACCGTTGCGTCGACGCTTGCCCGCTCGACGCGTTGGCGGCGCAGATTCCGGCACAGTCGCCCGGCCCGCATCGTCCCCATACACACCTCATTCGTATCCGCATGCCAAGCTCCCCCAGCCCCATCGACGCCGGCAAAGAACAGTTCCTGGTCCAACCCGCGCGCGCCCTCGTCAGCGCCCTCCTCCTCGGCGCGGCCAGCATGTGCAACGCCGGCGGCGTGACCGGCGCCGTGTATTCCAACTTCGGCAACGACCTGCTGGTGCCTATCTTCCCCGGCAAGAACTGGCTGCCGGTGTACGCCAACAAGAACGACACCAAGCCGTTCCGGGAACTGTTCGATGCGCGGGTGCTCGATGTCGGCGAAGGTAACTGGGAAGCCTGCATCAGCATGGCCGACCCGGCGGGACGCGTGCGCTGCCGTGTTGAAGCCGCCGATGTCTGGGTCGATCGCTGGGGCTTCGTCGGCCCGCGCGAAGTACTGCCGGTCGAACCGTGGCCGTTTCGCTACTGGCTGTACCTCGCCAGCGAAGGATCGGGCAGCGAAGAAACCACGGACCTCTACAACGCGGTGCCGCGCTCGCCCTACCTGGTCAAGGCGAAGCAGTTCGCCAGCGTGTTTTTCATCGTCAAATTCGACAAGCGCGGGTTTGCCATCAGTCCCAAGACCGGCAAGCGCACCGGCGACCGGGTGTTCCTGGCCGGCAGCGGCGTGTACCTGGCGCCGGACGACCCGGCCAGGCGCCTGCGCCAGCCCTGGCTGTTCCTGAGCTACTATCACAGCATCCCCAAGGCGCTGTGCCCCGGCGCCGGCGAAGAGAGCTGCGCCAGCGCCATCAACCTGCAGCCCCAATGGCGCGGGATCAAGGCGCTGCACGTCGAACCTGCCAGGCCTGCCAAGCCTTACGCGGGGCGCATGTTCGGCCCCGGCGAGACGGCCTTCGCGCGCCATGGCGAAGCGGCGCTGCCGTTCAATTACACCGTTCCCGCCGAGGTGGACATGGCCGCCGACGAACATGCCAACAGCGTGGCCGGGCGCGCCGCGAACCGGGCCACGCCTTTTTGCCTGATCGATTGCCCGCCCGGCGCCAATCTGGCCATTCCCGATCCGGCGCCTCTTTGACTACCCTGCACCACATGATGACGACACTGCGCACCGCTCTCCTGCTGACCTTCACGCTGGCCAGCCAGCATGCGGCGGCGGCCATCACCGCCAGCGACATTCAAAAATACGGCGCCACGCAGAAATGGGTAAACGCAGAACCTGCCGGGCTCAAGATGCCGGTGGACGATATCCTCCCCTTCCTCTACTCCGTGCCCGGGTCGGGCGGCCAGTCCTGCGGCCTGCTGGCGCGCGGCCCCGGCGCACCGGTGTATATCGATGTGCTATCGAGCGAAAAAGGCAGCAGCTTTCCCTCCTGCGGGAATGTCTACAAGGTGGCCGCGTTCAAGCTGGCCGGCAAGTCCTGGCTGGCGTTCGAGTTCTGGCACATCGACGACGACAAGTTCGCCGACTACTTCTACGTGCGCAGGAACGATGCCGGTTACTGGGAGGAGGCACGGGACGCGTCAGACCGCGTGCCGTCGGCAACGGCGAGCGGGGAAGACCAGCACCCGGCCAGCATCAAGGACAGTATCAGGAACGTGCGCGCCAAGCACATGGAAAAATCGTCCAAGGGCCAGCAAATGCTGTACCGCGATTTCATCGGCGACGACCATGGCGCGTTCGGCGTGCTGTCCGGTCCCGGCGCCTGCACCTTCGTGGTCGATGGGGCGCCACGCGCGCCACTTTCCGCCACGACGAGTTTGCGCGGGCCAGCCGTGTGCCGCCTTCGTGGCATCCTCGCGCCTGGAAAAAGGCGCCACCACCTATTACATGGGCCTCTTCGACGGCACGCAAAAAAAGCGCCAACTGGCGCTGTTTTCGGTCAATCAGAATGTGATCAAAGCGGAAAAGGAGCTGGCGGCGCAAGCCGGCGGCAAAGGACAGCTGACCGATATCAAGTCGGTCAAGCAGTTCCTGTCCATGCCGATCAAGCCTTGACGATCGAGCTTAGCCGAACGACGAGCGCCACCACGCCAGGTGCCCGCGCAAGGTCAGGTATCCGGCCAGGAGCAGGGCGGCACTGACATACGCGCTGACCAGCTGATCACGCCACAGTTGCGTGACGGTGTTGATATACGCGTGGTCCGGCTGCGTCCCGGAATAGACAACATCGACCCGCTTGCCGATATATTGGCTGTCATAGCTGCGGCCCTCCGGTTTGAACAGCACGGTCTTGCCGTCGATGGTGCGAAATTCGACGGCCGGGAGTGTCTCGCCCTGCACTGCGCGCAGCGTGCCCTGCGCCTCCAGGGCGTACACGTAAAACAGTATCCTGTGCGCGCCCAGCCAGAGCGACACCAGCAGCGCCAGCACGCCAAGCACGCTCAACACCTTGCCCATGCGCCGGTTACCGGCGGGCGTTAAATCTTTGGAAAACGCCATGCGACTTCATTACCCGAGGAAGTGATGTGGAATGGACGAGGCGACCCGCACAGGCGCCGGCCAGGACGCGCGACTGCCGCGCCCCGGCCCGCCAGCTTACTTGATGGTGTACTTGAACTGCCCCTTCTTGTCGGCGCTGACCTTGATCCTGGCGATCGCGGCGCCTTCGGCCATCTTGGCCAGCACGGTTTCGGCGATCTCGGGCAGCAAGGTGCCGTTGAGGATATTGTCGACGTTACGCGCACCCGAATCGACTTCGGTGCAACGCGCCAGCACCGCTTCGACCAGCGCTTCGTCGTACGTGAAGTCGGCCTTGTGGTTGGTCGCGATGCGCTGGGCGATCTTGCGCATCTTCAGTTCGATGATCTTGACCAGCGCGTCGTCGCCGAGCGGGTAGTACGGGATCACTTTCAGGCGGCCCAGGAAGGCCGGCTTGAACTGCTTCATCAGGTGCGGACGAATCATGTCTTCGAGCTGCTCCGGGGTCGGCATTTCTTCCGGCGCCTTGTTCAGGCACGCCTGCATCATCGCGCTCGATGCCACGTTCGACGTCAAGATGATGATGGTGTTCTTGAAGTCGATCTCGCGCCCTTCTGCGTCGTCCATCACGCCCTTGTCGAACACCTGGAAGAACAGCTCCATCACATCCGGGTGGGCTTTTTCGACTTCGTCGAGCAGGACCACGCTGTACGGATTGCGGCGCACGGCTTCGGTCAGCACGCCACCCTCGCCGTAACCGACGTAGCCCGGCGGCGAGCCTTTCAGGCCGGAGACGCTGTGCGCTTCCTGGTATTCGCTCATGTTGATGGTGATCATTTTGCGTTCGCCGCCGTACAGCACATCGGCCAGCGCCAGTGCGGTTTCGGTCTTGCCGATACCGGACGGGCCGACGAACAGGAACACGCCTTTCGGTTTGTTCGGGTCATCGAGGTTGGCGCGCGAGGTGCGCACGCGCTGCGCCACCGCTTCGATCGCGTACGACTGGCCCAGCACGCGCTCTTCCAGCAAGTCTTTCAGTTTGAGGACAGTCTTGATCTCGTCCTTGACCATTTTGCCGAGCGGGATGCCGGTCCAGCCGGCGACGATTTCGGCCACCACATGGCCGTCGACCTGCACCGGCACCATCGGCGTTTCGCCTTGCAGGGTGCGCAGTTCGGTCATCAATGCCTGGATGTCCTTGCCTTTGCTGGCGTCCTTCTGCCCCGATTCTTCCAGGGTGCGGCGCCCGTCCATGATTTTTTCGGTCAGCTGCTTTTCCTGCTCCCAGCGCGCCGCCAGCGCGGTGTGCTGTTCGGCGGCGGCCATGCGCTGCGCGCTCAGTTCCTTCAGGCGCGCCGCGTGCGAGCCGCCCGCGCTTTCTTCGCGCTGCAAGGCGCCCGCTTCGATGTCGATGCGTTCGAGCTTGCGCGCCAGGTTTTCGATCAGCGCCGGCGTGGCGTTCTGGCCCAGGGCGACCTTGGCGCAGGCGGTATCGAGCACGCTGATGGCCTTGTCCGGCAGCTGGCGGCCCGAGATGTATCGGTGCGACAGGCGCACCGCTTCGGTGATCGCTTCGTCGTAGACACGCACGCCGAAGTGTTTTTCCATCAGCGGCGCCATGCCGCGCAACATGGCGCAGGCCAGTTCTTCGCTTGGTTCCTCGACCTTGATCACCTGGAAGCGGCGCGCCAGCGCGGCGTCTTTTTCGAAGTATTTTTTGTACTCGCCCCAGGTGGTGGCGGCGATGGTGCGCAGTTCGCCGCGCGCCAGCGCCGGTTTCAACAGGTTGGCCGCGTCGTTCTGGCCGGCGGCGCCGCCGGCGCCGATCATGGTGTGCGCTTCATCGATGAACAGGATGATCGCGTGCGGGCTCTTTTTGACTTCGTCGATGACGTTTTTCAGGCGGTTCTCGAACTCGCCCTTGACGCTGGCGCCGGCCTGCAACAGGCCCATGTCGAGGGTGTGGATCTCCACGCCTTTGAGCACGTCCGGCACGTCGTCGCTGGCGATGCGCAGCGCCAGGCCTTCGACCACGGCGGTCTTGCCGACGCCGGCTTCGCCGGTCAGGATCGGGTTGTTCTGGCGGCGCCGCATCAGGATGTCGATGGCCTGGCGGATTTCGGTGTCGCGCCCGATCACCGGGTCGACCTTGCCGGCGCGCGCGCGCTCGGTCAGGTTGGTGGTAAACTGGTCCAGCGACGGGGTCTTGGAGACGGCCTTGGCGGCCATGTCGCCGACCGGGTCGTGGCCTTCGCCGTCCTGGGCGGCGCCGGCCTGCGCGGCCACCGCTTCCTGCGAGCCGGCGGCCAGCTTGTCGAGGTTATGCTTGATCTGTTCAACGTCGAACTTGCCGAACAACTTGGAGCCGCGGAAAGCCAGCTGCGCCAGTTCCGGATCGGTCAGCAGCGCTTGCAGCAAATGGCCGCTGCGGATTTCGGCGCTGCGACCCGATTGAATATCGAGCGAGGCGATCAGCCAGGCGTTTTCGAACAGCTTGGGCAGGCGCACCGAGAACACCGGCGTGCGCGAGTTGCCGGCCTTGAGACGGGAGACTTCGGCCTGCAGGTCCGCTTCGAGCATGCCGGCACTGATGCCGCATTGGCGCGAGATCAGCGCGAAGTCGCTCTTGGGCTGCTCCAGCAGGGCCAGGAACAGGTGTTCGATGTCGACTTCGTACTGGCCGAGCGAGACGCAGATGCTGGCCGCGCGGGTGGCGGCGGTGCGGCTCGTTTCGTTGAGTTTGCCGATCAGCGTTTTCAGGTTGATGCTCATGCAGGGTTCCTTTTATTGGTGTTCGTTTTGTCAATCACAGCGCGTGTATATCGTAGCGGACATCGTTGCGGTCTTCCTGGAGCGGGCTGGTGACCAGGAAGCTGTCCCATCCCAGGCGTCCGCCGGTGCGCGTGGCGTCCATCTGCATGCCGTGCACGTCGGGGCCGCGCAGCACCAGTTGTACTTCGTATTCGAGCGACACACCGGTAAACATGGTGATCATGCTCTTGAGCGCGCGCGCCGCCTTCCCGCCCGGGAGGAAGGAGTTGAAGCTGTCGTGGTCGAGCGGACCGACCACCAGGCGCAGGCGCAGGTCGCGCTGCCATACGCGCTCGCCGGCCATGGCGCCGGCGCCGAGCATCGAGTTGGCCGCGCCCAGCATGGTCTGCTGGCTGGTCGGTACCTCGTACCAGCAGCCGATGAACTGCTCGGCCTTGACGCGCTTGCCGAAATACTCCGACAGCACGCGCGAGATCTGCACCGCCGACGGCGGCCGGTGGCGCAGCGCCGAGGCAAAGTAGCCGAGCGACTCGTCCAGCACCCCGCCCCCGAGTTCATCGTTGAGGCGATGGCGCAAGCTGTCGTTGCCAACCCCGGCCAGCGACAGCAGCAGCGGTAAAAAACTGTCCTTGCCGTCGATGGCGTATTTGAGTTCGAGCCGGTATTTGCGCCAGGCTTCGAAAAACAGCGCCACCGAGCGGCTCGAAAACGTGTCGAGAAACGCGCGCGGCCCTTCATCCTTGTTGTAGATGATGTGCGCCGAGATGCGGTCGGTGTAATGGGCCGGCAGCGCGCCGGCCACGCCCAACAGGCCCATGAAGGCCGGCGTGATGCGGATGTACTTGAGCGTATTCGATTGCAGCGCTTCGCCCAGCGACTTGGCCTGGCGCGGCAGTTCGCGCGGCACCGGCTCCAGCTTTTCGAGCTCGCTGGGCGGAAACGCGAGCGAAGTCGAGTTCTGGAAGCGCAGGAAATTGGCAATCGCGCTTTGCTGGGGCGAGCCGTGGCGCTTGAGCCATAGCTCGAGCATGCGGACCGCCTGGAAGAACTGGAAGCGGTACGGTTCCTCGAACAGGCGCTCGATTACAGCAGGCTCAAATCGCCGCTTCGTGGCAAGCATTTCAATAGCTCTTCTCCATTTTTATTTGATACGATCACCAGTTGGGTGAAGCTGTTGGCGTGCACGTACAGGCCGAGGAAGCGGTCGATGATGTGGGCAAAGGCGTGGATGCCGGAGCCGACAAAGGCTTCTTCGTCGATCGTCAGGCGCACTTCCATGCCGCGCACCAGGCAGGCGAACGGGTTCCCCGGCAGCCAGGTGTTGGCCGCCTTGTAGGCGACCGCCGCAATGCCGCCGATCTGGCGCTGCGAGGACGGCGAGCGTGGCAGGTCGTACAGGGTCAGGATTTCGCGGAAGGCGTCCAGGCCGCCGTCGGCCAGCGACAGGTGGTTCAGCGACAGGTGCGAGATCAGGCGCCAGTGGGCGCCGCGGCCACGCTCGAAGCGGTGCGAGGACGTCGGTTTGCGCAAGAAGCTGACCTGGCGCACCGTGGAGCCGCCTTCCAAGAACAGGTCGCCGCCGCGCAGGCCGTAGGTCAACGAGGATGGCAGGTCGCGGTTGGTGCAGGTCAGCTCCAGGCTGAGGGTGTCGGTTTCCACTTCGGCCGGATCGAAGTCGATGTCGACGATCGAAATCTCGGTCTCGAAACCGGGGCTCTTCTCGGCAATGATTTCGTCGCGCCGCATGACCCAGTAGTGGCCCTTCTTTTCCGGCGTTTGCCCGTGCTTGAGCGAATAGAACGGGCGGAAGTCGACGATCGATTCGCCCTGCGGCGTCTGGCGCACCAGCTTGACCGAGTCGATCGACTGCACTTCGTAGGCGAACGCGCGGCGCGCGTCGGCCAGCACCGGATAGCTGGCGGTGGTGTGGGTCAGGCGGATCGGTTCGCCGCGCTGGCGGAACAGGTTCACCACCGGGGTGCAGCCGAGCAGCACGTTGTTGGTGGTCAGGGTGCCCAGCATGCGCGCCGCGTTCGAGTCGGTGCGCATGCCCGACAGCGCCAGGTGCAAGGTAATCGAGCGGCAGCCCATCGGCAGCACCGCGGTCAGCGCGGCCAGGTCGATGTCGAAGAAATTGAATTTTTCGGGGAAGCAGAAATACTCGGTCAGCAGGCGGTAAGCCGAGTGCGAGCGCGCTTCGAAGTCGATCAGCGATTCGTCTTCCTCGAAGCCGGCCGCCAGGATCGGAATGGCCGGCAACGCCATCCAGCGTCCGCTGTTATCGCCTTCGGCGTAGGCGGCCACGCCGCGCATGAACAGCGCGTCGCGCAGCGCCGCGCAGAAGGACGGCTCGCCGTCGATGAACACGCGCAGCTTGGCCAGGCCCAGGTTGGCCAGCGAAACCTGGTCCGAGATGCTGGTGATGGTCAGCGACAGGCTCGAGGTGGCGCCCACCGGCGGGCGGATCGCTTCGGGCGTGTCGATGATCGGTGCGAACGAGGCGCCCGACAGGGCCACCGGCGCCACCGTCACCGGATACGAGGTGCGGAAGGTGCAGGAAGCGCCGCGCACCGGGCGCGTGGTCAGCTGGGTGCCGCGCGGGATCGCGGTGGCGGTGGTCAGCTGCGCGGCCACGCCCGAAAAGTCCATGTGCGCGATCGAGCACGATGGAAACGGGCGCAGGTAGTGCGGGTACAGCACTTCGAACAGGGCTTCGGTAAATTCGGGATAGTCGTCGTCGAGCCGCTTGGCGATGCGGGAATTGAGCAGCGCGAACGATTCGATCATGCGTTCGATGTGCGGATCTTCGCACACCTCGCCGGCGATCAAGAGGCGCCCGGCGATCTTCGGATAGCGCTCGGAGAATTCGCGCGAGTAGCGGCGCAAAAATCCCAGTTCGCGTTCGTAATACGGTAACAGGTCTTCCAACTCAGGCTCCCCCAATAGCGCGACGCGCCTTGCTGATAGTGTAATGCAGGCTCGATGGCTGCAAGATGGCGTCGAAGTTGACGGGTTCCTGGGAACTGCTCACGACCAGCAGCGCCGTAATGGCGAAATTGAGGCGGTTCACCGAGTCTTCGCGCACTTCCAGCGAAGCCTTGACGTTGCGCAGGCGCGGCTCATGGCGCGCAATGGCTTTTTCGAGACACAGGCAGATATAGGCCCGGTCATCGGTGCTCGAGAGCGAGCGGCCGGCAAAATCATTCAGGCCGAACGTCACGATCGAGCGACCGCATTCGGGGTACCGTTGCAGCAACAGCTCCGGGATCACGGTGCGCGTGTTGAGCAGCGCCTCGAGATCGCGTGCGACCGAGTCCTTCATGTCCTCGATCGACATCCGGGTGACAGTGCCGCTGGAGGAACCATTGACCGGCACATCCATCAACCGGTCAAACAAACCTGGCGTAAAACCCTTCATTGGTACCCCGATACTTTGCTACGTTATTAACTTGCTACGACCTGCCGCATCACGCCGTTTTGTTGGTCGCCAGATCCCAGCCGCCGGAGGTATTACCGCCCGCACCGCCGCCGACTTTTTGCTGCGTGTATTTCCATTTGACTTTGGAATACTTGAGCGACAGGTGTTCGCTCAGGATGTCGCCCTGCGAGACGGTGGGAGCGACGCTGGAAATGAGCACGTTGTCGAGTTCGATTTCGAAGTACTTGATGCGCTCGCCCTGGCCATCGGCGCGCAGGAACTCGATCTTGGCCTTGCCCAGCGTTTTGCCCGACGAGCAGTTCTGCAACAGCAGAGGGGTTGCCAGGTCGGCCAGCTTGGCGATCACGATGTCGCGGTGCTCGGTACGCTCGGCGGTATGGCCGCCCCCGGTCGATGCGGTAGCCGATTTAGGCTGCAGCACTTCCCAGCTGACGGACTGGCATTCGATCCAGTCTTTATGCGACGAGTCGGTCGACTCGCCCTTGATGCCGTCGATTTGGAGGTAAACGTCGATTGCCATAGTGTTCCTTTCCTTGGTTTGCAGGGACTACGTCGTGCTTACGATTTGGTCGATGGTGGCAGTTCCGCGACCAGACGGAGGGAAACCGACAACTCGTCGAGCTGGAAGTGCGGACGCAGGAACGACACGGCGCGGTACACGCCCGGACGGCCTGGGACTTCCGACACTTGCACCGACGCTTCGCGCAGCGGGAACTGGGCTTTCTGGGCCTGGCTCGCGTTATCGTCCAGCAACACGTACTGGGTCAGCCAGCGGTTCAGGTGGTCTTCGACGTTCGATGCGGCGGCGAAACTACCGATCTTGTCGCGCATCATTGCCTTCATGTAGTGGGCAATCCGCGAGACGGCGAAGATGTATTGCAGCTGGGCCGACAGGACCGCGTTGGCGTTGGCCGAATCGGTGTTGTATTTCTTGGCTTTCTGGGCCGACTGGGCGCCGAAGAAGGCCGCGTAATCGGTGTTTTTGCAGTGCACCAGGGAGATGAAGCCCAAGTCCGACAGTTCTTTTTCGCGACGGTCGGTGATGGCGATTTCGGCCGGGCACTTGAGCGCCACTTCGCCTTCATCGGTCTTGAAGGTATGGGTCGGCAAGTCTTCGACCAGGCCGCCGCCTTCGACGCCGCGGATCGCCGCGCACCAGCCGAAGTCGTCGAACGCGCCGGTCAGCTTGGTGGCAAAGGCGTACGCCGCGTTGCACCACAGGTATTTGTGGTGATCGGTGCCGTCCACGTCTTCCACGAAGTTAAAGCCTTCGGTGGTGGCGCCGTCGGCCGGATGGAACGGCAGGCGACCCAGGAAGCGCGGCAGGGTGATGCCGACGTAGCGCGAGTCTTCCGATTCGCGGAACGATTTCCATTTGGCGTATTCGACCGTGTCGAAGATCTTGGCCAGGTCGCGCGGCTTGCCCAGTTCGCTGTAGCTTTCCAGGCCGAACAGCTCGGGCGAGGCCGAGGTGATGAACGGCGCGTGGGCGGCGGCGGCGATGTGCGACATCTGCTCGACGAAATACATGTCTTCCGGCTGGCGCGTGATCTGGTAGTCGCCCAGCAGCGAACCGAACGGCGCGCCACCGAAGGTGCCGAATTCTTCTTCGTAGACCTTCTTGAACATCGAGCTCTGGTCGAACTCGAGCGCGGTCTGGAAGTCCTTGACCAGCTCGCGCTTGGTCGCGTTGAACATCTTGATCTTGAGCGTGGTGCTGGTCGAGGTGTTTTTCACCAGGTAATGCAGGCCGGTCCAGCTGCTTTCGAGCTTCTGGAATTCGGGCGAGTGCATCACGGCCGAGAGCTGGTCCGAAATAATGCGGTCCAGTTCGGCGACACGGGCGTCGATGGTGGCCGACAGGTTGTCCGACACGATCACCGTGCCGTCCATCACCTGGTGCACCAGTTCCGAAATCAGGTCCTTGGCACGGGCGTGCTCGACGCTCGATTTAGCCACCTTGCTCTGTTCGACGATCTGGTCGAGCAGGGCCGTTTCATGGGTCGCGGCGGCGCCGGCGGCTTGGTTCAGTTGAGCGGACATGGTCAGTCTTTCTTGGTAGCTTGCTGGCCGAGCTGGGCCAGTTTCTCGGTGTTGGTGAGCACGTCGGCGAGGATGTCTTCGAGCTTGTCGTTACCGGCCAGCTTGTTGCGCAGGTCGGCCAGCTTGGTGCGCGCTTCGAGTAGCTTGCGCAGCGGCTCGACTTGCTGGACCACCGACTCCGGACGGAAATCTTCCATCGAACGGAACTTGAGGTCGACGGCGAACTTGCCGCCCTCGCCGGTGAGGGTGTTCTGCACGCGGTAAGCGGCGCGCGGTTCGATCCCCTTCATGACTTCATCGAAATTGTCGCGGTCGATGCCGACGAAATTGCGGTCTTTCAAGCGTTTTTTCTCGACTTCGGAAGTGCCGCCGAAGTCGCCCACCACACCCATCACGAACGGCAGCTCCTTGCTCTCGATCGCATCGCCGATTTCGACGTCATAGGTCATCTGGATGCGTGGTGGCCGCACTTTCTGCAGCTTCTTCTGGACACTTTGTTTCTTTGACATGGTAATTCCTTCTACATAATGTGAGAGCGGGACGTGCAGTCTACTTGCCGGTATCCCTGAGATTGTTGAGAGCGTCAAACGGACCCGCTTTGACATCTGGCTCGCGGACCTTGGGTACAGGTTTGTCGATGTCACCCTTGGGAGTGTCCCTGAGCGCACCGAGCGGGTTGTTGTCTCTCTGCTTGGGGGCCACCGCCGTGGTCTTGCGGATCGGCGCGGACGCCGCCGGGCCATCGCCCATATGATCGCGCAATTGCTTGATCTGATCCTGGGAATCGGCGCGCACTTGCCCGGCCAGCACGTTCTGGCGGCTCAGGTCGCCCAAAGCGCGGTTCGCGAGCCGCAGGCTGGCTGCGGCGATGATGGCGCTGGCGGCCTTATCGTTGGGATCGCGCAACAAAACTTCCTGCGCGTTGACGATGGCTTCGCCATACTGGCCGGTATCGTAGCGACTCTGGGCAATATTCGCCCACGGCGCCTTGTCGCCGGTGTAAGCGGCGCTAGCTTGTTTCCAATAGCCAATCGCTTCTTCTTTGCGTCCGGCCGCCGAGGCCTGGGTACCCTGGTTGAGCAGCTCGGCCAGCGGGGCGGGGCCCTTCGGCATCACAGGCTTCGAGGTCTCGCAGCCGGCCAATGCCGCGGCGCAAGCAAGGACGCCACAAAGGTACTTGAAATCGGGAAAAGTGGTCATGCGGTATCCTCAAAAGCGGTGACAAAAAAGTAATGTGTATATTGTAACACTTATTACTGAAACAACGTTAGCAGAGTTTGAAATTTAACAGCGTTCAATTGAAAATCACACATTCTCACTTTGTAGTAAGCGCGCACGTTACATTAGGAACGGCAGACAAATCTTCTCATAAATGTTATTGTTCCGCTAATTAGTTTTTCAAATTCGCGCAAAATTTTCCGAAGGGTGCCAACAGCATGTCAAGTAAAGTCCTCTGGGGCGAAGGATTGTTCCTGCGCCCCCAGCATTTCCAGCAGCAGGACCAGTACCACGAGCACCGCCTGCACGAGAGCGTCAAGGCAGTCCATCCCTACGCCTGGGGCGTCAACACGCTGCAGGTTGACCGCGACGCGCTGGCCAACAATGCCCTGCGCGTGCTGGAACTGTCGCTGCGCTTCCAGGATGGCGAGCTGGTCGACGCGCCGGGGGCCGATGCGCTGCCCGAGACGGTCGACCTGAGCCAGTTGCTGCAATCGCAGCAAACCGTCACGTTTTACGCCGCCCTGCCCGCCTTCAAGCCGTTCGGCGGCAACTTCGCGCCGCTCGGCCAGACCGCCAACGCGGCCCGCTTCGTCCAGGCCAACGCCGACACGCCCGACCTGTACACCCAGGCCGCGCAAGCCCAGCTGACCTACCTGACCAAAAGCGTGCGCCTCATTTCCGAGTTCGAGCCGCGCGACTCGTACACCCAATTCCCGCTGCTGCGCCTGCGCCGCGTGGCCACCGGCGGCTTCGAGATGGACCCGGGCTTCGTGCCGCCGAGCATGTCGGTGCGCAGCGCCCCGATCCTGTTCCTGCAGCTGCGCCGCCTGATCGACGCCCTGCAGGCGAAGGTCAGCGCCCTGTACGGGCACCACCGCGAACCGAGCAAGAATGTGATCGAGTTCCGCTCCGGCGACATGTCCTCGTTCTGGCTGCTGCACACGGCCAGTAGTGCGTATGCCTCGCTGACACACTACTTCCATCACCCGGCGCTGCATCCGGAACGCCTGTACGAAGCGCTGCTGGGCGTGGCGGGCGCCCTGATGACGTTTTCGAAGAGCTGGACCCTGGCCGACCTGCCGCCTTACCAGCATGCCGATCCGGGACCGGCGTTCGCGAAACTGAACATGATCATCCGCGACCTGCTGGACACTGTCATCTCGTCGAAGTACTTCGCCATTGCGCTCGATCTCATCAAGCCGTCCTACTATCTGGGCTCGCTCGAGTCCGGCAAGATCGACGACAAGACGGTGTTTTTCCTGGCGGTGTCGGCCAACCTGCCGGCCATCGAACTGGTCGACGTGGTGCCGCTGCGCTTCAAGATCGGCGCGCCCGACGACGTCGAGAAATTCGTGCTCTCGGCCATGCCGGGCGTGCGCCTGCAGCACGCGCCGCAGGTGCCGCCGGCGGTGCCGGTACGCCCCGACACGGTCTACTTCACCATCGAGGCCAAAGGCCAGATGTACGAACGCATGATGCAGGCGCAGTCGATTTCGATTTATGTTCCTGAAGGCCTGCGCGAGCTGTCCCTGGAACTGATTGCCGTAACCTCCTGACCCAAGGAATTGCCCAGATGACTACCACCGCACCCTCCCTGATGGCCGGCGGGCCTGTTGCGCCCGCCGCGGGAGCGACCCCGCAAACGCTGCTCGACCTGATGTACGAAGGCTTTTACGCGCTGTTCATGCTCAAGAACGGCAGCGGCCCGCAGAACAACGCCGATTTCCAGCGCAAGACCACCCAGTTCCTCGAAGACTTCACGCGCGGCGCCAAGAAGCAAGGCGCCTCGGCCGACGACATCGACGCCTCCAAGTACGCGTTCTGCGCGGCGGTCGACGAAATCATCCTGCGCTCGAACTTTTCGATCCGCGACGAATGGGAACGGCGCCCGCTGCAACTGGTGCTGTTCGGCGACCAGCTGGCCGGCGAGAATTTCTATCACCGCCTCGAATCGCTGCGCACGCGCGGCAGCACCCATTTGCAGGCGCTGGAAGTGTTCCATATGTGCCTGCTGCTGGGCTTCCAGGGCCGCTACATCCTGGAAGGGTCGGAAAAGCTGAACTACCTGACCGCGCGCCTGGGGGACGAAATCGCCAACATGAAGGGCCGCCGCGGCGGCTTCGCGCCGCACGCCGACCGTCCCGACCAGATCGTGCACAAGCTGCGCAGCGACCTGCCGCTGTGGGTGCTGTGCTCGGTGTTCGGGCTGATCTGCATTCTCGGCTACATCGGCCTGCGCACCTCGCTCAACAAGAGCACCGATGAACGCATGAGCGCGTACAACGACGTGGTCAAGCTGGCGCCGCGCGCCGCCAACCTGACCATTACCTTGCCGTGACGACGGCGCCGCGCCGGCACAGGAAAGCGTGGTGCCGGCGCGGCAAGTGAGCTTGCGGGTAGCGATCGAGGCGCCGGCCTCGATCGCATTCTACCGGCCGATCCAGCCACCCTCGACCGCAAACCAACATGAAACAAGAAATCTACATCAGCACCGACGTCGAAACCGATGGCCCGATTCCGGGCCCGCATTCGATGCTCAGTATCGGATCGGCCGCCTACCTGGCCGACAAAACCTGCATCTCGACCTTTAGCGCCAACCTGGACTGTCTGCCGGAGGCGGCGCCGCATCCCGCCACCGCCGCCTGGTGGCTGACCCAGCCCGAGGCCTGGGCCGCCTGCCGCACGCAGCTGGAAACGCCGCAAGCGGCCATGCAGCGCTACCTGACGTGGGTCAAGTCGCTGCCGGGAAAACCAGTGTTCGTGGCCTTCCCTGCCGGCTTCGATTTTTTGTTCGTGTACTGGTACCTGATCCGCTTTACCGGCGAAAGCCCGTTCAGCCACTCGGCGCTCGACATCAAGTCGTACGCCATGGCGGTCCTCAAGCGCCCTTACCGCGACAGCACCAAGCGCAATATGCCCAAGCACTGGTTCGATCCCCTGCCCCACACGCATGTGGCGCTCGACGACGCCATCGAACAGGGTGCGCTGTTCTGCAATATGCTGGCCGATAACCTCAACAACGGGCGCCGCGATGCATAGCGACGGCAGCATGACGCACACCGCCGCGTATACGCTCGGCGCCGTGTCCGGCGTGCTGCTCGTGGCGGTGGCATTGCTGTTGCATGACCAGTATGCGAGCAAGAAGGTCCACGTGCTGGAAGCGCCCATGCTGCTGACAGCGAACGGCATGGGCAAGCAGATGCACCTGCTCCCGAAAGGCACCACGCTCTACTTCGACGAGGGCTTTTCCGAGGGCTTCGAGCGCTACAAGGTGTATGTGAACATCGACCGTACGCCGCTGGTCCTGAAGGAGCTCGACGATCCGACCATGATCGACCCGCTGACCGCGTCGGTGATGGACGCCGATGAACTCAAGCGCGCATCCCGCACGGCACCACTGGCGAAACAAGACCTGCAAGCGATCCTCGCGTCGGGCGGCATGCAGCGCGACGAGATCAAGGCGCTGCTGGAGGATTTTCTGAGCGAGCGCAAATAGATCGCCGTTGCCGGCCTCAGGACGGGTAAGCGGCGATCTTGGCTACCAGCCGTTGCGCCAGGTAGCCATGTGCCTGGCCGAGCGCGGCGAGAATGACGCCAGCTTCGGCGCGGTAGGCGCTGATTTTTTCCGGCGGCCAGTAGTGCGGCGGCGCTTGCAGGTTGCTGATGCGGTCGGCCAGCTTGACGCACCAGACGGCGCTTGGCTGCTGCCGGATCCTGGCCAGGCTGTCGGCCATGGCCTCGGCTTTGGGCAGGTCGGGCGACTTCGACAAGGCGGCCACGCCATCGGCCACGGCCAGCCCGAATTCGGCGAACAGGGTGGCGTGCGGGACGTCCTGGTCTTCCATCGCGTCGTGCAGGATGGCGCACTGCATGGCGGTGTCGATGCCGTCGATCGGCTCCTGCGCATGGGCGGCCAGGACCTCCATGCTCACCATCCCCAGATGCACGAGATAGGGCATGTCGGACCCCGGAAATTTTTGCTGGCCGTGTACCTGGGCCGCGAAGCACCAGGCTTTGATCCAGGATTCTTGTGCTGCATAGCCGATCTGCTGTGTCATGGTTCCTCCAATGGTGGTTTATCTTAGCAGCAGGCGCGAATACGCGTGAGCCGATAAAATAGCGGCACGCCGGCATGCGCCGGTAACATCAGGAGAAACCATGTTCAGGGAAGTCGCGGAGTTGAAGGTCGTTGCGGGAACGGAGCAGCAGTTTGAAGCAGGCGTGCAGCAATCCATCGCCTTGTTCAAACGCGCCAAAGGGTGCCATGGCATGCGCATGGAGCGTTCGGTCGAGGAGCCGGGCAGCTACGTGCTGTTCGTGGAGTGGGAAACCATCGACGATCATATGGTGCATTTCCGCGAGAGCGAGGATTTCCAGGAATGGCGCCGGCTGGTGAGTGGCTTTTTCAGCGCGCCGCCGCGGGTTTTTCATACCACCAGCGCAGTGGAAGGTTTCTGAACGAGCGGTCGTCCTGCGCCGCGTGCACGGGACGCGCAGGCGGGCAGCGCCGGGAGGTGGGCGCTGCGCCGTGCCGCATCCGGTATCAGCATGATGCGCGCCCTCTTTTGCGGTTGGCGGCCAGGCGCAGGGCTATGCGCCGTCAGTGCGCGCCTGCGGGGCGCACTGGTGCAGGTAGCCAAGGCTCTCCCGCGCCTCGCAGGCGACATCGGGATCGGCGTTCCGGCTCAATAGCGTCAGCATGTGGTCGGCCCGTTTCACGTCGCTGGCCTGGAAAAGTATCTTGGCACAGGCTTGCAGCCAGTGCGCGTCGCGTGCAGGGAGGGTAGCGAACAAGGCGTCCCAGTCGGCATCGGAGAACGCGTCCAGAAGAAAGAGCGCATGCGCCTCGCCGTCGTCGCACCACGCGTCCCACTCCGGATTGCTGCCCTGGAGGCGGACATCGTACATGGCGAACAGTTCAATCGGCGTTTCGGACGGCAAGTCGAGGGCGTTGACAGGCATGGGTGTTCTTTCAGTGGGAAACGGGTCTTAGCGGAGGTTTGTCATTGGTGAAATCGATGAATCAATTTTTCCACATCGCGTTTCAACGCATCCGCTTCGGCGGGAAAACAGGCGCAATACGCATCGGAAGCGGTCTGGATCTGGCTGACGAAATCGCCGATGCTTAATCGCGGAAAGCGAATCGCCAGCAGCGATTTTCGCTTCTATAACAAATTATTGTAATCGTAGGCGTACTCGACGCTCTCGTCCTCGGTCCAGATATGACCGTCGAGCGCATCGACCGTCAAATTGCCGCCGCCCTCTCGTGCTCGAGGGAACAGTTAGCGGGATCGTCAACGAAGAAATGCCACGCATCGGATTGGCGCCCCTTCGCGGGCCAATCCACCCAACTTAGGGCGTTCAACAATTTTTCTGGGTATTAGATTTATGCGGTTTTCGGCCTTGTTTGCGCGGTTTTGATACGTTTTCCCTATGGCGATACGTCCGTCCGGAGATCAGGTCCAGCAGGGTGAGTAGCATCTTGCCGACTTTTCTGCTGACCTTCCCACCGAGTAGAAGGATAGGCAGTAACGGCTTGAGAGCGGTGTGGGCGTAGGCATGATTGATACGCTCGCTATCGGGCAATTTGGCATCGGCAGAGCGGTACAAGCGGTCAGCGCCTTCAAGTTGTCGCAAACGATCTTGGCTGCGACATCCTGGACTACTGCCTGCTGCGATAAGCCGGTGACGTGTTCCAGATTGAGGCGGTGCTTGAGCCGTTTGAACGCTTCTTCAATGCTTCAGCGCTGATGGTAGAGTTCGCCGAAGCTGCTCGCCGGATAGAGCTTTTCATCGAACAGATTGGTCATCAGGACGCGCTGCTCGCCGTTCGGGGCGACGTGGCGGACCAGGCGCACGCGCTGCGGCTTGCGTGGGCACTCGTAGTCGAGAGCGTCCTGCTTGTCCGGCGCGCGCAGCATGACGATCCGCTCGCTCTCGCCCGAAACGACGAACTCGCGCACGCAGCCAAAGCCAGCCTCGGACTGATCGACGCGCATGCAAAATTTGATGGCGCGATGATTCAACAAGGCCACCAGCCAACGGCAGGGATAGCCGCGGTCGAGTAGCAGCAGGTCGGTCGGGGGCAAGCGGTCGAGATGTTCGACCAGGAACTGCCGTTCGCCGCGTTCGCCAGCGCTGTGCAAGGAGGCGGCGAGCATCAGGTCGGGACCGGGCAGAAATAAGCCGAACAAGATTTGGTCCGCAAGAGCGGCGCGTTTGACATGGCTAGCGCGCAGTCCGAAGCGCACGGTCGAGGCGTCGGCTGCGACCAAGCGCAGGTCGCACCAGCGCGGCACGAAACCGTCCCGCTCTGCGCGCGTGATGAGCCAGTCGTTGAGCAGTGGAATGGCGCTCAGGGATAGCTTTGCGCGTGCTTTGGCGAAGGCTTGCTCGGACACCTTGTGCATCAGCTGAGCCTGCTGAGCCAGATGGGCGAAGAAGGTGTCCAGTTCGGACTGAACGCTCATGCGCATGCCGGTCAACATGATGGCGACCAAGGCCGGTAGCGGCAGCTTTCGGCAGCGCGAGAACGCAGCCGGATGATCGGGATGACGGGCATTGCTGAGGAATTCGGAGGAGCATAGACGGGCGGAAAGATCTTGAAACAGTATGGAAAGAACGGACATGGCGCGCAGTGAGTGTCAAAAATCCACACTGGCGGGCGCGCCTTTACTCCGATGTCAAGTGTTTTTATTGAATCATTGAATATAAATCATCTAATTGCACAATTCGTTAAGTTGGGTGGATTGCCTGCCACTCTCCGTGATTTACGGCTGAACTGCGTCAGAAATCGATTAGATCAGCACTTCCCTAACAGGGTGTTGATTTAATCGCCGATCCCGTCAACCGCCCAGCGTCAGTAAACGTTGTTCAATCAACCTCACTTTACCGCCGTAACCATGCGTAAAACCGACGTCACCCAGCACTCCTTGTACAGCTACCGCACGCTGGAGGAACGCATTCCCGATGCACATCCATTGCGCAAGTTGCGGGTGCTGGTCGACGGCATCCTCGCCAACATGAATGATGATTTCCAGGCCCTGTATTCGCGACGCGGCCGTCCGTCCATCGCTCCCGAGCGCCTACTGCGGGCCAGCCTGATCCAGACGCTATTTTCGAGCCGCTCTGAGCGTCAACTGGTGCAGCACATCGAATACAACCTGTTGTATCGCTGGTTCGTGGGCATGAACCTTGACGAGCCCGTGTGGAACCACTCGACCTTTAGCGCCAACCGCGAGCGCTTGTTCAGCGAGGCAATGACGCAGCGTTTCTTCGCCCAAGTGCTGCGCATCGCTGAATGGCAAAGCCTGATTTCGGACGAGCATTTCACTGTCGATGGCAGCATGATCGAGGCGTGGGCTTCGGTCAAGAGCTTCACCAAAAAGGATGGCAGCGGGCCACCGCCGAGCGATGAAGGGCGCAACGCCACGGTTGACTTCAAGGGCGAAAACGTTCCAACGAGACGCACCAATCGACGACCGATCCGGACGCGCGCCTATACAAAAAGGGCGACGGCGACAAGTCCAGGCTGTGCTACCTGGGCCACGCGCTGATGGAGAATCGCAACGGCCTGGTGGTCGATGCCACCACCACGCTGGCGAGCGGCACAGCCGAACGCGACGCGGCGCTCATCATGGCCAAACGCAGTATCCAAAAAGCCGACGCGACGCTGGGTGCCGACAAGGGCTACGACGCGGCCGAATTCGTCAAGCAGTTGCGCGAGGAAGGCGTGACCCCGCATGTGGCCCAGAAAAAGCACAGCGCCATCGATGGGCGAACCACGCGCCACGCTGGCTACACGGTCAGTATTAAGAAACGAAAGCTGGTCGAGGAGATCTTCGGCTGGAGCAAGACCATCGGCGGGCTGCGCAAGGCGCGCTTCGTCGGCTTGGCCAAGGTGCGCGCGCAGACCACGTTCACCTTCGCTGCGTACAACCTGACTCGCATGGCGACCATCTTTGGCTGGCGTTTGTCGGCTGTGGTGGGATAAATCCGTCCGGAGGGGCGGGAAGCGCTGAAAAGTACCAAAAAACAGCCTAAAAAGCGGCTAAAAACCAGTTCCAAGGCAGGATGCGGGTTCCAGCCCGAAAAATTGGTGCTTCGGGCGACAAAACCCGAAGGACTGGGCCACTTTTTCAACGCCCTGCTAAAGCTTGCAGTCGAAGGAACGTCCATATAAGCGATTCCTTAAATATCAGAAATCCCTACCGGATTTCGACATTAATTATATAAATTGTAACTATTCAGCCTGAATGACCAAAGCAATCCGCGTCATTCGCATCGGTGAAAGCGATGTCGCCTTGTTCGGCCGCCGCTATGCATTCCCACAGCCCGTCTTGATGCAGCGCGATCGAATCGGCATTTCGCAAAATGAACTCATCGGGATCCAGGCCGTCGATCAGGACCGGACGACGCACCCGTTTTTGTTTTCCGTTGATGAAGATTGTCATGAACTGCGCCTTCTCCCTTTTCTGGGCGGAGGTCAGTTTGCGCTTCGGTTTGGCCATGGTATTGAATGCGATTGTTAACTTTTCGGCCGCTACGCAGCTGGCATGATCGGATCGCCAGCAAATGCCCAACGCAGCACTTCCAACATGCTGTGTCCCTGCTTGCGTAGCGTGTCGAGGCAGGACCGGATGGCGCAGAAGTTGTCGGCGCCGGTAACGGTGCGGAAGCAGCCCGATATTTTCTGTTTGACCTTGGGCATGCGCACGGCCCGTTCAGCAATATTGTTGGAGAACGGGACGGTGGGGTCGGCGATGAAGCGCAAGATGGCGTCGGCGTGCAGTCGGAAGCGGCGCAGCAAATTGTGGGCATCGGACTGTTTGCAGCGACCACGTTTTCCGTCGGGCTTGAGTTTGAGAGGGTTCAATTGTTCGCCTGCGCGCACGATATCGTTGTAGACGGTGGTGAAGGCGGCGATGGCATCGGCGTCAAATGGCCGGCCTTGCTGGCGCGCCGCCGCGCTCAGTCTATGAGCGTTGAGCAGCAATTCCGTCATGGCGGCCGGCCAGTCCTGGCCGGTCACCTCTTGCGCATAAACCAGTTCTCGAAGGAGATGAGCATTGCACAAGGCGTACAGGCCATCGTCGAGTTTCCAGTAGGGAGCCCAGCAGTAGTGCACCAGGACGCCGAGGCGTTTGGGCAGCATGCCATGCGCGACGATCGCCTCCAGGCCGCGCTTTGCGTGCATGCCGTACCAGGTGAGATCCGCAGTGGCCGCCACATGCATCCAGTACAGCTTGCCGTCCACACGCAGGCCGGATTCGTCGGCGCACCGCACTGGCGCGTGGTGCAACTGCCGTACGATCAGGTCGGCTGTGTCCTGCAAAGCCACGCTGGCATCGCCAACCCATGCGTGCAGCGTTGCCGGCGGCACCGACAAGCCCGTCATCTCGCAAATCAACTCGGCGGCGCGGGCATATGGCAGCATCTGTCCTTGGGTCAGATGCACGCCCAGTGCGCGCACATTCGGACCGTATTGCGCCACTTCGCTGACTGCGGCGGGAAAAGCGCTGTCGTGCCGCTGGCCGCAGGAGCATACGACCGTGTAGACGCGGTGTTCGATCACCTCGAAGCTCATCGCCGGCACATCGAATACCTGACGGCTGTCCAGCATTTTTGCCTGCTCCAGGGGCAACGCACTGTGACAGCGGTCGCAGTGCGACGGCGGCGGATGATCCTCCGTTCCGGTGGGCTCGGCCACCCTCTTGAGCGTGCTGCCTTTATGGCCAGGTTGGCCTCCAACCGTCTTGCCAGACTTGCCGCGCAACGAGCTAGTCTTGGGCTTTTTCGCCAGGCCATCCGACGATGGCGGTCTGCCCGAATTCTCGCTGGTCATGCCCAGTTTCGCTTCGACCGCGTCCAGGCGCGCAAACAAGGCGTCGATGAGCTGGTCCCTATCCGCATCGGACAGGTGCGTGAGGTCGGGACGAGGCGGTTTCGGTGGCATGACAACATGATGCGGCAATTGCACATAGTTTACAACCGCTGATTGCTTTGGTCATTCAGGCTGAACAGTTACGATAAATTAACACCTACCAAGCAGCGGCATTCGTGAAATGCAAAAATCACTTTACCTATCGGCTTTAAGTATATTTCTCCGCTAGTACATAATTCGTTAAATTGCACAGAGGTGAATTCCAGAACTTCAAGCGGTCCACTTTGCCCTGCCTCAACTCGCTTAACTTCACAAATTGCTTCAAGATATTCCCCACATTTCACCATTTTTATTAAGTAAAAATTCTGTCTATAAAAAGAAATAGATTCAAGCTCATAAGAAACAAAATCTTTCATCTTCCTTCCTTTACTTTGCAATAAATACCTCTAAATCAATCATTGAGTGAAAACTACTTTTGAAACGTATTTTTTTATCCAAGCTTCATTGACGGTATAAGTGAGCCAATTGCAAAACGATTTTTCTGAACTGGCCGACATCAGGAGAGCACAATTTTTCATCGCTTTTTCGTGATATCGGAGGAAATCTGATCGTTTACGGCGGCGGAATCATGGCTAATCTCATTTT
>NZ_WHJI01000340.1:0-281 GCF_011682155.1 Massilia sp. CCM 8734
TGAAAGTGTTTATTTCCGTTTTCTGAATAGTAATGACGAAAAAATTATTAAAGTTTTACAAGCTAACAATAATAACTTTCGAAATCTTGTTTTTTTTCTAGAACATTTCAAAGTTATATTCAAACCTCTAGAGATTCTATTTGATTTTGACTCAGACTTTAGTGTTCTTAAAGATAAGAAACAGCAAGCCGTATTAGATTTTACTCTTGCTATTACTATGGAATATAAATTAGGACATTTAAACAGCACTAATATTGAAGACTTACAGAACTTAAGAACAG
>NZ_WHJI01000341.1:0-281 GCF_011682155.1 Massilia sp. CCM 8734
TCTTTTTCCCAGTAAGCACCACCGAAATCCCAGTTGTTAAAGAAAACTTCTTCTGTCGTTCCGAACATACTTTGTGTATTGAAAACACCATCATGCGCGATAAAAGTCTTGAAACGTTTGTTGTGAATTCCGGCTAAATAAAACACAGAATATCCTCCGTAACTCGCCCCGACACAACCTAAACGGCTTTTGTCAACATAGCTTTCTTTGGCAACATCATCAATGGCAGACAAATAATCGTCCATCACCTGTCCACCCCAGGCTTTACTGATTTGCTCGTT
>NZ_WHJI01000342.1:0-280 GCF_011682155.1 Massilia sp. CCM 8734
TTGGGCTTACGGCGTGGGAGCTTTTCACTCCCATTATCGCTACTCATGTCAGCATTCGCACTTCTGATACCTCCAGCATCCTTTACAAGACACCTTCGCAGGCTTACAGAACGCTCTCCTACCATATGGATTAAGGTACAAGTACCGAAAAACATATCCGCAGCTTCGGTGACTGGCTTAGCCCCGTTACATCTTCCGCGCAGGACGACTCGATCAGTGAGCTATTACGCTTTCTTTAAATGATGGCTGCTTCTAAGCCAACATCCTGACTGTTTTAGCC
>NZ_WHJI01000343.1:0-280 GCF_011682155.1 Massilia sp. CCM 8734
CGTGACGAGGTACAATTGAAATATATTTTTGAAACACATTTCCACGCTGATTTTGTTTCCGGACATATCGATTTAAGCAAAGAAACTCAGGCCCCAATTGTTTACGGACCCAATGCGGCCTGCGAATTTGACTGTATTTCCGCGAAAGACGGACAAGAATTTAAAATCGGAAAAATTACGATTAAAGCCTTGCACACTCCTGGACATACGATGGAAAGCACCACCTATTTACTGATCGACGAAAACGGAAAAGACCATGCAATTTTCTCCGGAGACACTT
>NZ_WHJI01000344.1:0-280 GCF_011682155.1 Massilia sp. CCM 8734
TGAAACTGCTGATTATAAAAATGCTATTCTTAGTGCCAACCTGGCATTAGCAGACAGCAGATATAAACTAGAAAACACTTTAAGTGCTTTAGAAAAAGAATGGGATAAGGATGATTCCAGCGAAATTATCTTCAGAATCCGTTTTGAAAAAACCGAGACCGGACAAACTGCCGCAATTCTGGCCATACCTGTTTATTCGAGTTATCCGTATTCGGTATCCACTGATTTAATAAATCTGTACGATAAAACGAAAGACATTCGATTTACGGTATATTTTAAA
>NZ_WHJI01000345.1:0-279 GCF_011682155.1 Massilia sp. CCM 8734
AAGAGTATTAAAATGGTTTGTATTTTTTTTAATTTCTTTCGGAATCGCAAATGTCTTTCTGGCTTATCTCGTCGGAAGTGACACATTATTCCTAATGATCAAACAAGGGCCAGTTGAACAGGCTAGTAATTTTATGGCACTGCTTATTTTTACAGCTGTTTTTTATTTTGTTTTTGTGTGGTTTCGGGAGCAGGTTTGTATTATCGCCTGTCCCTATGGTCGTTTACAAGGCGTCCTTTTAGATAATAAATCCATAAATGTAGCTTACGATTTTGTTCG
>NZ_WHJI01000346.1:0-279 GCF_011682155.1 Massilia sp. CCM 8734
GGAATACAATTACTAATGTATCTGTCAGCAGTAATGTATCCGATGGAGTTAATTAAACAAAAACTGCCTGCTTATGGCTGGATTGTGCAATACAACCCATTAGCTTATATTATTGAGACCTCCCGTTATATGCTTTTAAATGTTGGAGAGATTTCCCTTTCAGGATTACTATATACTTTTGTGGTTACAATTGCAGTATTCGTTATTGGTATTTTAGTTTTTAATAAAACGGAAAAGAGTTTTATAGACACTGTTTAATTCAGTCAGTTTTAGAATAGC
>NZ_WHJI01000347.1:0-279 GCF_011682155.1 Massilia sp. CCM 8734
GGAAACGGAGTAGGGGCGGCGTACCGCTGCGGGTACTGAGTCTCTACTCCCTGGTTTGCCGGACTTCCCGGTCCGGAGCAGTGGCCTGGTCCGGGTTTCTTCATGCGGTAAGTCGATGTCATCCGTTACCTTCGGCCCCGTTTGCAAAAAACCGCCCCTTTCTACCCAGCTCCCCTTCCTCATGGACGCTAAACACCCGCACACCGCCATTTCGACGGCCGGCTTACTCATTGCCCTGGGCATCATCTACGGGGACATCGGCACCTCGCCGCTCTACGT
>NZ_WHJI01000348.1:0-278 GCF_011682155.1 Massilia sp. CCM 8734
CTGACCGCGCGCGCAATAAATATCCTCGTACAACATGTCGGCATCGAGTCCTGGCAGCGAGGTCACGATGAAGCGCGTGTTCTCGCCAAGCGCCATGACCTCGGCCTTGAGCAGCACGCGCCAGGCCCTCGGCCACGAACGCGCCTTGTATGTAAATTCATCGAACAGACGCACCGCATTGGGCACCAGGTCCTGCGATTGCGCAGCCACCCACCGGTCGATGGCGCGAAGTCTGGTCGGCTCGGCCATCGCAAGGAGCTTGGTGTTGCAGGCGAAAC
>NZ_WHJI01000349.1:0-271 GCF_011682155.1 Massilia sp. CCM 8734
TTTTTCGGGATGCGAGAGAGTCGAGAGGTCGGGAAGAGGGGCAAGTTTTACCATGACCGGCATCATGCCCGGATATCGGAATGTTTACAATTGCGCGTTTACAACGGTCAGGGCTAAACAGTTACAAAAAATGATAGATTTTTTGTAACTGTTTAGCCTGAGCGAGCACGTGCCAGAGTTGTTCGTTTCTTGAAATCGGTCCATGATGCTGATCATGACAAAACTGCGCCCCCTTCCAGATCTTTCCAAGCTTTCCGCCACGGAAAAGGAT
>NZ_WHJI01000034.1:0-87986 GCF_011682155.1 Massilia sp. CCM 8734
GGGGGGCTTGCTTGGGGATAAACGACGGAACGGGCTAGATACAGCGGCCCGTTACCTCGCTGCCTTGGACCCCACCCATCCCAACCCTGCCCGTGAGGGCAGGGCTTTCCCACCCCCCGCCCGCCCAGGCGGGAGCGAGAGAGTTCGAGCAAGAGGATCGATTTCCGAACCTTTCACCTGATCAACTTCTTAAGGAAACCAACATGCATGCCATCGTCAATGAGCACCTGAAAACACGGCTACCAATCGGGATTATTGCAAAAACGCTGGTCGAGCATCAGGGCGAGCGCCTGCAATGCCTACCGGAAATCGCTGGCGACCGTCACCCGGTCTTGGTACGAACGATCCACGAGATGATGCGTGGCATGACCGACGACCATGTGGGCGACCAGTGGAATTACTACACGTTGTCCAATGGTGCATTCTTCATGGCACCACGTACCTACAGGACATTTGACCTGGCATGCGAAAACGGCTTCGCGCACGAGGTTAGCGCCGACACGGCCGGGATCATCGCCTGCGCATCGGCCTATAGCCATCTTTCGATGGTTGAAAGCAGCGCGACATTCCGCATCGCGTACCAGCTCCTCTCCCTTTACATTTTTCAGCACCCGGACGCAGGAATTATTCGCGCCGCGCTGGACTAGAGCAGCAAGGCAGCACCCTTGGTCCAAGTGCTGCCTTTCGCTCCGCAAGGAGCAAGTGGACCGACAGCAGGGCCGTAGCGGGATGAGCAGATCGCGCAGCGGCCGTGAAACCAACCAGTCAGACTTTAGGAGCAGTATATGCAACTCGCAACCATTCACACCCCTTTCGCCAATGGCGTCCCGCACCTGAATGTCATCGCCTCGGCTATCGCAGAACTGACACAGCACTCGACGATCCGAACGGCACCTCTCTGCGATATGGTCCGCAGCAAACTTAACGTCCGGAAGAAAAACACCGATATCAGCGAATTAAAGGCGCTGATCGCGGCGCAGGGCTTGCTGCAAAACCTCGTCGGCTTCACGCAAGTGGTCGATGGCAAGGAGACTGGCATCATCGAAATCGTCGCCGGTGGCCGTCGCCTGATCTCGCTGGGCGAGTTGATCGCCGAGGGCGTTTTCCCGGATGACTACGCGATCCCCTACCTGCTGGTGACCGAGGACGAAGCCGTCGCGATCAGCCTTGCGGAAAACTCGGGCCGCGAGGACATGCATCCAGCCGATGTGTACGACGCGATGATGGAACTGTCCAAGCGCGGCAAGTCGGTGGACGATATCGCGCTCCTGTTCCGGCTCGATCCGCTCACGGTCAAGAAGCGCCTCAAGCTGGCCAACATCGCGCCGCGCCTGCTTGACCTGTATCGCAACGAGCAAGCCAGCTACGATCAAATGCAGGCGCTGGCGATCACCGACGACCACGCCGCCCAGGAACAGGCGTGGGACAGCCTGCCGAACCATAGCCGCCATTCCAGCGCCCTGCGCCGTCTGCTGACCGCGCAGCAGGTCAACGTGCGTTCCGACCGGCTGGCACGCTATGTCGGCATGGAAGCGTTCGAGAAAGCTGGAGGGGTCGTGACCCGCGACCTGTTTAGCAACGCGAACGACGGCTACATCGCCGACGTCGCACTGTTGGAACGGCTCGCGCTGGCGAAGCTGGAAAAACAGCGCGCCAAGCTGGTGAAGGAAGGCTTCGGCTGGGTTGAAATCGTGCCCCGCGCCGATCATTCAGAACTGTCTGCCTTCGGCAGCGTACGCACCAAACAGAGCGCACTCACAGATGAGCAGCAAGCGCGTGTGGCCGAACTGGACGAGAAAATCAGCCTGCTGGACGAAGCCATGGAAGCGCTTGACGAGGAAGACGACGCGGACGAATACGACCGTCTGGACAATGAGCGCAGCGCGCTCGACGCCGAGCAGCGCGCCATCTACAAGACCCGCGCCATGATCCCGAACGCCGACGACAAGGCGCTGGCCGGGGCTGTCGTCACCTTGGACGACTACGGCAACGTCGAGGTCAAGCGGGACGTCATCCGGCCTTCGGACAAGAGCAAGATGGTCAAGCTGGCCGACGACGCCGACACCGGTTCGGCACCGCGCCGCGTCAAGTCGATCCATTCCGACCGGCTTACGCATGAGTTGACGTCCCAGCGTACGGCCGCCCTGCAAGCTGAGATGATGGACCAGAGCGACATCGCGCTGGTCTACCTGACCTATACCCTCATGCGCAAGGTCCTGCCGGTCTATTCGGATGGCACGCTGGCGAAGATCAGCATCACCAAGCCAACGCTGGCCGAGGTGGCGAAGAAGAGCCGCGCCGCCGAGGCGTTCCACGAGCGCCGCGAGCAGCTGCTGGCGCGCCTTCCAGACGACAAAATCGGGTGCGGCTGGCTGGAATGGCTGGTGAACCAGCCCACCGCCGTGGTGATGGAATTAATGGCGTTCTGCGTCGCGAGCACGCTGGACGCCACCCAGCAGAGGGAAGGGGGTAATCCCCAGTTCGTCACGCTCGCCCAGGGCCTCAAGCTGGACATGTCGAAGTGGTGGAAGGCTACGGCCAGTGACTACTTCGGCCATGTCTCCAAGGAGCGCATGGTCGCCGTGGTAACGCAGGCAGTCTCGCCCGAGGCGGCAGTCCCCTTGGACAAGATGAAGAAGGCGGCGGCGGCGGACGCAGCCGAACGCGCCCTCGCCAACGTGGCGTGGTTGCCGGAAGCGATGCGGGCCGAGTAGTGCCGAGGCCCGGCACCGTGCCGGGCAATTCCATGTAGGTGAGCGGCGGCGTACCCGCCGCTCACTTTCGCGCGCGAAAGTAAAGAGGATCGATCATGCGAACTCAATTTGACGTTTTGACAATACCGGGCGGTGGCGTGGCGAGACTGGACGCGCATCAGGATGCTGCCGATCTGATTGCCGCAAGGCTGGCCAAGCCGGAAGCGGTGCGCGAGCGGATGCGCAAGTTAAATACGCTGGTGCGCAACCGAAACGCCAAGGGCCTGAAACGCCTCGGGTATGCCGACTCCACAGTGGCTCGCCTCCTGCAGCCCGACAGCGAGAACCGTTGCGCCTTCCACACCGAGTACAAGCTGCGCACCAATTACCAGCAGATCGTGGTGCTGCGCCGCATGGCACGCGAACTGGAGTCCATGGATCGGATAAACGTGAGCATCGACCAGGAGGACTACCATTACCGCGAGGACGCGAGCGCCCAGACGATCTCGTTCCGGTTCACGGCCAAGCCCGACAAGGCGTTGCGGGCGCTGCTACGCCGCGCCGGCTTCATTCTCAGGCCGTCGCGCAACACCTACGAGCGCACTTTGGACTGCGCCGGGATCGCGGCCGCTTCCCAACTGCGCGACCACCTGAACAAGTGGATGCACTGACAGGCGAGCGGCGAGCGATCATGGGCACGATAAACAAGGTCACATTGAAGGGGAGGCTTGGGAAAGAGCCCAGCTGGGGGACGCTGCCAAGCGGCGCGCTGGCTTGCCGCCTCTTGCTGGCTACCACCGCGTTCGAGGATGACAACTCCACCGGCAATGCGCGCCGGTGTACCGAGTGGCACAGGGCGGTACTCGAAGGACGGCTTGCCGAGCAGGTGCGCGACAGGCTGGCCAAGGGCGACGAGGTGTATATCGAAGGCGGGCTGAAGACGCGTACGTGGACAGATGGACAAGGTATTGCCCGCTACTGCACCGAAGTCTTCGCCCAAAATGTTCAGGTGTTTCCGCAGCTTCGCGCCAGATGCGCAACATTGGCGGAGAGCGAGCTGCTCGCTTGGGTATCGGACTACGACGAAGCCACGGCGCGGGAGGCGGCTGCAAAAGAAGAAAAGGACAAGGTGGTCCGGCAGCATCTGGCATCGTTCCGGTCGCGCCCGAGGCGGGGATTAGGCACTAGAGAGTAACTTCAGCTGCTTACCCGAGAGCGGTTCGGCGGTACCGGCTCGCGGACAACGCCGAGTACGCACGCTTTTACGGCGTGTCTTTAGGATGGGGCTAATGGTGGACGTGATGCGTGCGGGTACAAAAGAAGGCGGCGGACTGCCCGCTAAAACTTTGTAAGCGAAGGCGGGTCGAGCCGCCAGCATGCCCCACTACTTCGGCACGTTTTACTTCAAGTGCCACAGCCGGCTTCGAATACCCACAAAGATTTTGCCCTTCGGGCCGCTTGTGCTCAGCTGGACGAGTGTTGCTATTTCAACACGATATATTTGTGGTAAATCTGCGTTAGTTATACTTTTGTCTATTGACGGTCAATAGCAAGCCGCCTATAATACTTACATGGGTTCGGTAAATAGATGGTTTCCAGGTTAGTGATTTTGATGGGCTGGAATTCGTCGGTGTCGGGATGTTTTCGCTTAGGAGATCGGTCATGTACTCATGTAATTCTGTTCGTTACTGGAGAATTAACTCTATCGAAGGGCTAAAGATGGCGATGGTATACGGTGGCCCCCCGGCCGATTCCGAGGACAAGCAAAAGCGGGAGGATCGCCAAGCGGAATACCAATCTCTGCTGGCAATGGAAGCGGCTGTCTTGGCACGCTACCAGCGCATTTACGCTTCAAGGAATAGCCAGCGGTTGGCTGGTTAGGAATACGTAGCGTCGCGGGGATTTTTCGGAAATCAGTCATCGGAAAATCTAATTCCCGAACCAAAGAATCGAGGTCTCGTCATGGGAATGATCAATACAGTAACGTTGAAGGGGCGACTGAGCAAAGAGCCGAGGTGGAATGGCGCACCTGGTGGCAGGCTGGCGTGCCGCTTGGCCCTGACCACCATTGATGAGGGCGATGAGTACGCTCCCGGCAAAAGAAGGCAGCACACGGAATGGCACTTGGCCATACTTGAGGGCGAGTGTGCTGAGCAGGTGCGCAACAGGATATCGAAGGGCGACGAAGTGTATATCGAAGGCAGGCTGAAGACGCGTACGTGGACAGATGGACAAGGTATTTCCCGCTACTGCACCGAAGTCTTCGCACGAAATGTTCAGGTGTTTCCGCAGCTTCGCGCCATCTGCGCAACATTGGCGGAGAGTGAGCTGCTCGCTTGGGTATCGGACTACGACGATGCAACCGCGCGCGAGGCGGCTGCAAAAGAAGAAAAGGACAAGGTGGTCCGACAGCACCTGGCATCGTTCCGATCACGCCCGAGGCGGGGCGTTAGGCATCAGAAAGTAGCTTTCTGATGCTTAACGAGAGCGGTTCGGCGGTAATGGCTCGCGGACACCGCCGAGTACGCACACTTTTACGGCGCGTCTTTAGGATGGCTAATGGTGGACGTGATGCGTGCGGGTACAAATTCACCGCGGCCGGCATGATCAGCGAGGTCCAATCGACCTACGGCACCCGCGACGGCAAAAGCTCCGAGACGGAAATCGACGCGATCCGCAGGAGCGAAGACGCCGACCTGCTGCTGACCGAAATCATTAACCGCCGCTTCAACGAGGGCAAGCCGATTGTGGCGATCAGCAACCAGGCGCTCGACGGCCTGAAGCAGTTCGTCGGCGCGCGCGTGCACAGCCGGCTCTACGAAAACTCGTTCCCCTGCGCCTTCACCTGGGGCGACTTCCGCCGGGTCGGCGCTCACCTGACTGGAGCAACAGCATGAAAGCAATCGATCCATTCAAGATCGACGGTCTGACCGCGATCAGCTTTTCGGGGGGGCGCACCTCTGCGTACATGCTGTGGCGCGTGTTGCAGGCGAATGACGGGAAGCTGCCCGAGGGCGTCGAAGTCTGCTTCGCTAACACCGGCAAGGAGATGGAAGAAACGCTGGAGTTCGTGCGCGACTGCGGCAGCGCCTGGAACGTGCCGATCCGCTGGGTCGAATACCGCGCCGACGAAGCCGGGTATGCGCTGGTCGACTTCAACACAGCTAGTCGCAACGGCGAACCATTCGCCGCGCTGATCGCAAAGCGCCAGTACCTGCCGAACCCGGTGACGCGCTTTTGCACGGTTGAGTTGAAGATTCGCGCCATGCACAAGCACCTCAAGTCGCTGGGCTGGAAGGATGGCGACGGCTGGGACCAGATGGTCGGCATTCGGGCCGACGAGCAGCGCCGCGTATCCAAAATCCGCGCAAGGCCATCGCCAGAAACCGTCAAGGAAACGATGATCTTGCCGTTGGCTGACGCGGGCGTGACGAAAAAGGATGTGGGGAATTTCTGGCGCGCACAGCCGTTCGACCTGAAATTGCACAACAACAACAACGGCGTGACGATGCACGGAAATTGCGACCTCTGCTTTCTAAAGGGCGCAAACCAGGTGTTCACGCTCATCAAGGAAAAGCCATCCAGGGCAATCTGGTGGGCTGCACAGGAGGCTATCGGTCTGGCATCCAAGCCCAGCGGCGCGCGTTTCCGCAGCGACCGCCCCAGCTATCAGCAGATGCAGGATTACGCTCGCGACCAGGACGATATGTTCGACGAAGAAGAGGCTATCGCATGCTTCTGTGGAGACTGAGATGACCACCGCCACCATCTGGCCCGACTTCCGTCGCGCCGGCGCTCACCTGACTGGAGCAACAGCATGAAAGCAATCGACCTTTTCGCCGGCGCCGGCGGATTCAGCACTGGCGCGCACATGGCCGGCATCGAAGTCGTGTGGGCCGCGAACCACTGGCCGGCCGCTGTCGCCATCCATGCGCAGAACCACCCCGGAGCCGCGCACGCGTGCCAAGACCTGCACCAGACCCGCTGGGAGGACGTGCCGGCGCACGACTTGCTGCTGGCGTCCCCATGCTGCCAAGGCCACAGCAAGGCGCGCGGCAAGGCCAACGGCAACCCGCAGCACGACGCCAGCCGCTCCACCGCTTGGGCAGTCGTATCGGCCGCCGAGTATCACCGCCCGGCGTTCGCCATCATTGAAAATGTGCCCGAGTTCACAAAATGGACGTTGTACCCAGCATGGTGCGCGGCCATGGGCGCCTTGGGTTATTGCCTCACCCCGATGATCGTTGACGCCGCCGACTGCGACACGCCGCAGCACCGCGAGCGCCTGTTCATCGTCGCCGCGCGCGCCGCGCACCCGATCATGCTCAACCTGGAGAAGGGTGAGCATGTGCCGGCCAGCAGTTTTATCGATTTCGGCGCCGGCAAATGGCAGCCAATCGAAAAACCAGGGCGCGCGCCTAATACCTTGGCGCGTGTGGCCGCTGGCCGTCGCCTGCACGGCGACCGCTTCATCAGCAGTTACTACGGCGCCGAGAAGGGCGGGCGCTCGATCAGCCGGCCTGTTGGCACGATAACGACCCGAGACCGTCATGCCATCGTTGACGGCGACCGCATGCGGATGTTCTCGAAGCAGGAATGTCGGGCCGCGATGGGCTTCCCTGACGACTACTGTCTGCCCGAGAAGCACGCCGATGCCATTCATATGCTCGGGAATGCTGTAGGGCCGCTGGTCGCCAAGAAAGTTATCACCGCAATGCGGGCGGCCGCATGACGCTCAAGCGCACAGCATTCCTCCGATGCCCGCCCGCTGCTGATTACGCCGGCGTCCAGGTAAAGCGCGCCGAGCCGAAACCGGCCAAGGGGCCGCGCCCGAAAACTTGCGCCACATGCAAAGAACGATTCACGCCATCGAACACGATGGCGCGCGTGTGCTCGCCTGACTGTGCTGTGCTACTGGTGGTAGCCGAGCGCAAGGCCAAGAAAGCCAAGCAGGACCGCGAGGACCGCGCCAAGACGCGCGCGACCAGGCGTGCACGATCTGCCTGCCTGGTATCTGCAACCGTGACCCTGGCACCACCGTGCTTTGCCACACCAACTACCTCATGGACGGCAAGGCATGGGCCTGAAAGCGCCGGACACGCCAGTGACGTACGGTTGCAGCGCTTGCTATGACCTGCTGAACGGGCGCCGCCCGCAGCCGTGCGGCACGACGGCCGAAGCCGTAGAGGCGGCGTTCCGGTCAGGAATCAAGCGTACACACGTGTCGCTGCACGGGGGCGGTTGCGAAAGAGGGAAGGGACAAGGTGGTCCGGCAGCATCTGGCATCGTTCCGGTCGCGCCCGAGGCGGGGATTAGGCACTAGAGAGTAACTTCAGCTGCTTACCCGAGAGCGGTTCGGCGGTACCGGCTCGCGGACAACGCCGAGTACGCACGCTTTTACGGCGTGTCTTTAGGATGGGGCTAATGGTGGACGTGATGCGTGCGGGTACAAAAGAAGGCGGCGGACTGCCCGCTAAAACTTTGTAAGCGAAGGCGGGTCGAGCCGCCAGCATGCCCCACTACTTCGGCACGTTTTACTTCAAGTGCCACAGCCGGCTTCGAATACCCACAAAGATTTTGCCCTTCGGGCCGCTTGTGCTCAGCTGGACGAGTGTTGCTATTTCAACACGATATATTTGTGGTAAATCTGCGTTAGTTATACTTTTGTCTATTGACGGTCAATAGCAAGCCGCCTATAATACTTACATGGGTTGAGTGAAAGTGGTGGACTTTTCAGGGAGGCGATTATGCGTGGATTGGATACTCGGGTAATGCTGGCAAATGCACGGATCGAGCAATTGTTGGGCCTACAAGCTGCAGCGGATCTTATGAAGTGGGTCGCTCGGTTCGCCGAAGCCGACGGAATGACTGATGCGGCGCGCGGCATCCACACTATGCCGGTGCTGTTCGATGACGAATTGATGCTGGCCTCTTGGTGGTGCCAGGGACAGGAACGCCACGCAAAGGGTCTGGACAAGGCCCAGTGGCGCATGCTCTGCGAGAAGTCTGCACATGCTAACCGTCAAGGATGCGGCTTATCCCACGACGAGTTTATCCGTCGACTAAGCGCTGACATTGACCGGGCGATGGAATTGCTTCCCTACCATGAGCTGCCAGATGCTTTGACGATCGCAATTGATGAATTTGATTATCAGACGGCTCAGCAATGTGAGCAGGTAGCCATCGACAACTCCAACGATGGTTACTGCTGCCACGGAATTCAGATGGGATGCTGCCCAGCTGGTTGCGACTTTCCCGACGAATATTTTGAAGACGAATTTCACGGTTAAATTTTCATTGCGCACAAAAAGACTGCGTTAACGAATATTGAAGGGGCGTCGAGATTGACGCCCAGTTTAGGAGAGGATCGAAATCATGCACACTATTGAGCACAGCGTAGGACAACAACTCAGGACGGCCAGCCGGGAAACATTGTCCCTTGGCGTGGATATGGATGGTCGCGGGTTGCATTGGAGACTCGCAAAAGAAGTCCTGCCACAGCAGCGACTTGAATTTGCCCTGGCGGTTTACTTCTCCCACGGACTGTACGTACTGGTCACTGCCAAGCGTGGCTTTCTGTGTGTGGAAAGAATTGCACAGAATTTTGCCCAGTTGATCAAGGCGCGCCAGTCCGGCTCCTACTTAATCGGGCATGCCTACGCCAAGCTGCTCGATGCCCTCGGTTATGCGGACCACGAGACTGTCGCATTTGAACTGATCGAGTCAGGGGATATCGAAAATCCCAAAGCGTTCATCAAGGGTTTTTCGGATAGCGTCGCTCAGTCTTTGGAATCGGACGTGATGCGGATCGTGCGTGGGATGCATGGCACGGTGGAGCGTAGCGGCGGAGAACTGCTGGTCGAAAACCTGCGTCACCACATTGCTGAACGTTGCACGAACGTTCGCGTTGAGCGTGGTCTCGCCGTCTAAACGGAGCAGCCCACGTTCAATTGTGGGCTGAAGTTATTTCTTGTCGGAGATAAATATGACTATCATCACAATTGCACGTCTGGAAAAAGCCATCAACGACTGCCGCCGCGTACATCCTCCGGTTGATTACGTTCTGGGACCCGACTTGCGCAAGCTTGCCACGATATGGGGCGAGATGATCGCGAGAAAGCAGAAAGAGCTGGACATTGGCGCTCAATCTTTCGACCACCAAGAGGTACTATTTAAGTGGCTCGGAGCAGCTGCGGGGCATACCGACGTCAGGGTTGACGATTCCGCTACCCTTCAAGTCTGCCCGATTCGGCAGGATCCGGATGACGAGTGCGAGGTATGCCAGTAGATCTAGAAACCGTAGGCCATCCGATGCGTGCTGTTGCCCAACGGCACGTGATCGGTTATTGACCGGTGTCCAGACTTTCGCGCGCGAAAGTAGGACGACCCCGAGAAAAGGCGTCTTCGGAGACCATAACGTCGCTCGCGCTGCACGACTCCGACCAGGCTAACGTTCCTGCGACTGGTCTTGATGCTGGCAGAGGCCTCGCTCGGCGCCAGCATGTTCCGGGAGGCTGTACATGATGGTGGCAACCGCGTTGAGCGCCAAGCCCGCGCCACCGGTTGCTAGCAGGCTGACATCATGAATAATGTGAAGTGCCTCGCCGATCTGCTGCAGGACGTGAAACTCGCTGACGGCAACCACCTTGCCAACGGAGATAGCGGCACCGGCACCACTGACTTGCAGTATCGGACTGATCGACGCATTGGCGGCGATCGCCTGGTACATTGTCCGCACAGCCTTGAACGAAGCAATGCGCGCCAGGCGCGGCGCAAGGATGCGCTGTGCCACCCACGTCGGCCTGGCGTCGAGAATCTTCACCTCGCCGGCCTCGATCGTCGCCGCCACGAACGGGGTTCCGGTGCTGTTGTCGATCGCGACGACACGGCGGGCGTTGTCGACCGCTGACGACATCCGCCGCACCGCGTCGATCAGCTTGCGCTTGTCCTGGCGGCGGGCATGTCGATCGAGTAGGAGCTGATCGTTATCGACACCTACCACGACCAGTTCCACCGCAAAGCCGCGCTCGGCCGCCTTGATCATCCATTGGACGACGCCGGCATGATCGAGGCTCGTCTCGACCGCTATTGACTGGTTCAGGGCGATGGAGCGCGTCATGGAGGCGTCAAGCGCCTCCATCCCATCGAGGCCATCCACTACCACCTGCGCCGGAAAATCTCCCTCCACCAGCAGCTGCTCGAGCAGAGTGGTCTTGCCGGCACCATGGAGACCTGCAATGACCGCCATGACTGGGGGCACTGTTCCTTCAGGGCCTTTCGGGGGCTTCATCATCGACATCCTGGTGAATGGATTCGCGGCGGCCATCGGGGTACAGCCTGTACAGCTTTTCGCCATCCCAGACGGCGACGGTGTGGCCGTCCGCAAGTGCCCTGGCTGCTGCGGCCGACGCCGAGGCGAGAAACCGGCAGAAGACGCGACGCCTGGCAAGCAGGTCGACCACGGAGGCGGCCATTACTTGCCCGTCTTTGCTTGTCCGGTCGGCACGTCAGTCCCTTTCGGCGCAACTCCAAACAGCTCCCGGGCCGGCTTCGGCAACTTTGACCAGGTGCCATCGAGTAGCATGCCATTGTGCATCAGCCTGACCTGGTCGTCGGACAGCTTGGGCGCAAGGCTCTTGCCGACGGTGAAACCGCCGGCGAGACCGGCAAGCGCGCCCACCAGAAAGACGGCCGACGCTTTCCACCACAGGCCCCCAGGTGCCCTGGCGGAAGCTTCGCGCCGCACCTGGTCGAGGGTATCGCTCGCCATCCGTGCAAACTTGCCCTGGATGCCGGTCAGCTCCTGCTCGCCCATTTTTTTTGCGCCGTCAGCAATATGCTGGAAGGCGTTCGCCACCGACTTGTCGAGGCTGGCCGCCTGTTCGCGCTCCTCTTTCACCACCTCGGCCAGCTGGGCGACCGATTTGGCGACGGTATCTTGAAACAGTGAGGCGGCGTTTTCGCCGGCCTTGTTGATCAGCTCGGACTGGAAGAGGGCGGCGAGTAGAATCGGATCGTCCCTGGTCACCTTATGCCCGGTGAGCCGGTAGATCTCGGCACACAGATCCTCGATCTTGTCGGCCTGGCGTTTGGCGGCGTCCACCTTGCCACCGACCTGGCCGAGTTGTGGTTCCTGTTTTTTGCTGGCGAGCGGCAACTGGCCCTGGTTCTTCATATCAGAACCCGATTTCATCGAGCTGGCCATAGAGTGCCTCCCGGACCATTTTCAGACGCTGGCGGGGCATGATGCCGAACAGCGGTGAGTGCATCGCCTCATCAAAGGTGAGCTTGTTGTTGCCCAGCATTTCCATGTCCTTGCCGAAGGTGTCCGCGTTGCCCTTCTCGACCCGGACGACTCCGCGAATGCGCTCCGCATAGTCCCTATACAAGGCAGAGTCAGCGAACGTCTTGCCGTCCCGTGAAACCTGGCCGTAGAACTCGTTGAGCCAGACGACAACGGGTGCGTTCTGGCTTTCTAGCATGAGCGACAGCCCTTGCAGGGTATCGTCGAAGGCCTGGCCGCCCGTTATCACGGAATGCACGTATACCACCTTGCCGGCCGACTGCAGAACTTCAATCGCCTTGTTCTCGACTAGGTATGCCATAAGCGGGACGAAGGTCGATGCTCCATTGTCTACCACACACACGTTTTCGGTCGAAAACAGGTCGTCCATTAGAGTGTCAAATACTCGGGCGTCGATATTGTTGGTGTCGTCGTTAAGAATATTGACCCGCTTGGCTTCGAACCCCTTGTACTGCGACAGGGTGTCATTAACCGGATCCGTGTCGAATGGCTTGACAGCGCCTGCTCGATCACGAAAATACTGAACGAGGATGGCTGAAATAAAGGACTTTCCGACACCACCCTTACCTTGCAAAATAAAATGTACCTGGTTCGTTTTCATTTCAGTCCCTTACCATTTGGCTTTTTCTTTACCCATGCTTTCCCTGAACTTGAATTTGGGTCGGCTCTGGTTTTCTTGATGGTCCGGTTTCGGCACTGCCGATTCAACCGGGGCTTCTGATGTTGATGGAATACTCCTGCGGACCGATTCCTGCTCGGTTGGTATCACGGGTTTGTCGACCAATAGATGCCGCCGCTTTTTTCGATGAATAAAACGATAGACCTCCATTTTGGTGGATTCCGACCCATTCAGTTTCAAGAAGTCGGCGATATTCTGATAAGACACGCCGGCGTGGTGTAACTGAAAAATGTCGGTTTCCCAGCGTTCCAGTTTTCCCTTCTTGTCGTTAAGTTGGGCGAAATAATTTGCGATGTCTACGGTCATGAATTGTTCTAACTTTCTGCGAAATAGGCATTGCGACTTCTTAAGACCGGAAAAGCAACTTCTGGGGCCGAAACCCCAACAATGCCGGGACTCGGCCCTGTGGGCTCGGGTTGGCGGTCCTCCGCTTCGCATAGCGTTTGGCCAAATCAACCCCAGTTCGCCATCGCCGCATGGAGGCGTGCCGCCTGTGAAAGTTTTACACCAGGACGCGCCACCGCCTGTGGGTACAACTGCGCTGCATCCCTTTCCAGCCTGGCAATTCTCACGTTGTGTAAGCCTGCCACGCCATTCTAGTACAAAATCCACTCCTCGTATCCTTTTCGTATCCTATTTGTAGTATAGTCGTATCCTGTCGTATCCTGTTCGTATCCCTAAAGTTCCTTGGAGATGCCGCCACCGGCCGAAAAACAGGCCTGGTGGACGAACATAGCAAGGGGCGGGGAAGATGGGTGGTTGCCACGGGGAAACCCCGTGGCCCCCTCCTTAGATTCACACATCACGCAACCTTCAGTTGCAGCGGGAACCCGCGCTGCGCTTGGGTTCCCGCGTATGACACATCGCTTCGCTCGGTATGACACTAGGCGGTTAGAAGATTGGTAAACCATTGATGCAAAAGGGGAAATCATGAATTTCAGAGATGAACGCCGTCTGAGCCTGCGGCTCCCGACCGACATCCGCAAATGGATCGAGCATCAAGCGGGGCTGCACAAGATGACAATGACCGATTACGCGCTGCAGCTGCTTGCCAAAGGTATCCAGGCGGAAACCGTGGACGAAACCGTGACCAGGATCAAGGAGGCGAGCCAGTCCGGACCGGCGTTGGAGATGCTCCGGCAGACCCTGGCGATCCGCCACATCGTTGAGCAGTTGGCTAGGGGGAAAGTCAGCATGACCGAAAAGATCAGCACGGACGCGCTCGTATGGGCGGACAAAGAACTCACCAGGCTGTTTCCAGAAAGGAGTGCATCATGACCATCACCAGGAACGAGGCGCGTCATCAATTCACGCGCGGCGCGGAAATCATGCGCCATGAATACGGTTTGTATTTCAGTGCGCTATTTTTCAGTTTCATGATCGCGCTTCTGACTTCAGTGGGGACGTGGGTCTTTACGGCCAACGCGGCTTTATCGGAGGACGAGGGCAAAATTACGCTTGGTCGTATCGTCGCCGAGTTTAATGTCCGCACCGGGAAGCCAGCCGATAAGGTAAAGATGGAATTCGACCGAGGAGAACTGAAAAGGGTCTACGTGTTGGGCGCTTCGGATCTTCTGGAATCGACCCAGCCGGAATGGGTCGATATCAAGCGCAAGCTTTGGTGGTGTTTCTGGTTCGCGTTGGCGGCAGGTGTTGGCTTGTTCTTTCTCATTAATTGGGTATGGCGACAATTCGGAAAGAACGTCGGAAAGGATGTGGTGATCAGGGGTGCAATATTTGCGAAAGCCAAGGACGTAATCAAGGAATTGGAAAGGAGCGGTGATGCAAGCCCGATTCGCTTGGCGGGCATTCCCATTCCAAAGGGCAAGGAAACGCTAAACGTGGGGATTTCTGGAGCGATTGGTACCGGTAAGTCCCAAGCAATTTCATCAGTATTGGAGGACTTGCGGGCGACAAAACAGCGCGCCATCATCTTCGACTCTACCGGCGACTATATTAAGCACTTTTATCGCGAGGGAGTGGACGTCATTCTCAATCCGTTCGACGTGCGCAGTCCCGACTGGGCGCCGTGGAATGAGGCACGTAAGCCCTACGACTATGCGAACCTGGCGGAATCCTTCATTCCAATTATGAATCGACGCGAGCCGTTCTGGGAGGAGGGGGGGCAGGCGGTGCTGGAGGATCTGATGAGCAGGTTGGCGAAAAACGGTAAGGCCACCAATCGGCACTTGGTCCAGGTAGTCAATACGCTCACCCTCAAAGAAATTCAGGAGATCGTCAAGAACCTGCCAGCCGCCGTCTACATGGACCCGGATGCGGCAAAGACCGCGCTCGGAATCCGGATGAACGTTGTGCGGGCGGCCAAAGCGATGCGCTACCTGTCGGACGGTACGCCTGAGAACCAGTTCTCGATCCGCGACTGGGTCCAGGACGACAGCTCCGACAGTTGGCTGTTCCTGTCCACCAAGGAAGACATGCTGGCCACCATGCGGCCGCTGCTGACAGCGTGGATCGACATCGCCGCGCGCGCGATCATGTCGCGCAAGCCGAACGAGAGCAAACAGATCTGGCCGATCGTCGACGAACTGACGTCGCTCAACCGGATCAGCATGCTCACCGAGGCGATCACGCGGGGCCGGAAATACGGTATGTGCTGCATTCTCGGCTATCAGAATATTGCCCAAATGCGCGAATGCTACGGGGACAATGACGCGCAGACCATCATTTCGCAGTTGCGCAACCGTATCGCCCTGTGCGTTCCGGATTTCCAGACCGCCGAGTATGTGTCGAATAACCTGGGCTCGCAGGAGATCTTTGAGAAAGACGAGAATATCAGCTACGGCCAGGACTCTACCCGTGACGGCGTGACGATCTCAACGAGTAGGGAGGAAAACGTACTGGTACTACCGTCAGAGATCCAGGGCCTTGAGGACATGCACGGGTATGTTCGTTTGGCCGGCCGCAATGAGGTAATGAAAATAGAGTTCGATTACAAGAAGCGGGCGCTGGTGGCTGATCCGTTCATCGAGAAGGAGGAGATCCCCTATGCTCTCGATGAGTAACGTTTCCAGCGTAGCCAGCGCGGCAAGCTACTACGCCGAGGACAATTACTACAGCCAAGACGAAAACAAGGCGATGTCCGAGTGGGCAGGCAAGGGGGCGGAGGCGCTTGGGCTGTCCGGCCCCATCGACCCGGCCGACTTCGCCAAGGTGCTTTCGGGCGAGCTGGGCGAAGAGAAGCTCGGAAAGATTCTCGGCAAGGACGCAGACGGCGAATTTATCAGAGAACACCGGCCCGGCTTCGACGTGACCCTGTCGGCGCCCAAGTCCGTGTCCATCGTTGCGGAAGTGGGAGAACGCGCGGACGTGCGCGAAGCCCACGAGGCGGCCGTCACCAAGGTCCTCGAATACATCGAGAAGAACCTGGTCGGTGCGCGCGTCACCGAGGCCGGCGAAACGCGGTTTGAAAAGACGGGCAATGTGGTTGCAGGCCGCTTCGCACACACGACCAGCCGTGATCTGGACCCGCAAACACATACACACCTGGTGATAGCCAACGCCACGATGACGGAAAGCGGGCACTGGCGCTCGATCTCAAACGAGTTGATTTACAAGAACCAAAAACTGCTCGGAAATATTTACGACAGCGCCCTCGCGGCAAACCTCCGGGAAAAGGGGTACAGGCTGGAGTCAACTCAAGATGGTCGTTGGGAGATCGCCGGCATTACCCGAGAGCAAGTCGAGCATTTCAGCCAGCGCAGCCAAGCTATCGCGGAGCGGCTGGAAAAGTTCGGGCTGACGCGCGAGACTGCAAATGCCGCCCAGCGTGAGAATGCGGCGCTGCGCACGCGCGATTCCAAAACAACCGTCGACCACGGGGCCCTACGCGAAGAATGGAAAGAGCGGGCACAGGCCATCGGCGTCGACTTCGACAAGATCGAGGCAGATCGCAAGGCCGGCCTCGAACGGCCTACCGATCCGGCGACGAGGGACGCTAAAGTTGAAGAAGCCGTGAGCTTTGCGATCGCCCACCTGACCGAGCGTGAAAGCGTTGTGGACCGTGGCGAAGTGCTGAGCACGGCGCTTGCACATGCCGTCAAGGAATCAGCGTGGGCCGGCGTGACGGCGGACCAGGTCTCCGCGGCGCTTGAGGACAAGCTGGGGAAGAAAGTCGCGCTGGCGGTCGGAGAAGATCGTATAACGACCACGGAGGCGCTCGACCGGGAGCAGGCGATGCTGTCCATGCTTGAGAGCGGACGTGGCGCTGTGAAGGCTGTATTGAGCGATTCCAAGATGGATGCGGCCATCGCCGCTTTCGAGGCACACAAGTCGAATGGCATTGGAGAGCCGTTCAAGCTTACTCTAGGCCAGGAAGAGGCATTTCGTGTTGCACTCAGTTCCGAGGATCGCTATGTCGGCCTGCAGGGGTATGCCGGGGTCGGCAAGACGACCATGTTCGAGCTAGTGCGCTCCGCCGCCGAAGAATCGGGCTACACGGTGCGAGGCATGGCAATGAGCGCCCAGGCGGCGTTGACGCTACAAAACGAAACAGGCATCGAGAGCGTGACAAACGCACGATTCATCCTGGACGAGGGCCGGCGGGCTGTCGAGGTGGCTAAGCCGGAAAAAATAGAGGTGTTTGGTGCTATAGATATGAAGGGGAGCGAGTACCGCACCTGGACTGTCGAAGTGCCGCGTTCAATGAAGGCACCGGACGGCGCCAAGGAAATGTGGGTGATGGATGAGGCGTCGCTCGCCGGTCAGCGTGAAATGACGAAGATTATGGAAATGGCGCAGAACGCCGGTGCCAGGCTGATCCTCGTAGGCGACAAACTCCAGCTCAATGCTGTGGAAGCGGGAAAGCCGTTCGAGATGCTGCAGCGCGCCGGGATCCACGGCGCTGAGATGACGGAAATCAGCAGGCAAAAAGTGGAGGACCTGCAGCTGGCCGTCGCCGCCGCAGTGCGGCGTGAGAACGGCGCGGCACTCGGTCATCTGGAACAACGCATCGTGGAGATCAAGGACAAAGGCGATTTGCTCGCGCGGGCCGCTGGCGATATCCTTAACAAACACCCGAATGACCGTCACGATGCTTTGCTGATCGTGCCGCTCAACGATGACCGCAAGGCCATCAACAACCTGGTGCGCGAGGGCCTGCAGGATCGCGGGGAGATTGCGCCGGACAAGATCGAGCGTAACGTGCTGGTGCCGAGCCACTTCACCGATGCGCAGACGCGGTCGACGGCATATTACGAGCCAAAAATGGTCGTCCGGTTCGGACGTGACTACCGCAGCCTGGATGTCGAACGCGGCGAATACGCAACGGTGAAAAGCGTCGATAGGCCTGGACATGTGGTCACGTTGGAAACCTCAGACGGCCGACAAGTGAAATGGAGCCCAGAACGACATGGAAAGGTAGAGGTCTACGACCAAGACGTGCGCAACCTCGCGGTCGGAGACGAGTTACGCTTCACACGGAACAATAAGGAAATGGGCGTAAATAATGGCACACTAGGCAAGGTTGTCGAGATTAGCGGTGACGCGATCGTGCTCAGCACCAAAACGGGACAGGTAACGCTCAAGGAGAACGTGAAGTCGGACGCCCATTTTGATTACGCCTATGCCATGACGGTCTATGGGAGCCAAGGAAGGACGACTCAGGACAATAATCTGCTTATTACCAGCGACAGCGGCAAGGCGATGAGCGAGCGCGCATTCTATGTCGGCATCACGCGTCCCCGCGAGGACATGACGGTTTACACAGATTCAAAAAGAACCGCGCTCAAGCTGATCCAGGAAGTGCAGGACAAGACGAGCGCTGTCGAAGAACTCAAGACGGGAGACCTGGTGAAGGGCCTGCCCTCGGATGACGAGACCGGGAAGGCGGCTAAAGGCTCGAGCGGCGGACGCAGTACCGGAGCTGAATTGTAATGGGCGCGGCAGTTCGGTATGGACATCACCGCTCGGCTCGAACACGACACCGAATGACGGACAAACGAAGGACTTTTGAACGGAACAAACATGGAATTGTTGCCGTCGCGCATAACCCGATACCTACTTCTATTTGTCAGTCTGTTGGCGATAGTGGAGCTGATTGAGTCGCTAGCGAAGGCTGTTGCCGGCTACGGCGGCTTCGGCTTCGCTGTGACGCTGTGGGCGTGTTTTGGCGCCGCCTACGGTTGGTTGCTGGTCGAGCCGATGATACGGCCGCTGCTGTTGATGCGGCGAACCGTGCGCGGCAGCAGCGAACGGCGCGTGCGGCGGATTGGCGCCGGCATTGCCCGGGATAGCGGCACGGCCAATCCGAAGTTTTACGTGTATGAGAGCGAGAAATTCGATGTGATGGTCAGCGGGATTGGCAGGGGTGTCACGATCTTGGTCAGCGGCGCGGCCGCGGACGTGGACGACCAGCAGCTGCGCTCCATCCTCGCACACGAATTCGGCCATATCCGGCTCCGGCACTCGCTGATCCGATTGACGATGTACGGCTCGCTGCTCTCGCTGGCGATTGTCGGCCATAGCATGACCGCGATCGTGCTGCCGGCGAACCTCTTCGTGCTGTGGACGATGCGCCAAATGGAATTCGCGGCGGATCGGGATGCGGCAAGGGTTGTGGGCCGGAACGATGTTCGCACCGCGCTCGAGCGTGTCGGCGGGGTGCTGGGGGACATTCCGCAATGGCAGGCGGTGTTCAGCACCCACCCGACATTTCGGGACCGGATTGCACGTTTGAGTTGATGTGTCCCAATGGAAATTTAACTTTTATGAGGAGAAAGCTATGAAGAAATCTATGCTAACTTTTGTAATTACGACAGCGATTGCTGTGAGCAGCAACACATACGCACAAGACAACGGTGGTTCTAACAACAACGGCGCTGAAAAAGTATGCTTTGTTGGCCCCAATGGACAGAGTGAACAGGGATTGGTAGAGGCGCTGAAGGGGTGTAAGCGAGGAGATATTCTGGACTTAGGCTGGGTGCAGTCGCCAGCAGCGCTGCAATTATGCGATTTTACAAAGGCAATCGTGTATCACCCACCAAAGGGCAGTGTTGTCGGGTGTGTCTACACAGGTACCCGTCGGCAGACCAGTAAATAGCCAGACGGAAGTTTGCCTGCAACAGATGACTCTTTCGCGCGCGAAAGTCGTAAGGCATGAACGGGAGGAAGTATGACCAGGAGAATGAACAAAGAGCAGGCTGAAAGGCTTGGAGACGAATTACTGACTCAACAGCCGCGAAGACGAGATCTAAAACTGGTAAAGATACTCCAAGCACTCGCCCAACTATCTCAGACTCGCGCAGATACGTACGAGTTCGATCGAAACCCTTGGGTTGATCCAGCTGCCCCGGCGTGGGGCGTTATGCACCGCGATACCGATACGTCTAAATGAACTCGGGAACGACGGCCTTGGCTGCATCAATAGGATTTCGCGGGGGCGCCGCGGCCCAAATGGCGTAGCGGCAATCCAAGCTCAACAAACAGTCCGACGCGTCCTGCTATGCGAACGCTTCGTTCGCTTGCTTGTTCACGTTAGAACTATTTGAACTCGCATCTATCTGCTCCCAGCGGCGCTGGCTAATAGGGCGGGGTCGCTATAGGAATTCAACAGGGAAAGTGCAGTACCAGTCGCGACGCAGTCGAGGATAGGAGCCATACCAGCATTGCAGATCTGCCGCAGAACTGCTTCCACGCATGCCATTTCCGCTGTGGCCTCTCTCCTGCGGTGTTCGCTTGGAAGGGACCGCAGCTCCATGTTCAGGTCCTCGAACCGATCGATACACACCGCGTAAACGGTCTTGAGATCGGACGCGGTGAATCTAAAGCTTGGGTTGATAGACTCGATACGGACGTTCACCAAATTTTCCATCGATTATCTCCAGTAGAGTTAAGGCCTACGCACGGAGAAGTGAGATCGGCACGGGACAGAATTCGCAATAAAAGTTTTGACCGCAGCACGTCTAGTGAATGATGCGGATGTTTGCTCCTAGGACGCGTCGACTTTCCTCCAGAACCGGCTCGACGGCACCATCAGTAGCCGCCTGCCGGCAGCAGCTCAGGACAGCGTCAGCGCGGCGGTCGAGCAACGCGGCAAGTAGGGTTGAGTCATTGGCGGCGTAGACGGCGTCCCTCTGCAACGCCGCCATCAGGGCATGCTTCAACCAGTTGGACGCGGCCGGATCGCTCAGCACTTCTTCGATCAGGGGCAGGCGGTCGAATTGATTCATGGCGTTCTCCTGAGTTGCAAAATGTGAACGCTTGCAGGCTTGTTACGCTGAGCGTCGCGCGCCTGGACGTCCTCGATCCACTGAAGTATCTGGTTTGACGTGACCTGTTCGCTACTTGGATACTCGGTGGCCAGCCATTGGAAAACTTCCATAGCCGCCTCACGGACAGCAGGCGGCAGTATTTCCAGCAAAATACAAAGGCACTGTTCCTGCGCGCACGGCGACAGGTTCCATAATTGTTCGTGTGTCATTCAACGTTCCTTCTCAAAATCGAATTCTTCGGGCTCGATAGACCAACAAGGGTCTGCCGGTGCCGGCACACCGGCAGAGATCGCCCACCGGAGAGCCGCAGTGATCTGTGACGATGTGGCCAGTTGCGCCGACATGGTCGAGCGCGTCGGCCAGTTCCGGATCACTGACGCCAGCTGAGGCTAGATACATCTCAATGCTCATTCCATGACGCCGTAGAACTGCCTCGGCCTGCTGGCGTCGCCGGCGTTCCTCGTCGCGCTCGATCGCAGCAAGTATCCTCAGACAGCCAAGCGTCAACATCACACCAATTGCGATAAACCCCAGTTCATTCATACGGCGGCTCCCAAGAGCAGCAGGTGCTAATCGGTAATCCCACGCCTATTTCTTCGGCGGGGTATCGTTCTTGTTGAAAAGGCTTTTATGGGCTCTGTCCTGCAGCTCAGCCGCAGTGTTCTTTGCGGGTTGCTCGCTTTCACCGGGGGTCATCCCGGGGCCCATCTTGGAACGCTCAAGCGTATTCTCCGCACGTGCGCGGCCAGCCGAAACCTGCGGGTCTATCTCGCCGGTTGCCTTGTCGATGCCAGCCCTAGTGACCTTGTCAGCCGCTTCAACGCGTTCGCCGACATTGTTGTGGACTTCAGGCTGCTCGTACCCGCCTCTGCGGACCGATCCTTGATAGCTACGATAGGCACCGGCCGTCGCATCGCCCGGCGCTCCAAGGCGCTTCGTTTCGCCCGCGATCGTCCTATCAGCGAGCTCGGGGGAGCCCTGCTGCACATCTTGGATCTTGGACGAAATTGGCGGCATGCTCGGCATAGCATCGAAGTTTGTTTCGGCAAGGTAGCGCGCAGCCATGCTGGCGGCACGTTCCGGATTGGTCTGGTAAAGCATGTTGAATGCATCGAGCTTGCCGTCCTCATGCAATCGATTCGCCAAGTAGCCCTCGTAGTTCATGGACGAATGCAGCCAGTTCTCGGAAACTGTGCGCGCTTGGTTGGACAATGTGAATGCCTCAGACTGTGCGACTTCCGCGTTGCGTGTATGTTGGGTCGCCTTTGTGAGGGCCGCCTCTTGACCCCTCACGGACTCGGAGCGGTTTTGCTCACCCCACTGATACGCCTCGGACGATCGGAAGTCGCTTGATAAAGCTTGGTCGGACGTCACGTTGCTGCTGCGCAGTTGGTCCCTTGCATAACCCATGGCAGTCTCGAACGTCTTCTGTTTAGAAGCATCGTTGACCCTGCTGGCTTCCACGCCAGCCTTCCCGGCGACAAATTTGGCGTCGAATTTGACCGCACCTCCCATCGACAAGGTTCCGACGATTTTCTGTCCCACGCTCGAACTAGCTGCCAAGCCGAGCCGCTCGTTGACGTTCTCCGCGATCTGCTGCAGTTGCGAGACGGCCTGGCCAGAGCGGGAGCCGCGGCTCGCGTCTTGCAAGCTGTTGGTGCCGTGCTGGTTGGAGTACGCTTTTAGAATGCCCATGCGCTCGACCAGCGCAGCGGTCTTCATCTGGGTAGCCGCAGCAGTTTCACGGCCCGCAACTTCCTGGCGTTCGGCCGCCTCGGTGCTCAGGGCATTGCCGATTTTCTGACCGAAGTTTGCATTGAAACCGAGCGAACTCTGGTTGGCTTGGTAGCGATACGTTCCATCTGCACCGCTGATCGATGAACCTGCCGCATTCGTTACCCTGGTGAAACCGGAGGTCACTGATGGCGCTGTGTCGTACTTGTTCGCGTTGACCGTGTTCGTCGCCGTTGTGTCGGCCGAGACGTTGCCCTGGTTGATGTTACCGGAGGCAATTTGGTTCGCTGCACCACTACCGGCCCCGGACGCAGGCGCCATCACTGCGCTGAAGAGGGCTGCTCCGCCTACCTCTCCGCCTTTTACCAAAGCCCAGGCGATCAGCGGTATCGAGAGTGTTAGATATCCAGCGATTGCCGACTCGGACAGACCACGCTGACTCAACTGTCCGATATTGACCAAGGTGACTGCGGCCGCCGAAGTGGACGACTCGGCGATTCCAACCAAGCCATGCCGTGAGGCGCTCGTCATCGCGAAATTGAGGACGGCGTACAACGGCGGGATCAGCTGAATCCACACAAGCGACATCACATAGCCTTTGAACACTTTGCCCGCATGCTCGCCGGCGACAATCAAGAGGAGGACGACCAGCGGGAATACTGCGTAGCAGATCAGTTCGACGACATTGCGGATCACGGGACCTGCCCGCTCAGCAACCCTGGCCATCGTCAGGTAGTTCGTGTTAGCCGTCATTTCGGCCTGAGCCTGTGCGGCCCCGATAATGGCCGAGCTGGCTGAGTCGAGGCGCTGCGCCGACACCATCTGCGAATCGCGCACAGAATTCAGCGACATGTTCTGCCTTAGCATCGCGGTCGCCGACTGGGATATATTCGTCAACTGGGCGTACGAATTAGATATCTGCGAGCCAAGCAGGGCGGCAGCGGCGACATTCGAGGGTGCGCCGGGATTGAGGGCGCGGCCACGGGCCTGCATGGTTGCCGTCATCTCGACGGACCAACGGTTGGAGAGGTCGGTGTAGGCGTCCGAGCACAGCATGCTGCCGGTGGGCGCAGTCGAGACGGGAGTGCTCAGGGTGTTGGACGTGTTGCCCATCATCGTCCAAACGTCGTCGGAGCGCGCAAAGTCGTCCTGCGAGATCCGGCCGGCGATCATGTCGTAGTAGGTGCAGCTGTTGATGAATTTGGCGAGATCGTCCCGGAAAGCAGGGTTGGTCGGTGTGGCCTGGAGCGAGTCGACAAGGATAGTATTGCCGAACATCATGCCGTTCTTCTGAAACTGGAGATCATCCGGCAGGGCGAATACGGTTTCAAACGCCCTGGTCAGAGCGTCGCCAACGTGGGAGGTAACCGATGCGAAGAATGCGAGACCTACGGGCACGTTGGAGCGAACGGTGGGCGGAGCGGACCCGGTTCGGTCGATGAGGACAACATCAGCCTTTGGGACCAGCAGGACCGTATGTACCAGTACAACGATGATCAACCAGCGGAAAAATTCAAAAGGCTCCTGGGACTTGTTGACGGCGAGCCCCGCTATGAAGACCAAGAAGCTCAGTATGGCCACAATTCTAAACATGTCCATGAAATCGCCGCTGCCAGCGATCGCGGCGATTCCGTCGAACAGCGTCGACAATTGGTCAACGTTGAAGTAGGCGTACACGGTAAAGGAAGACATGGGAAACTCCGGTTACCTGCCTGCGGATGCGAAGCGAAGGTTGCCGGCTAAATTAGCCGGCAGGTTGGCGATCAGATTGCGCTCCATGTAGATAATCTCGTCGGCAATCTTATTCACCGACTCGACCTTTCCATAGGCAGCGCGTAACTCTTCTCGGGCGTCGACTCTCAGACGCTCGACATTGGCCGACATCGCTTTCATGTCGTCCTGCGCCATCGCTGGTGCGTTGGACGCCGCCTGGGAATACGCCTGCTTGATCTGATGCGTGGCTTGGACGATGTACTGGTAGGCATACTCGGCGGCAATCAGGTCCGCGTACTTGCCGATCCAGATGGTATCGAGGCCGACGTTCGGCGCCGCTGTTGACACAGCAAGAGCCTTGTAGACCGGCAGACCGGTGACGTTGATAAAACTGATCTCGTCAGGGGTCAGCTTGGTGTTGGTCTTGAACTTCTCGGCAATAGCCAGGAGCCGAGTCTCGACTTTCTTGGCGTAGGGAGTCACGGCCAGCTCACCGTCTGCTAACACAACGCACTTGTCAGCGTCGTTGCTGTCAGCACATGTGTAGACAGGAATCTTTCCGTTCTCGTTTCCGCGGATGAACTGCCTTATCGTTATGGCCTTCGGTTCCTTGTACAGCGGCTGGACATTTGCAGGCTCGGTCGGGGAGATAATGGTGGTGCCCGACAACGCCATCAGGATTTGCCGGTCTTCGACGTCGAGGCCAGGTAGCTTGGCGAGAGCGCGCCAGGCGAGGTTGCCTGGCTGGACTTGTTCTTTGGCGGCGGCGTCCGTGACGGCAGAGACAGCCTGGTTGACCTTAGCGTTGTCGCCCTGGACTGCGGCGCGCGCCTCACTATGATCGGAGAAAAGGCCGGTGACAGGAGCCGTAACCTTTGCGAAATACTGCGATGTGCGCTGCCAGTCGCCGCCGGCGCCGCGCGCCACAGCTTCCCCGGCTTCACAGGAATTGATGTTCATGCCGTTCAAGTCCTGCGCGGTCTGCTGAAGCTCGGTAAGCGTCTTGTTGATTTGCGGACTGATCGAGTCGAGCGCCAGCTTGAAAGCGTAGGACACGGCACTCGACCCGATATTTTTCATCATGCTTACCAGCTCGGACTTCGAGATAAACGAGAATGACCCCGCATAGAGGTCGATGCCGCCGCACCCCATCTTGAGGCTGGGCAGGGCCACGCTGGCGGGATGGTAGTTGCGTTGGGGCACTCGCATGAACAGATTTCCCCCGGTGACGATGTTCCTGCTTTGGGCGCGGTATGCGCCTGGACCGGTGACGTTGCCGAACGCGCCCATGTCGTCGAAGAGCTGCTGCATGCCGTTGTCGCCGGCGTCAGCCGTCTGGCAGAGCAGGGCGGCCGCCACGGCGCTGGTAATGAGTTTCTTTGCCATCATGACTAATACTCCTGTCCGGGTTGGGTTGAGGTGAGGACGTACACGCGGTTGACCAGCTCGTCGAGCGACATCACGCCATAGCCGACGGGCTGGATCCGTCCGCTGCGCTTATCGGCAAGGAAAACGGCAGGCACTGTGCTGACGTTGAAGTTCTGCGACATCCCGTTGTCGAGCTTCGCGTTCGGGAACGCGGCGATGGTGCCGCCGTCGAGCGAGACCGGAAATACCTCGACGCCGTACTGACGCTGGTACATCTTCAGGATCGGCGCGAGCTGGTGGCAGTAGGTGCAATTGCCGCGAAAAAAGAAGAACATGCCGTGCGTCTTGGCTAGCTGGTCGGACGCCGTCGCCTTCTTGCCGTCGCGTTGCTGGTCATACGAGGCCAGGGCCATGGCGTTGGTCGGACGGCTGCGCAGGCTGTAGTCGAGTTCCGGCGTGGTCCAGACAGTGCGGCGGAAAACGTCGGAGAAGCTGCTCGCGCGGTCCATCGCGTACTGCTGCAGGAACAGGTATTCCTTGACTGCTTCCGGGGACTGTTTCTCGACCGCGAGGGCGAGCAGGCGCTCGATCTCGGCGCCGAGTTCCTTGTTGGTGAGCTGCTGGTAAGCCTTTTTCACCCTTGGCTGCTGTTCGGGCTTGTCCGACTTGGGGGGCTTCGGCGATGCGTACCAGAGAAAGCCGCGGTCCGGGTCGTGCCACGTGGAGCCGCCCCAGTAGGTCGGAGCCGGGGCAGGGGTGGTATCGGCGGCTTGGGCCGTCAGGGCCATAACCGCAGCCGCGGCAACAGCGAATTTCGCTATGGGTTTCATTAGTCCCTCCGTTTGAGATTGGCTGGCGGATGGCCGTCGGCGCAAATGTTCATTTGGGTCGACCAGCTGTACGGCACGGGAAGTGCGGTACCTGGCAACAGCGCGGCTTCCTGGGTGAAGTCCAGCTGCACCCGGGCGCAGCCCGGCTGGTCGAACCGGTATATGCGCTTGACCGCCAGCGTTAGCGGGCCCGTGGCATTGAGCCTCTTGCGGGTTTCCTCGGCGACCGGCCCGTCCACACGCCCTGTAGCCTGGCCGTCCTCGAGCGCCTGGCGGACCATGCTTTGCGGCTCGGCGGCGTGGGCAGGCTGGAGCGAAAGAGCGGTGATGGCCGCGAGCATCGATAGGATCTTCATAGACGCACCTTTAATTGTTGAAATACGAGTTGACCTTGTTGACGGCGTTGTTCAAGATCGCGTTCTCGTCGGGGCCCTTCGGCTTGATGTCGTCGTAAAAGTCGCTGAAGTCGATTGCCGAAAAATCGAGACCCTGGAACTGGTTGATCGAGATCCCCTGGCAGCTTGGTTTTTCTGGCGTGCCCCAGGTGAAGCCCGGATACTGCGTGCGTGCGGCCATATTGATGATCTTGGCGATCTTGCTGTTGAAGCAGCAGTAGGTTTCCTTGTGCTGGACGCAGATCTTGGCAAACAGGAGATTAATCTTCTTGGAGCAATACTCGCCGACGTAATGACATAGTCGGTGGTCGCGCTTGACGGTCACGAGCTTTTCCTCGTTGTCGCACTGGAGCATCTGCTGCACGACCATCACGGCGATGGACAGCGCGAACGTCGTGGGATCGAATCCAAGCGCTAGCGTGGACTTCATGCCGGCGCCGTTGAGCACGTCGAGCACGTAGGCGCTGCCTCCGGTCAGGGCAAGATTGGTCAGGCCGTTGACCGGCGCGTTGGCACCCTTGCAGCAGTTTTTGAGCACGCTTTTCGAGCAGCGGTTGTCCTGGCCCTTGAACAGCTGGAAAGTGCTCTCGTCAACGTACACCCCGGCTTCGCGCGCCGCCTCCATGGCGGTCACGGCCTTTGCGAAGTCGGGGTCGGGCACGCTGCCGGTGTCGAAGCAATTACCCTCGACACAGAATTGCTGCGATCCGCAGTCGACGTTGCTCGAACTGGTGGCGTCGGCGACCTTGCAGGTGTACTCGCGCTGTTCGGTGATGCATTGGAAGACGCCATTGATCGTGACGCCCTGCTGGCACGCCGTGCTGCCCACGGTGCAGCCCTTTGCAATGGACGAATCACAGGAACTGGTGATGGCGTCCTCGAGGCAGGCGTATTGCGTGGTGTTTTCCCAGCACGCCCTGGTCACCTCCATATTGTCGATCATGACAGTCATCGGGCCGGAGGTGCAGGCAGTGCTGATAATGCCGCACTGCTTTGCGGCGGTCGCGTCGATGCTGAAGGCGAACGCGAAGAGGAAAATGAGTGTGCGCATGGCTGTCACCTAGTTTTGGATCACGGCGCCGTGGGCGTTCAAGTCCGCACACGCGCTATAGTCCCAGTTGTCCACGAAAACGGGTACCTGCACCTTGGCGGTGAAAACGCCTGCAGCGGTAAAGCAGTTCTCGTTGTTGCGCGGCGCGTTGGTGCACGACTCGGTCGGCTGATGTGGCGGATCGACGAGCAACACGTGGGGCGGCGCGGAGCATCCGGTCGCGTTATAACCGTGCTCCGCCTCGGTACCGGTGCAGTCCTTGTAAAGAATGCGGATGTAGACGCCCCCGCCCCATGCACGCGAGGAGCATTGCAGCTCCTCGGTGCGGTAGACATTAGTCAGAGGAATGGTTAGTTGGTCGCCGCGCACCTCGCCGGCGGTACAGCGGCCATAGCGCATGTCAGCGGCGGGCTGATTGGCAAAGCCCTGCCAGGTGTACGTCACGTTGAGCGTGGCCGCGCACTGACCCTCGACAACGGGACGCCCGACCTGGCACCGTTCGGTGTCGTACTTGGCGGGCTGGTTGGTTGTCTGGTTGACGCAGGCCGAGTAATTGCCGGCTAGGCCGCTCGTGCCCGCAGTATGGGCACCGGGCGTGTTGCGGATATTGTTGCTCTTGACTACCAGCGGGTCATTGACCTTGTCGATCACGTACTGCGGACGTGTGGTCGGATTGCCTACCATGTAGTTCACGGTCTCGCATTCCTGGTTCTTGTACGCGTCCGACCCGGGCACATAGGATGCGCAGGCGGTGACCTTGTTCTGGCCCTGATTGATCAGGTTCGAGCCGTACATGCTTTTCAGGTCGTTGGTTGTCGTTGCATCCTGGGCGGGGACGTTGGTCAAGGCACCGGCGTTGATGCTGTTCTTGATGTCCGCGTTCTTGGATTTCTGGGCCTTGCCGTCGGCGAACGCCTCGGCCTGGGTTGCCTGTCCGCTTGCCTCGGAAGCGGCAGCCACCAGCGACACCAACGCTGCACTAAAGATGCGCAGATTCATGGTGCGCTCCGCAGGCGCTTGAGGCGAGTCTCGGCCAGGGCGGCGAAACGGCCGTCGCGCTGCTTGGCCAGGTACTCGAGCGCGTAATCCAGAGTCACGTCGCCCGCCACGCTCGAGAACGTGTTGCGCGGATCGCACTCTTTTCCGCAGGTACTGGTATCGGGCGGTCGGGTCGATATAACAAATGCCGGCACCTGCGCGACGGCGAAGCGCTTGAATACGGTCGGATCGATCTGGAACTGCGCGCCGGGATAGCGCTTGAGGAAATCGGCGACAGTCTCGGCGGTCTTTTTGAGGGAATCGTCCACCATGCCGCGCAGGACCAGTGTGGCGCCGGCCTTGTTGGCCTGCGACGCGAGTCGTTCGATCGACTCGCGCGGCATCGAGAACGAAACCATGATAAACAGGCCTGACTCTTCTGCGGGACCCATGCCTTCGTAGCGTTTGGCGATCGAGGCCGGATCGAGGGCGGGAAGCGCGGTGGGTGCCGACACATCGGGCACTGGCTGGCGGAGCTTTTTCGATTGCTGTTCTGCCTTGCTGATTGCCGCAGCCGAGCGCGGGGCCTGCGTGGCCGCGTGCCGCGCGATGGCGGCGTTGTCCGGCATGCTCGATTGCGCGGCCGCCAGCGAGGCGGCCGCAAGCAGCACAATAGTAACTTTCGCGCGCGAAAGTAGGGTGGGGGAGTTCATGGGTTCACCTGTTCAAGTATGCGAAGGGCGTCTTATTTCTTCCAGCCGTAGATGCGCTCGCAGCAGTTGCGCTTCCGGTACATCATGTAGGCGAAGTCTTCGCCCTTGATGGGGTATTCCTTGCCCGCGCTCCACAGGTGGGTCGTACGGCCCATCGGCTGGCAGCAGCGGTTGTCGGGCCCCTTGCCTTGCGCAGACGGGTACAGCATCGAATACTTGTAGATGCGCTTGTCGAGGACCGGGGCCGGATACATGCCGCACCAACCCGGTATGCCATTGCCGGCGAACGCGAGAAATTCGCGGTGCAGCTTCATCGCGTAGCGCTGGAGGATGAGCGATGAGGCCTGCGGTCCGCTGACATGGGCCTGAACATGCCCGTTCAACGGGAACATCGAGCCCTGGCATCCGCCGCACCATTGCATCAGCGAGAGCGGAAAGCCGATGGTGGCGGCGACGCAGTCCGCAGCGCACGCCGCCTGGGCGGCCGGATTGGCGAACAGGAATACATCGGGACTGAGGATCACAGCCAGTTCGTCATCGTTCCACGACGGGTCCAGCTCGGTGACGTAGGCGATGTCGAAGCCAGCCTGTTCGAGGCAGCTCGTTTCGGACAGCACCTCGAGCCAGTAGAGCACCGGATTGACGTACCAGTGCGCCTGATAGAGCGAAGTGTTGGACGCGCGGCGGCCCTTGTTGCCCTGGCTGACGGACGGATGGGGGACGGACGCGCCATTGCCGATCTTCTTGCCGCCAAGAGATGTGAAGCACCAGGGCGTGCGGGTGACGTCGACCTGGCGCGCCGGCTCCCAGAAGCCGATGCTCACGCCGATCTTGCCAAACGGGAAAACCCCGCACTGGCAGATCGGGGAGCCCACGTTCTCGATGTCCTCCTGTCCCATCTGCAGGATCGTGGTGCTGCCGATCGACAGCGGGAAAATGCATGACCAGCACACGTCCGTGATCGGGTTCATGAACTTGCCGGTGCAGGTGTCGGTCGCGGTGGCCGGCGGCGTGGTCGTCGACTGGGCGCCGGCGAGCGGCACGAGCGAGAGCGACAGTGCGAGCGCTGCGGCGAGGTGCTTAAAGAGCGATTTCATCGATTCTCAACCTTTTTCCTTCCTGGACGACGATCGCTGGAACATGCTTGATCCCGAGCTTGCGGATCAAGGCGCTCTGCTGGTCGAAGTACACGGGCGTATCCCAAAGTTTCATCAGGTCGAAGTAGCTGCCACCAACGAGGATCGGCTTGGCCAGCCCGGCGCGGGAGTCAAGGAAGCGCTTTGCAAATGCCACCTGCGAGGTGTCCCGGGCATCGAAGAAGATCAAGGGGCGCGACAGGCCGACACGGTCGAGAGGATTGATGGTCGTGCCCGCAGCGACGAGGATGCGGCCACGGTCGTCGGCCACGTTCTCGTCGACCACAAAGGTCGGATCGTAGTAGGCGGTCCTGCCCTTCGTCGCCTTCGTCACGGACTGCAGCGGTGCCGGGTTCAGGAGCTTGCGCTCGATCTTTTCGGTCTGCTGCTGCTGGTAGCGCAAGGCCTCGCCGCTGGCCACCTTGGCGGCGACACGCTTCTCGATCCATTCGAGCATGTCGGGCTCCTTGATCGGATACGTCGGCCCGATGCGGCCGTGGTCGATCGCCGACGCGAGCGACGACGCCAGCGCCAAGCCACCCAGCAGGATTAGGTCAGAAAATCGCATACGCTTTTCCTATGACCCGCGACGACTGGATCAGCCCGGTGACGTTGTAGCGGCTGTCCAAGCTGTCGGGATGCGGCGCCTGGGCGTACACGTATCCTTCAGGAATGACACCTTCCTTGATCGGTTCGAGCGGTACGCCGCGCAGGCTCTGGGGCTTGGCGTAGCCAACCGGCTTGCCGTCGATGAATACGGCCCGGTTGGTCACGGAGACCTTTTGCCCGGCGATCCCTGCCACGCGCTTGACGAAGGTCCAGTCGCGGCGGTAGAAGGCGTTGCGCTGCCACTCGAAGGCGACGAAGTCGCCGACGGCGGTTGGCTTCGCGTCGAGCACAACCAGGTAAATCGACTCGGGCAGGCTGTCGGACATGTTGAGCGCGATGCGGTAATGCGCGCCACAATAGGCGAACCCGGCGCCGGCAAGGGCGTAGGCCCACCAGCGCCGACGCGCATGCGTGCCCAGCACGCCGGCAACGAACTTCCATTGATTCAGGGTAGGTATTCTCATGGCGACCTCAGTGCTTGTTCAAGCGGGATAGAAGGGCGGGCGTCAAATCCTCAACTTCGCCTGCCACGACGGCTTCGCGCATGAGCAGGACGCAGCCGCATTCCCTGCTCAGTTCGACTACCTCGGCGTCGAGGCGCTTGCCGAACCCCTGCGCTGCGGCCAGGGTGGCGTCGCGTGTGCGCTGGTCGGCCGTGCCGCTGGCCAGCAGGGATACGGCAGCCTCCTGATTCTTGCGCACGACCGACGCCAAGTCGACCACGGCAAAGCGCGCCTTCGCCTTGCCCGGCACGCGGCCGGTCAGGCTGGCGACGAGAAGGGCCAAGCAGGCGCCGAGCACCACCAGACCAGCCACGATCGCGGCGGACTTCGCGGTTGACCTGGCCGGCACGGCCCCGGCTGTCAAATGTTCGCTCATGCGTCTGCCCTCCCCGCCGCGTGCCGGTCGCGATCCTCCAGCACCGCATTGATGGCATCGGTGACCGACAGGCCGGCATCGCGGTACTCCTGGATGGCGTTCCAGTCGGTCGGGTCGGTGCTGTAGGCCAGCAGGGTGAACGGGTCGATCAGAAGGCGGCCGATGCCGGAGCCCATCGGGGAATTGATGTAAATCTCCGAATACAGACCCTGTTCCGTCTTGACGGACGTGATGAGGCGCTTGGTCGCCTCGTCGAGCTTGAGCTTACCGCCGCGGTCGAGCTGTTCGATCGATTCCTTCTTCTGCTTGAGCAAAAACAGCCAGTCCGAGTTCTCCAGCGCTGCCTGCGCGGCAGAGTTCTTGTAGTAGTCGGCGATCGACTGCGTAAGCGTACCGAACGCGCCAAAATATTTGCGCGCCCTGCGATAGCCCACTTCGATGAACTTTCCTGAATTGGCGCCGTCCATCAAGTCCCAGGCTTCGTCGATGATGCAAACCTTCTTGCGGGCGCGCGACTCTTGGTACATCGACTGCGTGATGCGGAACATCATGATGAACAGGATCACACTCTGGAGATCCTTTTTCGAGTTCAGTTCCTCGAGTTCGAGCACGACCAGATCATTGTCGAAGTTGACGTTGCTCTTTCCCTCGAAATACTTGCCGTACATACCGTTGACGGTGTAAGGAAAGAGCTGGTCGCCGAGGCGTTGCGCAATCGGGTCCTGGTGCGCGGTGAGCCATTCAGCGATGTCGGTGATCGTCATTTGATTCTGCTTCTCGGCCCACTTCGAGACAATTGCCATCTCGATCAATGAACGGTCGTGGTCGGTCAGCGTTCCGGATGGTGAGGCCATTTGCACCACCAGTGGCTTCACCATCTCCATGTCTTCGTCGAAGTCGATGATGTTATCGAATGGGTTCACGCAGATCTGAAAGCCCGGTTTATTGACGAACTCGATGTACTCCCCGTTGTAGCGCCGGCAGATCTTTTCGTAGCTGCGGCCCACGTCAATGATGAACACCTTGGCGCCGACGCCCAGATAACCGCTGGCGATCTCGTTGGCCAGGACGGACTTGCCAGAACCGGACGAGGCCGCCACGGAGAAGTTGTAGTTGCCGCCCTTATTGTCGAACAGGTCGACACCCATGAGTTGGCCGCGCCTGCCGATCAGGTTCAACACAGGTGTCGGAGTCCCCTTCCACTCCCCAATGAGCGGTGCAAGGTTGATCGCGTTCAGAGTTGTCTTGCGGCAGATTAGACCTGTGCGCTTGTAGAAGCGGTGCATGGTAGGCGTGAAGCCGAGCGGCAGCGACGTCAGTATCCCGGGCACCTGCATGTACTGTTGGCTCACCAGATTGAATCCGCGGGAGCGCCAGATCGCCTGCGCCGAGGTCTCGGCGGCGTCGATCTCGCTTGGCGGCGCCATCAGAAGCACCTGATGGTACATGTCGACCTCGCCCATGCCCTCGGCATAGGACCGGTTCACAATGTCCCAATCGCGCTTCTTGTCCTGCATTTCAGGCATGAAACGGGCCATCGGCGACGTCGCGTTTGTCGTTGCGCGCGCGCCCTTCATCTGGGCGATGTTCTTGTGGTCCGATTGATCGAGCACACGAATACCCATCGTGATGACGAAGGGACAGGGGTAGCCCAGCTGGCCCTGGTAAAAATCGCCGATCAGGTGTCCCATCGTCCAAAGCGAAAAATCCTTTGGATAGCCGCTGACGCTATAGAGCCTGCTATGTATTTCACTCGGATCGCCCGGCATGCCGTAACGCAGCGATCGACCGTCGTCAGTCGGCCGGCAGATCGTGTCAGTGTCCACGATTTGACGACGGATGAGCCTACCACTGTCGTAATTCTTCTTGTAATGCGCCGTCCGGCTCAGTACCTTATTCGGGTTGGTCAGTTCGTAGCACCAGTTAATCAGCTCGGTCGGCCCCCAGTTCCAACAATCGAAATTGGCTGCCTTCAGCGTGGCGTGAATCCCGTCGCGCTGGCGGACGAGCGCATCACTGACCTTTACGTCGCGCGGATCGCATGGAATCGCCACCGTCAATACGATGCGAAAGTCGCGGATCAGGAACGGCATGTGCGGCACCAGGCGCTTACGCGTGCCGCGCAGGTAGAACTCGGTGCGCCGGCGGGACATGACCCGGTAGATATTGTCGCTCCGCTTGTCGCCGTCATCGGCCGGGTCGGCCGATGGCGCATTGCGCAACAGCGCAGCGCTCATCATCTTGTCGATGATCCTCGAACCGCCCGACATCGAAATCTGGATGAACGTGCCGCCTGGCGCGCCGCCGACGATGGGCGCGAGGATATTGATCATCTCGACGGTGGCGCCGGTTTGCGGCGAGATCTCGATGCACATGCCCAGCGCCTCGGCTTTTCCCTTGGCGTTGCGCTCCCCTGTATCGAGGACAAACAGGCCATCGACCTCGTGGAATGCGCAGTGCGGCAGCAGCGCCGCGAAGCTCTCCGTGTTGGTAATCTCCCGCATCGCCTTCATTGGCTGCGGTTCATAGGCCTGTTCTTCGCCGCCGCCCATAAAAGAGAACAGCTGCGCAAGGTTGCCTCGAATGGTGGCGGCAATACTCATTTGGATTCCTCCGTGTCGCCTGGCACGACGGTCGCTTCGCGCGCCGACGCCTGCGCGCCCGCGTCGTTGCGAACGCTGGCAAGCGTGCCGGCGGAGGCGGACTGCTCGTTCGAGGGCTGCGCCGCTGACGCCGCGCGGGGCTGGCCGAGCGGGCGCAGGCGGGTCATGGTCTTCCTGACGGTCGACTCGCGGCTGCGCTCGACAAGCCACTTGCCCTGGTCGACCATGACGTACATGTAGTTTTGGTCGTGGAGCGTGTCCTCGTCGTCGCGCCATGGGGCCACCCAGATGCGCAGAACGCGCGCCTGGCTGCGGATTGGCATGCCGGCGGCTGCAAGTGGAAGCGCCGCCCCGCCCGTCGGCATGGCATAGCTGGCCATCGTAGGGCGGGTGCCTGTCTGCAGCGCCGGCAAGTTGCCCTGCTGGGCGTTGGCGTATACGCCGCTCACCGACGTGCAGGTGACGCCATTTGGAGCCTTGCAGGCGAACTTCGAGCCGGAGTCCGTAAAGCCGGTAATCGAACCGCATCCGCTGATAAAGGATACGGCTGCTGCCAGCGTGATAAGGCGTGCGTACATGGAGACCTCCAAGGCTAATTGCGGGACAACCGGCGCTCGAGGCTGGCGGAATCGAGTAAACCCGCTGCCTTGTCGCCGTTGGTGAAGATGATGTAGGGCGTTCCGCCGATCCCGGCCTTGTTGGCCAGCTCGACGTTGCGCTCGATCGGCGCGGCACAGCGCTGCGACTGGGGCGACTTCCCGGTGGCCATGAAGGCCTTCCACGCGCCGGCGCGGTCCTTCGCGCACCAGATCGACTGCGCCACGTCCGCCGCTTCCGGATGAATCGAGCCGATCGGGAATAGGAACGTGTAAATCGTGACGTTGTCTACCTGGCTCAGTTCTTTCTCAAGGTCCCGGCAGTACGGGCAGTGCGGGTCGGAGAACACGGCCAGCTTGCGCTGCCCGTTGCCGCGCACGGTCTTGATGGCGTCCGAGAGAGGCAGGTCGGCAAATATCAGCTTCGGCTTGGCCGCTTCGATCTGCAGATTGACCTGTTCCCTCTTCGCGGCGGTGAGGTCGGTTTGTGTCTGCATGTCGTAGAGGTGGCCGAAGACAAAATGGCGGCCCTCATCGGTTACGTAGGCAACGTTCGCGCCCATCCACACTTCCCACAGCCCGGGGACGGCGCTGCGCTGGATGTCACCGAATTTCGTGTTGGGGTAGCGCTGGGCGAGCATTTGCCTCATGGCCGTCGCGGCTGGATTGGGCGCTGCGGGCGTCGGCGTGCTGCCGGCGAAGGACAGAGCCGGAGCGGCCAGGGCCAGCGCCGCCATTAACTTTCGCGCGCGAAAGTTATTCATCTTGAAGGTCAACATCGACGAGCACTCCTTGTGTAATGACAATATCGACCATGCGGCCGGCATCGACTTCGATAACGGGAAACATTTTTTCAGCCAGATTGATGTAGTACGACGCGAGGCGGTCGAGCGACTTGCCAACCCCAGAGCCGATGCCGGACTGGAATTCCTGGCCGGGCTTGATGCTGGTTGTCGATCCAAGCGGCGAGATTGACTGAATGCTGGAAGAGCGCTCCAAGCCGGTTCCGATGCCCGACACGACGCCTGCCAGCAAGGCATTGCCGAGGACTTGGCCTTGTTTGCTTACAAGGCGCCCCCGCATGCCGGCCTTGCCGTCCTCGCCGACGATATAACCCTTGAGCGGAACGTCCAGCACCTTTCCATCCTTGGAAACGCAGGACAGCGTTTCCGTCCGAATGTAGCCACGCTCGCTGCTCAGATCCCCGTAACCTGCGCCGGTCACAAGGCACTGAGCCCAGTCGTAGCGATAGCGATTGGGAAGCTTGGCCAGATCATGCAGCTGCAGTAGAACCGGATGCGGGTTAGACTGCGCCTGACCGCCGGTCGGGGCATCCAGACCGGCGAGCAAAAGGGCCTGACCGAACATGCCGGGTGGGAGATAGTTCTGGGTGGTCTTGACGGTCTTCTTGGCGCCGCCCTGCTCCGCTTGTCCGGCTGCTGCTGTTTTGAGACCATCGGCTTGGCGCGATGGCGCCACGCGCACCGTCAGGAAGCCGCTTGGCTGAACGGCAGCAGCGCTTTGCGGAGCGGCGGGAACTCCCGGCGCACGCGCTGTCCCGGGCTTCGCTGGTGGAGGCGCGGCTTGGCCGGCCACCGGACTCGCCGGTGTGCCGGCCGGGTAGCCATCCTTCGGCTTCTCTACGCTACGCTCGTATTCAGCCAGGCGCTTGTCCAGTTCCGTGTCGCTCATCTGCTCTGCAGACTTGCCGGAAGGCGCCGCCCCTGTCTTCGTGCCGATCTGGCCCTTGAGGATGCGATTTTCCGCCTCGAGCGAACTAAGCTTCTGTTCCAAATTGTTGAGGCGCGAATCGGACGCGCCTCGCCACGCTTCTTTCGGGTCGACCGCTTCGCCGGGTGCAATGTACGACTTGGTCTGGATGTCGGCCTTGCGTGTGACGCCGAGCGCTGGCTCGCTGCTCGACGTCATGGCTACGCCGACGGCGGCCACGGCGAAGATTCCGGTGATGACGCCCACGGCCATGTAGATTTGCTTGCGCTTGGCGCGCACGGTTGGGGAAATATCATTCATTTTGGGCCTTCTCCCTGATGACATACAGGCGGGTGGAGGCGCCCGGGGCCAGGTTGAGCTGGTCCAAGGCAACTACGCTGACGCCCTTGCGATAGAACTCGCGCTCGTCGAGGACCATTGGGTCCTTCGATACGTTGGCGACCAGGTAACGTTCACCGACGATGTCTCCGGCGACGTACTGGCGTTCGAGTGTCATCGCAGCTTCCTGCCACAAGTCCAGGCGCTGCCCGATTTCCTTGATCTGCATGTCGTCGGGCACCTCGTCGTTCGCCATCGCCGATACCAGGCGCTTGACGGCCTTGTCGTAACTGGTGCTCTTGAAGTCGTTCTTGGCCGCCGCCTGCTTCGCGCGCGGCTCTTTGATAACGATCGAATCAGACGGAGTGTCGACGACCTGCAGGATGAGCGTATAGGTATGACCCGAGTCCGTGGTCAGGAAGCCATTGATAGGCTTGACGGCGCCGGCCTTGTCGCCTCCGGGGATAGACAGGAAGAGCTGGCCAGTCTCGTCATCGGGATCGATCGCCAGTTCGCCGTCCTTGACGCGCAACGACGCCACGCGGCCGCGGTCGATGCTGAGACGCGTCATTTCCTTCTTGCTGACCTTGGCGTAGATCGTCGCTCCGTCACCGGCCTCGATAATCTGGACGGCCAGGGCGTTCGACGAAAACAGGGCGGCCACAAGTGCCATCGCGAGGATGGGCCTATTTCTTCTGCGCAAATGGGTCATTTGGATCAGCCTTTTCATGATTGCCAATGTAAAAGCGGCCGTCCGAATGGACGAACTGCAGGACGTAGGATTCGTTGTTGCGGTACACCTTGTCGGAAATGACCGTCGTGAGGACGCCGGTGAAGACGACGCGGCGGTTTTTCGCGTCGGTCCTGATGCTGCCGGTCGAGAAACTCTGGCTTGCGCCGTCGCGCTTGACGCGCGCGGCGGTAAAGTCGCATTTCTTCTTGTATGCGTCGCGGTCGCGTGGCAACACATATGTGAGGTACTGCTTGCAGGCCTGCCCGACTGTCTCGGGCGTCACGTTCAGTGGAAGCGAGTTGATGAACTGTCCCATTTGCTCGAAGTATTCGGGTGAAGCATCTTCAGAGCTGATCCAGAATGGCCGCTGGATTTCGGGTGGAAGAAAGGCCGTCTTCGTTTCGCCCGTTTGGGCGCGGATCGAGCTGGCCTGAATGAGGATAATTGCAACGCAGGCGGCGACCACCCACTGGAGTTTGCTGTTCTTCCGATTCGCCGCGTCCAGCTGGCCAAAATAGTTATCTGTGTCCATGATTTAACCGATGAATTCGCGCGTTGAGGAAGGTGGCAGCGAGGGGAAGGAAAAGACCCATTCGCTGGGGAGAAACCAGTACATGATGTGAACCACGTAGAACTTGTGCTTGCCGGCCTTCTTCTTGCCGTACCAGCGCACGCCCCATACGCCAACCACCACCCCCAGGAACAGAAACCCGGACAAGATGCCGAAGACCGTGCCGCCCATGAAAATCATGGCCTGGTCGAACTCCCACCACAGCATCTTGGGAGGGGCGTCGTGTTTCGAGGGGATGGGGAAGTCCATGACCGCTCCTTTAGACGGTGGCTGTGAGGATCGACTCGATCAGGCCTGGGCCGAAACCGATGATGAGCGCAAGGACCAGGCCGAAGATGGCCGGCATCGGGTTCTGGCGCGCCGCGGAAAAGCCGGCGCCGATCAGGAAAGCCGCCACGGCAAAGATCTTGCCCAGGTAGCCTTTTGCCCAGCCCACGATCAGGTCGTACGTCGCCTGGAATTCCGTACCTGTGACGCCGGCCTTAGCCGCCGTCATCATGGCGATAACCGACAAGAAAACGAGCGAGGCGATGATGATGGTCTTGCGGTTTGGCAAGACGTTGGGGGAGAGTACAGAATTCACTTTGGTGTTCCTTTCAATTGAACGTCAATGGGATGGGTGAAACGAACCGTGCCCTTACGCTGCTGTGCCTGTTCGGCCTCAGAAACACGTGTGGGTCGGGCTACCTCGCGACGCTCGGTGATCTGAGCGTCTTGAGTTTGTTTCGCCACGATGGCGCGCATCGCTTTGGCGCGCGCGTCCGCGACTTTCTTCTGGCCACCTGTGGGGCCGACGAAGTCGGATCGGGCAATGATTTCAATGTCGCCGCCTGCATACAACGACGCAGCTTCGGCGAGCAACTTTTTATCTACCTTGCTGATGCGAGGCGAATTGAACGGGAACCCGATTTCCAGGGCTATCAGGCGTTTGGGATAGAAGACGTTCGCCTTCGCAGGAAGCGATGCAACGACAGGCATCGGTGTTTTCGCGGTCGGCGAAGGGCACGCACTTTGCTCGCAGTACACGTACCGCGCCGTAGGACCGAAGCCCGCCTGCGTGATCGAAAGTTGCGCGGCCCTAAGCGGCGCGGCCGGCGCCGGTGGCGCCGTTGGCGCAGTGGTGCAGGCGGTCAAGAGCGAGGCCAGGAGCAGAGCTACCGGAGCGCGTTCAGTTGTGAATTGATTTTCCATGCGTATGCAATCCGTTTGTGTTCACTGCGGGCGTTGAAGGCGCCGATCGCGCGCCAGTTGTCGCCGTACTGGCGAACGTTCCTTGCATGAATCCAGGCGCCGACGTGAACGTTGGTGCATGGGTCATACAGGTCCTGCTCGGTAATGCCGAACTGCCGTTGCAGCTTAGGCAACCAGCCGCTGTTGATGCCCATGCAGCCGATGTCGTAAGAGCCATCTGTATTGACAGGGTGGCGCCGAGTGCACATGCCGCTCGACTCCTGCAAGGCGAAAGCGCGCAGCACGTTCGGATTGGCGTGTCCAAAAAGTGCGCTTGCTTCCTCGAAGCACGTCGCGACCCGCTGACCAGCGGAAACGGACGCTGTCAATGACAACGCAAAGGTAGCAACCACTAGATGGCTCAATAACCCGTGTACACCTGCGCGGCCACTTGGGAAGCCTTCTTCACGCATCCAACACATGCTATTTCTCCTATTTCCTACAGGAACCGTATTCGTCGCGCTTTGGTATAACTTGCTTCACACGCTATTTTTCGGCAAGAAAACTTCCGCGTCAAGGAAGAAATCGGATTTATGATTAAAAATAATACAATTAACTTCCGTGTGACGAAAACTGTTGACTTATGTACTATCGTGAGAACGAAAGTTTTATTCATGATGAATGTTTCCCAAAGGGGCACAAATGACAGTAGGCATCCAAGAAAAGGTCGGCGTAAGCGACGTGACACAGGCGACGGGACTGCTGTGCGGGACCGTCGCAGCGGTCGGGCTGGTGTACGGCGAGTTCAATGCCGTGCCAGGGTTTGTGTGGCCCGCACTAGTGGCGGTCGCCGCATCGGCAGTCGAACTGGGGCGACGGTGCTGGACAAAGCCGGCGGAGGCCAGCGCGTTGGCCAAGCTCACGCCCACATTTGTTAGTACGGCAGTCGGGGCGGTGATATTCGCCTTTGTCATGCCGGCGCTGTTCCCCAACGAGGCATACGAGCACGCGCGCTGGCTCGTGTGGATCGACGCGATCTTTCTGCTTGGCGGTCTGCTGGCCGTACCTACGGCGCGCCTGATGCTCAACATCGCGGAACGGCTCGCACGCAGGCGGCTGAACCACGGCCGCGGCAAGGGCGCGCAGGATTAGCGACGGAGGTCGTCATGAAACTGCACAGATCGCGCCGGGGACAATATGCGTGGCCTTTCAGGCTGCGTGCCAAGTACCTTTTGGCATTGGCGGTAGCCTGCTACTACACGCTCGGTAGTGTCTTGCCTTACGCGCTGAGCGGGCAGCAGGCACTGGCGCCGCTGGCTGGGCTGGGGACGGCCGCGGCGCCGTTGGTAGCGCTTCTGCTGCTCGTGCCGCTACCCGGTGCGCTGTGGCGCGCATGGCGGGAGCGCCGACTGGTGCGCAAGCTGCGCGGCATCGACGCCTTGCGGGCCATGAACTGGCGTGAGTTTGAAATCCTGATGCGGCGGGTGTTTGAAAGCCAAGGATTCAGGGCGGAAAGGGTGGGCGGCGACGGCGCCGACGGCGGGGTCGACATCATCCTGCGCAGGCGCCGGCAAGTCGTGCTCGTTCAATGCAAGCATTGGAAAACCCGGCAGGTCGCCGTTGGCGTCGTGCGCGAGCTGCTGGGCGTGATCGCCTTGGAAGGTGCCGACGCCGGCATCGTCGTTACCTGCGGCGTGTTCACCAAAGATGCACGTGCATTCGCGCAACGGGCGAACATTACCTTGATCGACGGCATGGCGGTGCTGAGGCTGGCCGATGGCCTGCAGCTTGCGCCGCCCGGCCGTGCCGGCGGTGCGTCAGAGGCAGGCAGTGCAGTGGGGGCTGAGGACCGTTGCGTTTGCCCGTCGTGCGGCCGGCAAATGATCCGCCGCGAGGCCAGGACGGGGCCGCGACGGGGCGAGCATTTTCTCGGATGTGCGAATTACCCGGACTGCAAAGGCACCCGCCGCCTTGAGGGAACCTGTCCGCAACGCATGGACTGAATGACACTGGCTAGCGTCTAATGCGATCGGCCGCGCACCGAGCATGGCGCAGCTTCGCGCTCTCAAATGGACTTAATGGATTCCACTATCAGCCCAGCCATACAAGCCACGCGCCGCCTGGCTGGGAGCGTCGGAATCTTTTGCGCCCTGCTGGATGCGCGCGGCGACTTCCTTGAACTGCGCTAGCATGTCGTTTCGGTTGCTGCGCCTCGTGTTCTGGAGCTTGATAACCAGTTGCTTAAGGGGATAAGCGTGGCTGATCCGGATATCTATACCGCCGAATTGCAGCCATGAAGCGCTATTGCCTCGGGATCGCGGGCATTTCTCCCTGTTCTGGATGCCATACCCAAGACTCCATTTTGCTGTCCCTAATTAGTCCGTCAAGCGCCTCGTCATAGTCGTCGCCGCCAGACTGATGGATGTACAGCGCCGTTGGCGTCGGGGTGTCGGTCAATACGACAGTTGCTAAGGGGCGGGTCGCGGCCAGGTTGTAGCGCATGCCCTTGAGGAAGCGTCGGCCATCACGCGTGAGCGTGTCGAGCAGCGTCTTATCGGATCGGTTCTCGAACGGGATCCAGTTGTCAGTGGTGGCCATCAACGCCATTTCTTCGACGGTCGCCACGCCGGCCTTGTTTACGCCGAATGTCGCTACCGCGACCAGGTGAACCCCCTCAATGGCGTCCCACAGGCTAAGCTCCGTTTCGAAGCGTTTGTTGAGCCGCTTGTGCAGGTCCTCGTTGAGCATGAAAGCGAAATCAGGCAAGTGTTTGACGACCAACTTGTGCCCGTACCGCGATGGATTGATAGCCTTCACTTCACCAATGAGAAGCATGAGCTTGCGCGGTCCAGTTTGGCCTGCGGTCTGCGCAACAAGCGCCATCTGAGCGGCGCGAGCTTGGGCGATGGCATCCTTGCGATCAAGGACGAAGGGCTCAGGAATATACAGAATGTCGGACAGGTTCGCACCCTTGGTGCTTTTGTGCTCAGCCGCGAGAAGTAGGTACTTCCTAATGACCCCCCAGTTGCGCTTGTTGCCCATTGACGGCGACCAGCGTTGGAATCCGGCTTCCTCCCACAAATAGTGCAGCAGGCCGCGCAGCGTCAACTTGCTGCCGTCGGTGCGGACACTGTCAGCCCCGCCCTCCCCTGGTTCGGGTGCGCTCTTGCCGGCCATCTTCTTCAATGAGAAGTCCAATTTGAGCGCAGTGGTGCCGAGGTCTGCACTCTCGACAATGGCCGAACCCATCACTTCGCCGAGGCCGGTCAATTCAACGGGCGGCTCATACGAAGCGCAGGCGGCATCATGGTCGCCCCCCGTGTCGGGCATGCGCTTGATGTAGAACTTTTCGCCGATGTGGACAACGTACATCTCTATGCCCTTAGGTCGACACAGGCAGACCGGACGATCCTTGCTCTTGTAGACGGAGGCCAGGATCCGCTCAAAGTCCCCGCTTTCCTTATCGACGATCTCATCGCCGAAGCGGTAGCTCGTCATGCTCGCCGCCTTGGGCGATTGGAACACCCTGTCATGTTTTTTCTCCTTTGCAAATGGCAATCGCGGAATGCGATGCGGGATTCAAGCAAAAACCGCAACTGTGGCTTTCGGCGCTAGACTGTTTGTGCTTGCATCCTATTCATGTGTGTGACTTTAGCACCAATGTTCGCATCAGAAGCAACCAAAATCAACAAGCTTGCGTCCTATGGAAATTTGTGTCTCGTAAATACGATGAAAATTGCTAAAATTGTCTAAAAAATGTAGCAATGACCAAAGTTTCGCGCGCGAAAGTGACCGATAGCGGTCACAATGTCGCGGTTTGATTTCACAATCTCCCTTGGACAAATATATGCACTCATCCGAACAAGGTGCCAGTTCTCAGTCGATCGCGGCGGCCGTCAAAGATCTAATGCATCGCAAACAGGTGCCTGAACGCCAGCAGAGCAAAAAGCTTGCCGAAATCCTCAATCTTAGCTATTCGCACGCGCACCGGAAACTCAATATCGGCGCGGACTGGACAATTTCTCAATTGCAAGTAGTGGCCGAGTTCTTCGGGGAAACGCTCGCGTCCATTGGTCTTGGAGAGGGTGCAGGAAACGAGAGCCAGACAGTGGGAATGATGACCAAAGGCTTGTTCGTGGCGGCGGCCAGACTGCACGAGTACCCCTGCATTATGTGGGTGGGGGAACAGCTCCATGCGACACGACGTATGGACTTCGTCGCCTATCAGGAAAACAGGCTATGGCGTGTCGTCGAGACGGCAAATTGCCCAAACAACGTAGTGCGCTACAAAGTGAATAAGTTGGAGATCGTGTTGAAACAGCCACAAGTGCCGACGGTGGCGGTCGTTGATGACGAACAGGGGTTTGCTGACAATATGCGCGATTTCCTCAATGAGAGCGGATTCAAGGCGACGGCTTTTTACAACACGACGTCAATTGAACGGGTCCTGCATGAAGGTGGCACGTTCGACGGCTACATTCTCGACTGGATACTCGGCCACCGCACGGCAGAGGGACTAATTAAGCAAATCCGCTACTCGGCCAGCCCGGCGGCCCCAATTTTCCTGTTGACGGGCGAGGTAGCAAGCGGCTTGGCCGATGAGGATGAATTAGCAAGGGTGATTACCCAGCTTGACGTACAGATACGCGAGAAGCCGATTCGCCTGAATCAAACTCTTACGGCAGAACTGCACAAGGCGTTCGGCGCTTGATCAGGTCCGGCTATCTGGGTGCGCGATGAAGGGTGACCACGTCGTTGGTAACGGGAATAAGATTCTGGCCTGCGTCGACAACGAAGTCGGTACCCACGAAAGACTGGACCGTCGCAAGCAGCACAACAGCATTTGCCAAATCCTCCGGCCCGGCGACATAGCCGAGTAAGTTGGAGACCTTGCTGGCATATGCAAAATCCTCGGGAGTCTGATCACCGCTCTGACTCATCAATCCGGGGTAGACTGCGTTCACACGCAACACCCCCATCGCGGAGACGGCAAGCATTTTCGTCATGTAGCCAATTCCTACCTTACCGACTGTGTAGCTGAAGTCGTCAGGGTGGAAATTGTCCCGGACCTTCTGATCAACGATATTGACGACCGCTCCGGTCTGTCCGCGGGATTTGGCATGTTGATAGAAGGCCTGTGTAAGCAAAATGGGCGCGCGGCAGTTGATGCGCCACGCTAAGTCGAGGTTGTCGACCCGGAAGTCTTCCAGGTTGTCCTGGAAGTAGGACGAAGCGCAGTTTACCAATACATCAAGGCGATCGAATTGTTCATAGACGCGTCCGACGAGCGAGCGGATCTGGGACTCGTCGCCAAGGTCCGCTCCGATCGCGACCGCGCGGCGACCGTTGACGGCGAGCGCCTTTACGGTAGCGTCGGCCTCCACGATGGACGTATTGTAGTGAACGACGATATCGTAGCCAAGCGCGGCGAAACTTTCGGCGATGACGCGGCCGGTACGCTTACTACCGCCTGTTACCAGGACGACTGGTGAACTCATTTAGATCCCTCTTCCCAAAACATCGTCCATTATATTGCGTAGCGTACCCATACGAACAGGTTTAGCGAGATGTGCCGAGAAAGGAACACGCTGCTCCGGATGAGCCACATCGGGAGAATAGGCGCTTAGAGCAACAATGGGAATGTGTTGGTTCTTGCCTGAAGTGGCTCGGACCGCTGCCGCGACTTCGAACCCGTCCATACCAGGCATGCTGATGTCCAAGAGAATGGCATCATACGAATGGGTTGCCAGCTTTTGTAAGGCTACTTTGCCGCTGTCGGCCACGTCGCACACGTACGCAAGTTCAGTGAGTACATCCTTAACAGACACCCGTACCTCTGCGTTGTCGTCAACAAGCAATATCCGATGATGACCGGGGATATTCATACGGGGGATCTCGGGCCCAGGAACACCGCCGGAGATTACTTCGACCGGCAGAACGACTTCGAAACGCGTGCCGCGCCCGATGATTGAGTGCACATCGATCTTCCCCCCAAACAAGTCAACCAGCCGCTGGACAATGGCCAGGCCCATGCCGGCGCCGTCGTACTTTCTGGTTCGGCTTTGATCCAGCTGTGTGAATGGCTCGAATAGGAATGGAATTTTGTCTGGGCTGATACCAGGACCGGTATCCTCGACGACGAGATGGAGCTCGTTGCCGTTCCTGGTTACAAGATCCAACGAGACCTGGATGCGACCAGTCGGGGTGTACTTGATCGCGTTGGTGATGAGATTAGTCGCGATTTGCTCGAAGCGGCGTGCGTCTGACGCAACTTGGAGCACAGTCTTTTTACGACGCAAGACGAGATCGAGGCCGCCATTTACTGCCTGCCCCTTGAATTCGTCAACCACGCGTTCCAGCAGCTCACCAGGGTCGAATACCACGCGCCGCAAATCCAGCCTGCCAGCGCCTAGCCTCGCGTAATCGGTTAGATCCTCCATTTGAGCCTCGAGACGGGCCGCAGCACTGGTAAGGCGCTCGACGACCTCCAAGTCACGCGTGCTCACCATTCGCTGGACCATAAGGTCGATGGACGAAATAATTGTCTGCAACGGCGTTTTGAGTTCGTGGCTGATTGTGCCAAGGATGGTGTTCTTCGTAAAGATCGCGTCGGCAAGCGCCGCCTCAGCCTTACGCTCGGCCAAAATCGATGCCTCATTTTGCGAGATCAAGTACTTGGCACGAAAATAGTTAAGCATGTACAGACCAATGCCAACGATAAACATTCCCCATAAAACCATGACGAATGCAAACAGCTTACTGCGCTTAGCAGTAAAGTCCTCCAGAGTTGCTTCACGGTGCCTCATCTCTGCGAAGCGCACCGCGTTTGAAAGCTCATTTACCGTTTCACGCATTTCATCGAAACGGCCGACGAGGCGCCCTACCAGCTCGGGTTGCTTTGACAACCCCTCCAAATCCTTGTCAACATGGTCCATGAAGGTTCCCAGTTTCCCGACGGATTCGCGATATACCGGAACGCCCTGGACGAAAAAGTCGGTCAGCATGGATTGCGACGACAGTACGTGAAACTTCGACTGCAGGACGTGATGGCGTAGCTTGAGCGCCTCGACATTGCGATCCATACCAGTGGCATAACGGACAATCTGGTTGTCGAGGCGCTCGAATTGGATCTGGTACTGCGCCACAGTCCAATAATATCCTTCGTTAGGCCCAGTCGTGGCGTCTAACTGCGCCGGCGACACCAACAGACCATGGCTGTAATAGGCCATCCCGGTGGTCGCGACGGCCGCAACGGCGGAAAAGGCTGCAAATTTCGACCAGTTTTCGCGAATGAGTCGAATCATTGAAACACGATGCGATTGACCTGCCAGACAAATTTCGCCTCCGACGTTGGGGTGTTCAGTTCCTTGGAATGCTTATCTTTTGGATAGATAAGAAAGTACGGCCCAAATCTGTTTGACTCTAGAGGTCGCCCGTTCATGGAGTGTGCAAGGACGACGCCATAGCGCTTGAAGTCAGCAACGGGGATCCGAACGGAGTAATCATCAAGCGCGTAGACATGGGCGTATTCACCTTTGGCGCCGGTAAGCCGCATGATCTCCTCCATCTTTACTCCAGTGAATTTTGACACCGGTGTCCACGTCGTCGCGGTTGTGATACTGCTCTGGGGCATTGCCAAGAGTTGATTGGCGCTCAATGTGTATACCTTTAATGAATTTGGCTGTGCGGCAATGTTTCCACGGATTTCAAGCACGGGCGATCCAGATGCCAGGACGAAACCCGACGCGAACATTGCAAAGAAACTAACAGCGGATTTTGATTGTTTCATGGGAGCATCCTTTGCGCAATATACATCAACTAATCATGCATAATGGATAATGACTTATTGTAACTTGTTGTTATTGAGAAGATAACACATTGGAGGATATAGAAGGTCTTTTGCTTTGGTAACTGTAAATGTCGAACAATGATCTGTAGATTGAAGATGTCGTCGCTTTCGCGCGCGAAAGTCAGAGCGCCCTCCCCTCTTGGTGTCGACTATGATTTCGGGCTTCTACTGTCCCGCGAGCAAAGAGTGGGATCTGTACTGGCTGGCCGAACGTCACCCGGATCTGCTCGAGCGCGAACTCGTGATGGAGCGCAGAGCGCTGACGGGACGACACACCAGGTTTGACGAGATAGAGTTTGGGCCTCTTGGGCATCCTTAGTGGCCGGAGCCGACCGCTTCCCAAGTTCGAACACGACCGTTGGGCTGGAAAGAAGCTTCGCTCGGAACCAGTGGGTACGGGCCAATGGCGTGGTTGACGCGCAATACCGGGTTCTCAGATCGCCTGAGCATGTGATCCGTTTCGCGGCTATGGCGGCAGACTGCGAGGCGCCGACAATGCACTCGACACACGCAGCGCTCCGCCGCGAAAATTGGCTGTTTCGCATATTGACCGTCAATAGATAAATTGGTATATTACGTACAGGTCGCGACAGGTGGCCGATTTTTCTTGCCCAACCCCGAGCAGGGCGGTCGTGGCAAGACCTTATGAACAGCTTTAGGAGCAAGCACGATGAAGAACATTCAACCGAGCGCTTTAGTGCTCAAGATGATCAGCTATGTGTTGGCCAATCAAAAGGGTGGCGTGGGCAAAACAAGCGTATCCCGTCATCTAATTTTCCGGGCGCTGGAAATGAAGCTGCGCACACTGGTGATTGACTTCGACCCCCAAGCCAATACCACCAAGACACTGCTGCACCTGGCTAAATCGGCTAATCCGACTTTGGACATCACCGAACCTGGCCAAGTCTCGGATGCAGGCTGGCTCACCACGGCAAGATTGTTCCACAAGGACAGCAAGGCCCAGCCAATGCCGGTGAACGAATACGCAAGCCTGATCGCGGCTGACGCCGAACTGGTCGATATTGCCGACTATTCGCTCGACGCTATCCCGCAGCCGCGGTTGTCGCTCGGAAAGTTCGCAGACCAATACGACGTGTGCATCATTGACACGCCGCCATCACAAGGCAAACTGCTTTACGCCGCCCTAGCAGCGGCGAACTTCGTGATTTCTCCCTGCACCCTTGACGAGGATGCGACCGACGGCTTGGCCGCCCTATTCCAGGACATTGAGCGCGTGCGCGACATGGAGTGGAATAGCGATCTGAAGATTATGGGCATCCAGATCAACAAGATGGACAAGTCGAGCGCGCACGACCGCAAGGCCCTCGCAGCGCTGCGTGACAGTGTTGGGGACCTGGTCATGAAGGATATTATCTATGAGCGCGCCGCGACACGGCTTGCCATCCGTAAGCCGGTATGGCAGGGAAATCGTGGCGAAAACAAGGGAGTGGCTGCAGTAGAGATGAAGGCCGCGTGCAATGCCATTCTCAACCACGTGGCGCATCAATAATTAGCCGGAGACACTATCATGACAAAACCTTCTCCTTTGGGAAACTTGAGTAAGCTCTCCGATGTGGCCAAGACCGCCACAAAGGCCGATGCTTTCATCAAAATCGAAAAAATTTACGCGGTCGCCCAGGTACGAACGATTTTCAGGAATCTGGATCAGCTGGCAGATGACTTCCGCATTAATGGTATCTTGCAACCAGTCGTGGTTCACGAAGAGTCCGATGGCAGGTATCGTCTGATTATTGGGGAGCGCCGATTCCGTGCTGCGCCGCTAGCTGGCTTGACTGAAATACCAGTTCGCATCAAACGCGGGCTTACCGAAGTTGAAATGCGTGCAATGCAGGTCGCGGAAAACGAGATTCGTGATGATCTGACACCGTACGAGCGTGCGATGGGCGTTATTCACGATGTAGACGTATTCGGCGTCAAAGAGGCGATGAAGATTTGGAAGGTCGAGAGCGAAGGCTGGATCAGCAAACGCGTTGGCGTGAAGCGTTACCTTCCGGTCACCCTCTCAATCCTCGTGGACGAACTGTGCGGCGACCTCGAAATTCTGATTTCGATCAACAAGATCGAACATCTCGACATCGGTATTGCTCGTGAATACCGCCAGCAGCTCGAACGCGGCGAATCGTTGCACCGCGACACAGTGCGTAGTCGGCTGAATATGATGGAACTGCAGCGTAAGGAGCAGGATCAGCGCCAGGCGCAAGTGACGGCCGCAGCTGAGCAGGCGGCCGAAGTAGCCGGCGAGACCGATAGCGCAGCGTCGGCCAAAGCAGAGGTCGTGATATTGCATGAAACTCGCCTGGATCCAGTGACCAAGACCACGGCGAACCAGGGCACGACGGCAAACGTCACCAAGCTTAATGTGGCGCCCAAGAGGACGCCGCATGTGGACGCTGCGGAGGCCGCTGCGCGCGAGAGGACGGAAAAAGGGGAACGACTGTACGGGCTGCGGGAAGAGCTGTTCGACTATGGCCGGGACAATGAATCGTGCTTCCAGAAGATCCAAGAGCTGATGTTTGACCTAAATCATTCTCCAGAAGACGGGGAATGGGTCCTTTGGACGGGTTTCCTGGATATGGCGCTGCCGATGCTCGAACGCCTTGGCCCGGAACGGACAAATGCTTATCTCAAGCGGCTGCAAGTCGAACTGAAGGGCACCACGCCGGCAGTACTCTGGACGCAATTGCATCCGGGCTGCGCGATCGACGACCCGGCCACGCGTGACACGCCGGTGCCGGCCAAGCCGGAAGGGTGGAAATTTTAAGAGTCGGAGGCGGCTGGGGCCATGCGCTGGCTGTCGGCCGCCAACACTGATTGGTAAAAATATGAAATTGACCCGACTCACTCCCGATGACTTCGACCAGCTGGCCAACAAGACCGAGATGGGCCCCGACGCCCGGATGATGGCCAAGGGTTTCCTGGTCGAGCGGCGAACCCTGACCGAGGTTGCAAGCCAGTACAATGTCAGCAAGCAGAGAGTCCACTTGGCTGTCGAAACAATACGCAAAGAATACGCGAGATCAAAACTGAACACGGGCTTGCTCGAGTTGGAGCTGGAATTGCCGCATACACTAGCCGTTGACATCGAGCGCTTTGCCAAAGCATTCTCGTTGCAAGCCGACACAGGGCTCCGGCAAGCCGCTCTTGTGAAGATCGCACGGGCGATCGCGTCGGCCGAGCACTCACTGGAAAATTGAAACGCGCTGGATCTCGATCCTGCCGCATGCTATGCTTTCAGCATCCATACGCTCCTAAAGCTCAGTATGGGAAGTAGTGAAAACGCCCTGCCTGCTCGCGGGGCGTTTTTTTCTTCAGGCCTTTCTCCTAAAACATGACCTGTAGACAGGTCATCTGCGACCTACTTCGGGTCAAAAAATCGAAATTTCGTTCAATTTTGACCTTGCAGGGGGCATTTCTTTGATGTATATTGCCCTACACGAAACTTTTCTGTAGCACGGAAGGGTATGAACATGACTACCGACAAGACACAACAGCCTAACTGGGAGGCGATGCTTGATAACGCCCACAAGGAAATTGCTAGGCTGAAGAGAGACGTGGACGATTCCGAGATTGTCCGGATGAGCAAAATCTACATGGAAGAGACTATTGATCTCGCCAAGCAAAATGCCTCGGCGTTCAAGATCCTCATGTTGATGGTATCGAAGATGACAAAGACTAACGCTCTCATGATCAGCAACGAGTCGCTAGAGAAGCTTACCGGGTCGAGCAACTCGACAATCAAACGCGCCGTACGCCACCTTCGAGAAGAAGGGTGGCTCGACGTTCTGAAAGCTGGTTCATCAAATATCTATCGAATCAACTCCGACATTTTTTGGAATGAGACTCGGACCGGAAAATGGGCCGAGTTCCCGACACACGTGGTGTCGAGCTTCGATGAGCAGGATGAGATTACAAAGAATCGTGTGCCGGGCAGGTTCACGCGGCAAATTCCGTTGGTGCTCGATGATGACTATTCCCGCTCAAGAAATCAGCGGATGGGCAGCGACGGCCAGCTTAATCTCCTGCAGCCTGACGCAGGCTAAGTGGCATCACTTCGGACATGAAAACCTACTGGGAGCAAGTTCTGAGATAGCACATTAACGACATAGACAGCAAAAAGCCCGCTTTGGCGAGCGGGCCTTTTTGCTGAAACAGAGATCGGGCGGGGCCCGGACAGACTAGGTTCACTTTGGCGAGTGGCCCCGAGTCAATACACTGAAGCTACTTCAATACCTTCATTGTATGTGTCTTTTCCCCCGCACGCAAGCATTCGCTCGTCCATACGGACAGTGCGGCTAGGGGGACCATGCAGGACGCCACACAAACAGACCTTCATCACGCCGGCCGCTCTAATCGAGACGGTGCGGCACTAAGCCGTCTTCCGAGCAGCACGGCTAGCACGCTTCTGGATCCACACCGGCGGGCGCCTCTCCTTGATGCGGCGTTGGCCGAGGCGGCGATGCTGCATACCGACCAATGGGGCCATTTCACGCTCAGTTGTAATGAGGACGCGACCAAGCGCAGCGGATGGCGAGATACATGCCATCGTCTCGACAAGCTATCGCTGGTGGTATCAGCTGTTGGTGCGGCACCGGATACCTATATTTCTCAAGCGGAATTCGCCGGTCCCAGGCGTCTGACAAACCTTCGTCGGATCAAAGCGCTCTGGCTCGATTTTGACTACTACAAAATCAAGCGGTTTGCCGGCCACCAGGCACAGCATTTTGCTGAGCTAGTCTTATTGGAGTGCCGAGACAAACATATTCCGCCGCCCAGCTATATCGTTGATAGCGGGCGCGGCATATATGCCAAATGGATACTCGACACACCAATACCTCAGTGTGCGTTGCCGCGCTGGCAACTGGTTCAAACAGCCTTGTTCGAGCACTTCAAGCCCTACGGCGCCGATCCGGCAAGCCGCGATGCCACCAGGGTACTGCGCGTGGTGGGCTCCGTTAACAGCAAAAGCGGACAACGGGTCCGAGTGATTTGGGAGAACACCCTGGCCACAGAGGGGGGGACACCACTTGCGAATGGCCTGACTGGCTACCCGTTCGATGTGATCGCCGACACAGTACTCCCATGGACCCGCGAGGAAACAGCCGCGACTAAGGCGCTGTGGGCGAGGGAGAACGCTGCTCGACTTCTGGCGCGTGGCCCCAGCGACATTAACGTCACGCAAGGCACAAAACCCAACAATAGCAGTGGTTTACGCACGTTCCGCCCGACACAGTTGGCATGGGACCGTTATCACGACGTTATTAAACTGCTAACGCTACGCGGTTGGCAACGTGGCGCCCCCGAGGGTAACCGCGATTTGCCGCTTTTCTTGTGTGCGGTGTTTTTAGCCCAGGCTGTGCGTGTTTCAGATTTGGAAGCTGAAGTTGTTGCCATTGCGCGCCGGGTGGCGCCGACTTGGACCAAGGCCGAAATTGACAGTTGCGTTACAAGTGTTATGGCTCGGGCTAATGATTCAGCGGCAGGCAAAATGATAGTTTTCAATGATATTGAAAAAGATCCCCGGTATAGATACAGCAATCGCAAACTCATTGACCTACTTGCTATCACAGCGGACGAACAGGCCCAGCTAGCCACCATTATTGACAAGGCCGAGGTCGCAAGACGAGACCGTGCGCGAGCGGCCCGAAAACGGGCGGAACAAGGTGCGCAGCCCCGAGCCGATTATTTAGAACAGAGCAATACCAAACGCGCCTACGCCCATCAATTGCGCGCCGAGGGCATGAGTTGGTCTGAGGTTGGTAAATCCCTTGGTGTGAGTGCTGGCGCCGCCCGTATGCTCGCTGCTCGCAAGACGAGCGAGTGCACAAGTCCGTCCGTATGTATGGAGGTGGCGTAAGCCTGCAGGGTGTTGTCCTTCGCTTTTCATATCACGCCGGCCCTTTGGCCGGCTTTTTCTCCTTCGCTTCTGACTTTAGGGGTCGCTTTTCAAGGGGTAATATTTTTCATTGGTGGTGGTCGGGGTGGCGGTCAGCAGTCACGCGGCTGCTGTGGACAGAGTGTGTGCAAGCCCTGCACAGGGGCGTGTGCAACGCGTAGCGTTGTGCATCCCCTGTGCAGGGCTTGTGCACACGGCCCGAAGGGCTGTCCACAGCTAGCTTCGCATTGTTTTGGGGTTGGGGTTGGTTTCAGATTGTTTTTCGAAGAAAAACAATCCAATCGACCCAAAGGTTTTCCGAAGGAAAACTGCGGGAGGCCGCGCGAGAGCGTGGAAAGTGTTTTGTTGGCTGTGGCAAGGTGACGCTGGTGACTAACATTCTCAGGAATGTTTTGCCGTCCAGATCTGACCGGTAGCGTTTCGTAACGCATGTTATGTAACGATGATGCGTTACGCTTGGGAAGCGACTTTCGCGCGCGAAACTGGCCGGGCGCCGGGCTTAGTATCTGGGCGTTACTTCAACTCAATTTTGTTGGCGCTAACGACCCGGACGACATGACACGCGACACCGTCAAGGTTCGGGATCTTTCGGCTCCCCGTACAACCTGGCCGCTTCCGCCGCCAGGCGCTTTTCGCGCGCCTTCACGTAGATGGCCGTCGTGGCCGAATCCTCGTGCCCCAGGATCTCCTGCACGACATTGAGGGGCATGTCCTTGTCGACGGCGATCGAGCCGAAGGTGTGGCGGAAGGCGTGCGGGCTGGTCGACGCCAGCTGCTCGATGTCCTCGACCGTCACGCGCGCCGCTTCGCTGTCGGGATCGACGGCTTCGAGTTCCCTGCGCACTCTGGAGAGCGCGGACTTGACCAGGGCGTAGATCGCGTTCGCGGTGTATCCGGGGCGCGCCATTCCGGCGCCATGGCGCGCGGCGGCGGCCGGCGTGGCTGGGACTACCACGGGCGAGAACAGCGGCGCGTCGTCGGCCGGGTCCAGGAAGTCGAGGCCGAGATCGCGCCAGTGCGCCTGCAGCGCGGCGACGGCGCGCGGGCTGACGGGCACCAGGCGCTTCTTGCTGCGCTTGCCCAGGGCTGTGAGAATCCAGACGCCCCTGGCATGCTGGCTCGGTCGCAGCGCCAGGCGCATCGCGCGCGCCGCTTCCTCGCGCCGCAGGCCTGAGTCGCCCATCAGCAGGATCGCCGCCAGCGCCACGCGGTCCTGGACGTTCCGGTCGACCTGGCCACGCCTGGTGAGCGTGTCCACGACGGCGCTCCAGCCCTCAAGCGACAGGGCGCGGTCGACCTGGATATTGTCGACTTCCTGCACGACGATTGGATCCTTGACCACCGTCCATGGGTTGCCGCCGAGGTAGCGCACCTTGACCCAATAGTCGAAGGCCGCGCGCAGTACCGTCAGCGCGAACTTTTGTGAAGCCGGCGCCAACGGCCTCGGTGGGCGAGAACTGTCGCGGTTCTTGGGATCGCGGTCCTTTTTCTTAAGAACGAATGGCCGCCACAATTTGCTCGAGCGCGGTGCCGGCGCGCCGCAGAATGCTTCCGGTGGCGCCGTGAGGAAGCGCTTGTAGGCTTCGCACTCATCTACTAGCAGCGAGGAAAGCGGCTTGCCGGCGACGTGCACTGACCATAGGACAAAGCGCTCCAGTTCCTTGCGGTAGGCGCGCTGGGTATGGGCTTGACCCTCGAACCTGGCTAGGTAACAGTCAATAGCCGCCAGGTCGTCGCGCGCGGAGATGAAGCAGAACGCCGGGGCGCGGTTGGTGCCATCGTGTCCGTCGAGCCGCGGCGGGAGATAGAAATAGCCCAGCGGGACCAGCTCAGCCGATATGGAAGGCTCGAGAACGCGCAGCTTGGCCGGCGACATCGCACGCTGTGTGGCCGCGACTATTTCACCCAGCTGCTCCTCGTGGTTGCGCAGCCACCGCAGCACCACGGCAGCGCGCCGCACGCCGATCCGAGGAACCGATCGCCACCAGGACGCGCCGCGCCGGTTTACCATCCCGACGAGGTCGGCGATTGTCGCTACGCCTTCGGCTCGCAGTGCCTTCACGGTGCGCGGTCGGAACCACTTTGCTACCGAGTCGGCGGGGGAAGGGGGCGTCGGTCTCAAGTCCGCCGCTTGCACCAAGATGTCAAGCATTTTCGCCGGGACATGGCCTGTCTTGCGCGCATGCGTCAGGGATTCCGCGAAGCCAGGGTTGATCTCGATAGCGCGCTCGACCAAGGCGTCTCGCATCTCGACCAAATACCGCTCCAGGCCGTACTCAATCTGAGGGCTGTCATCGCTGTAGTACAGATCGCCAATACGCCCTATGGGTAGCTTGAGGCAATATGCGCGCAGTGCTGTGAAATCGCTGCGGGTGTAGCGCAGCTCCGGTAAGACAACGTTTGTATTTTGAGCCATTAGCGTGACGATTCATCTGCCGAGCTATCGTCATCGGCTTGATCATCTGTTGTTCGATACTGCTCCGGAGAAGGGCGCTGGCGATTCCAAAAAACATTGAAAATCATCCGGAACATCATCCACCACGCGTACACCGCGTAATCGGAATTGATCGTCGATTCGGGCACCAGGCCGTGTGCGAGCTCGTTGCGGAAATTCGGACCGCTTTTGTCGCAGAACAGCGCCCAGATTTCGAATTTTGCGTCCTTGCCGAAGATGCCATCCATTTCGGGCATCTTCGCTAGACTACTTAACCCATCTTCCATGACGATTCCTGCACGGTTATGGGTGGCCGTATCCGCGCCGGCACGCTGCAGATGAAACCGCACCATATTCTCCAGTTGCGGAGAAAGAAAGTGGAGTGCCTGGACGAAGTCGCCCTGGAAACCTGCGTACAGGCCACGGGCAACTAGGGAGACGCGATCACGCGGCACGAGCGCCGATTCCGCGGCCAGGGCGACAAAGACGCCACGGCGCGGATTATGCTCGTAGCGGAGAACTTCGAGTGCTGGCAATATATGGCCTCGAACGATGATTCGTACTTCAAGAAGGAAATGAGTGACCATTTTTTGCTCGACCGCGTTCAGTTCCGCAGCGGCGCTCGCGCCTGCGGAATCAACCTTCTTGACAGGGCGACCGTCAGCGCTCAGGTTCACGCTTCCGTAAACCTTGTCGGTGGTCGATGCGTTTAAGGTTTCCTCAGCGTCATGGCGCAATCCGGCTTCGTTAGCGCCTTCGAAAAGATCGGCGAAAGTGCGTAATGCCTCGATCCCTTCCAGACCACTCATGCGCTGGCGCGTCAGCGACGCGAGATCGCTTACGTCCACACCGGGACTGCGGACGGTGTGCATCTCCTCTTCGACAGCGTGGCGGCCCGCTTCCGTCATCTTCACGCGCAGTGCTGTAATTCGCGCGTTGCCATCGACCCGGGCGCGCTGCGGGCCCGACAGTTCTCTCCAGATCTGAATGGCTTGGTCGTACAGGTCGATGGCCATCACGCGCATTGCATTGGCGTCGGCCTGTTGCTCGTAGCTGCGGGCAGTTGCGATGACCGTGCGCACAACCGCGTCGCTGTCTTTACTTTTTCGAAACCAGCGTCCGGCACGACCAAAGAATAGGCGGGCGGCATGACCGTCGCTGGCAGCGGCGCGGCAGTGGCCGATTCGCTCCAGACGGCTGGCGATGTGCCCTGCACGTTCCATGCCCAGCTTGTAGTCGAGCATGGTGTCTGCAAACCAGAAAATGGGCAGGCCATCGTCCGGGGCCGAGTCGAATGCGGCAATCAACGCGGCCTCGAAGAGCGCAACGCGATCTTCGTCGCGGACTTGCTGCGCGAGCTGGATGGCGCGATTCACACAGTCCTCCTGGCCAGCGTGCCAGCGCTCCAGATCAAGCCTGCCTACCCACGACCAGTAGCTGTCAGTCGCCAGAATTGCGAACTTGTACCTCTTGCTGCCCAGTAGCCATACGAGGTCGGCGAGGCGCGCGCGCAGCAGAGGATGTTTAACTTCGGGCGCTAGGTCGCCAAACAGCTGTACGGCGTCGGCGTCGTAGTCGTCTGGCACCAATGATCGCCGGTCTGCGGAAAAGTGGATTGCCCCGGGCTTGTAGGGATCGGTTACGTCATGCGGGTCGAGGCGCATGAAACACAGGTCCACTAGAAAGCGCAACGCGCGGCGGCTTGCGTCGCTGTCGGCTTGTCCAGCGGCGGCCAGCAACTGGTCCGCGAGGTTCGGATAGTATGCCTCGGCATCGCCGGCGATCGCCGCATCATAACCGCAGGCGAGCAGCTGTTCAAGGGTAGGGGCTGCGTCGTCGGACGTTGGGCTGGAAATGACTGTCATGGAGATACCCGCATTGATTTTTTCGACTGTACAACTGGAATGACGGGCATGGTATCCGGTTTCACGCATAAAAACACCATAAATGCTTGAGTGATAAATAGGATTATCACTTAAGGAAGGTCGTGGCCGATTTAGGCCGGTGATACTTTCGCGCGCGAAACTCATCTGGTGGGGGCGTCGCGATCTACCAAGCGCGTGTTTTGGGAGTGGCTTTCAAAGTATCGCGCCGAATGCACGTAGTAGCCATGGTTTTGGGCGGAACCTCGTCCTGAGTCAATTTCAGGGCTTTCGTCGTGCCGGCCTTATCGGAAGGTTGGGGAGGACGACCTGCAGCGCCTAGCGCCGACAGCGCCGGATGACTGGGTGCGCTTTTCAGTCGCGCCCACCCTCTGACTACTTCATCTTCAAAGATTGTACTTTCGCGCGCGAAAGTACAATCTGCACGGTCATTGGCGACAAACAAATTTCCGACGACGCATTTAGTCGGGAAAAATTGGTATTCTTATCATACTTTATACGCTATGGAGGCATGACATGTCCCGCATCAGTTCTTCTGTAAACGATGTCCTAAACGTTTCATGCTCGCCGGAAATTACCCGCGCTGCTAATGACTTGGTAGCCGTAAAGAGCATGCTCGATTCGCTTGGCGAATCCTATATCGGTGGATTGATTGTGGGTCAGATATTTCCTGAATGGCATGGATATCGAAGTTTGGATCCGTTCGGTTTTGCACAAGAGGTTCTTCCGTTTTACTGGTATGAGAGAACGCAGCAAACCGCAACCGATCAGCCACTTAGGTACAAGGCCCTAGTGCCGACCGCGGCAGTCGTCGGAGACAGTTGGAGATGGACCCCTGAAAGCATCGATGAAAATGAACAAAGTCGGGTCATCGAAACCGCCCTTGCCGCGTTCGAAGCATCTGATTCTGGTCACACGACGGTGGAATGTGCGCGGTACTTCCACATTCCATCGCTTGGCATCGTGCTGGCGCACGAGGGCAAAAACCGCGTCGCCCTCTTCAAAAAACGTGGCCTACCGCACATTCCCGCAGTGGTGTCCGACGAGGACTATCCGATACCCGAGCGCCTGCGTCTCTTTGATCTGAACGGAACCCATTTGGCCGTGCTCGATAAAAGATTGGTGGAGCGCGTTGCCAAGCTGGACATGATCCGCGATCTGATGGGCGCCTACTGTCAGCAGCGGTTGTAAACTGATACACAGCAGCGATTGAAAACTGATACACCGTTTTTGAGATGATGGCTGCTTTTCGGAGCGGCCTTGAAACCTAACGAGGTGTATGTGGAAATTCAATTATTGAGCAAGCATGGGTTGAGTCTGCGGCGGATCGCCGCCGAGGTGGGCTGTGCGGTAAACACTGTGCGGCGACACTTGGCTTTGACGTCGGTGCCGAAATACGAACGCAAGGTAAAAAGGCCAAGCAAGCTGGCGCCATACGAGGCCTATCTGCGGGAGCGGCAGACGGCGGCGCAGCCGAACTGGATACCGGCGAGCGTGTTGCACCGTGAGATCGCCGAGCGCGGTTACCAGGGCGGCCTGAGCCAGCTGCGCGCCTTCATGCGTTCGCTGCGGCCGACGCTGCCGGTTGAGCCTGAAGTGCGCTTCGAGACGGCGATGGGCGAGCAGTTGCAGGTCGATTGGGTCGAGTTCCGCAAAGGCAGCGCGCCGCTGTATGCGTTCTGCGCCACGATGGGCTATAGCCGTGCCAGCTATGTCGAGTTCGTCAGCGACATGAAAGTGGCCACGCTGATCGGCTGCCATGAGCGTGCCTTCGCCGCGTTCGGCGGCGTGCCGCGCAAGGTGCTGTATGACAACATGAAGACGGTCGTCATCGAGCGCGACGTGTACGGCGATGGCCAGCACCGCTACCACGCTGGCTTCCTCGACTTTGCCAAGCACAGCGGCTTCCGGATCAAGCTGTGCCAGCCATACCGCGCCCAGACCAAGGGCAAGGTCGAGCGCTTCAACGGCTACCTGCGCAGGTCGTTTTACGTGCCGCTGGCAAGCCGGCTGGGCCAGAGCGGTTTGCAGCTCGATGTCGTCACTGCCAACGTTGAGGTAACACGCTGGCTGCGTGAGGTGGCAAACGAGCGGGTGCATGGCACGACGCAGGAGAAACCGGCCCAACGGATGGCAAATGAAGTGGCACACCTGCAGGCACTGGCGCAGCCATGGCGAGGCGACATCGCTGCCGCGCGGCCGCAGGCAGCGGCGCCGGAACCACCCGCACCGCGTCCCGCGATCGTGATCGAGCGCATCGCCGAAGTGGCGCCAGCGCAGCATCCGCTGGCAGTCTATGGGGTCTGAGGTGCAGTGGAACGTAAAACACGGTTAAGCCAGGTTCGTGGGACTATTCATCGCTCGCTGGGTTACGCAACGGCCGTAACTTGCCCTTGGCCACCGAATCCGGCACCGAAAACGAATACCGGCCCAGCATGTTGATGTGCTCATGCAGCAGCGGCGACAGCCTGGCCATGTCCTCATCTTTTACCTCGAAGCCATCCGCCCGCAGTTGGTTTAATGCGGCCTCCATGTAGCTGGTGTTCCACAGCACGATCATGTTGAGCACCAGGCCGAGCGCACCCAGCTGGTCTTCCTGCCCCTCGCGGTAGTGCTGCCGCAACTCGCCTCGCTTGCCGTGGAAGACGGCGCGGGCGACGCTGTGCCTCGCCTCGCCACGGTTGAGCTGAGTCAGCGTGCTCCGGCGCTTGGCTTCGTCATCGATGTAGGTCAGCGTGTGCAGCGTCTTGTCGATGCGGCCGAACTCGGCGATGGCTTGGGCCAGCCTCGTCGGGCGCTCGCCGACCTGGAGCGTGCGCATGATGCCGGCGGCAGAAACCCTGCCGAGCTTGAGCGAGCCGGCGAGGCGCAGCATGTCGTCCCAATGCGGCTCGATCTTCTGTAGGCTGATATTGTGTCCGGATACAGAATTGAGCAGTCCGTAGTCGGCTTTGGTATCGATTCGCCAGAAACGCGTGCCGCCGACATCGGCCAGGCGCGGACTGAATCGGTATCCAAGCAGGCGGAACAGGCCGAAAACCACGTCGCTGTACGCGCCCGTGTCCGTCATGATCTGAGTCGGCTGAAGGTCAGTCTGCTGTTCCAGGACGACGGCTAGCAGGACCAGGCTGTCGCGCAGCGTGCCCGGCACCGTGATGTCGTTTAGTCCGGAGAACTGGTTCGATATCAGGTTGTACCAGGTCACGCCGCGCCCGACGCCGAAGTATTTCGGATTCGGCCCGGAATGCACCGAGCGCACCGGCACCACGAAGCGCATCCCGTCAGCCGACGCGACCTCGCCGCCGCCCCACATGCTGGCCAGCGTCGAACGGCTCTGCGCGGCGACCAGCATGGTGTTCGCCGCAGTGATGGTGTCGTCGCGCAGATAGTTCTGGTCCACCCATGACAACCTGTCCCGCTTGAGCGCCGGCACATCGCCGCGACTCAGCGGCTCCGGCCCCGTGTTGCAGGCCTCGGCCATCAAGACCGCGCAAATGCTTACCTGCAGATCGGCCACGCGCGCGGTGCGCTCCGATATGTGGGTGAAGGCATCCGTAAAGCGAGTACGGGCGGCAATCTCCAGGATCAGTTCCGGCAGATCGACGCGCGGCAGCATGCCTGTGACCTTGGCGCGTAACGCGATCAATGACGCCGGCTCGTCCATCTTGTCGAGCGGGCTGAGCACCAGCTCTTGTTTGTCGCCCACCTTCTCGAACCGCACGGCCGGATTGTCGGGCAACCTGGCGGAGACAGCCTGGTAGGCGCGGTCCAGTTCACTGGCAAGGGCCGTCAATATCGGCCCCGGCACTGCCGACAGGCCCAGCGTGCGGCAAATGATCGGGCGCGTTGATTCCCATTCAGCGCTGTCGAGCAGGCCGACGCGCGGATCGGCGTACCGCCAACTCGGGGCCACGAACACGTCGCGCCGGCGCAGCGCGGTACGCAATTCGGACAAAACGCAGAAAGTGTAAGCGTGGAAGTCGATGGCGTCATCCTCGCGCAGCACATGACGTTGCCAGGGCTTGCTGATGATTTCGCGCGGCGCATCGTTGCCGGGTCTCTTCGCCGTCATGTTCGCGCGAAGCCAAGCGAAGGCGGCGATGAACGGCTCGCCAGCGGCGTTCGCGCCAAAGTGAATGTGCTCGGCCAGCGCAGGTAAGAAGCGGCGCACGGTCTTGTACTTGGCGTCCAGTTCCTGGTAATACACGTTGTCGGTTGGCCGAATCAGTTTGTTGACGCCGACGAGGGCCAGCGCGAGCGCTTCAGGCGAAATCCGCGCGAACAACTGTGTGCGCAGTTCGACATCCGGCACGGTATCGTCCAGCAGCATTTGACAGGCGTTGGCTAGGGTGGCCGCAGCTTCGTCCAGGTCTTTGAGCGAGCGCAGGCGCGACTTTTTATCGGCCTTCACGGCGTCGCCAAATAGCTCCCGGAGGATGACTTCCAGCACTTCCAGCGCGTCATCTTGGGCCGACGCTTCGAGGCAGTGCACGAACGCTACCAGGGTGGCCAGGCGGCGCAGTACCGGCAGGCGCAGGATCGCGCTGGCCTTGGCGGCGCCGGCGAACCGGGCCAGAGCGGCCACCCGTGTGGCCGGGATGCGCGTGGCGGCGGGCAACCGGATGCCAAGCTCGCGGACGGCTTGCAGCCGCATCAGCGCCAGATTCATTGACCGGCTGCTGGCCACCACAGGCCCGGTGCGCAGTCGGTCGAGCGGCGAATTCCGGCTGCCGCCAGATGAGACCAGAAGGCCCTCCAGGCGCGTTTGCTGGTCCAGGCTGATCCCGCTCCCAAGCGAGCGCCACAAGCGCTCTTCAACGCGGCTGCGCAGGCGCGCAACGTACCGTTCGAGCGTCGTGCATCCTGGCAGCAGTACCTTGTGCGTCACGAGCCACGTCGTGGCGCGCTCGAACAGCACGCTCGGCCGGTCGGTGCCGGTCCAGCAAAGCGCGTACAGCCACCGGGTAAGGCGAAAGGCGATCAAGGGTTCCGTGAATTCGACGTAGCCATATCGCGCGCGAATTTCCATCGCATGCTGCCAGCGTTGTCGACCGGTGCTGTAGGCGCTTGCTTTGTCCAGCGCCTCGATGCGCAGCTGCTTGGCCAGCGTCCGCAACACGGGCTGGGGCACGGCCAGCGGATCTTCCAAAAACGCGCCCAGGTAGCGCACTGTGCCCAGTTGGATGGCGAAGCCAAGCCGATTGTGCGCGCCGCGCTTCTCAGCGATTAGCGCATGGTCGGTGTCGTCCAGATGAAAGTACCGGGCGAGGTCATGGGGTGATGGAGAACCGGCGTAGCGGCCAAAGCTCTCGCGCTGCGCGTTCGAAAGAAAGCTGACTGGCATCTTTTTCCTGTATGGCGGCAATCAGCGCATTATGATTTGCCTTGGTGCATGGCCCAAATTGTCGTTCTTCAAAAGGCGATTGCTCGAATGTCAGGAGTCGGCTGCATCGATCAAAGTGTGCCTTGCCCGTACTCGCATGATGGACTGGCGCGTCGTACCGTAGTCACGCGCCACCTTGGCCACCGACTCGCCAGCCACGAGGCGGACCATTGCATCGGCTTGCTGCGCCGTCGTAAGCGCTGGCCGACGTCCAAGTGTCTTTCCTTCCGCTCGTGCACGTGCGAGACCGGCCTGGGTTCGCTCTATCAGCAAATCACGTTCAAACTCAGCAACTGCACTTAGCACGCTCATGGTCATTTTGCCGGCAGGGCTGGTCAGATCGACGCCGCCAAGCGCTAAGCAATGCACCCGGACACAATCGCCTGCCAGCTGCTCGACGGTTCCCCGCACGTCCATGGCGTTACGGCCGAGTCGGTCAAGCTTGGTGACAATGAGCACATCGCTAGGCTCAAGACGGTCAAGCAAGCGAGCAAACTGCGGGCGCTTAGCGGCACCAACGCTACCGCTGATGCTTTCGCGAACGATCCGGCGTTTGTCTACGGCGAAACCAGCTGACTCGATTTCATGGATCTGGTTGTCTGTGTTCTGATCAACGGTACTCACTCTTGCATAAATGAAAGTTCGGGACATTTGGCGGCCAAATTAGTACGAAATGGGAGTACTCATTGTAAGGCATGTCCGATATTCTCAGTAGCTATTTTTCGTACAGTAAAAATCCGTCCGTACGAAAACGATCAATTTCGTACATTGCTATTGTAAATATATGTAGGTAAATTTACCCTACGTAACCGCAACCTTGCACATCGCGTCGTTTCTTCAAAATGAAGATCCCAACAATAAATTTTATGGGGGAGTGAGAATGGCATATGACTTTAGATTATTACCAAACCAGAGTTTCTTTACCAAGGATATTTATTCAAAAAAAGTAAAATTCACCTTCCAAACGGGCAAAGCCATAAATGCTAAGCGGTATGACACTATGGTCTATACCGACTACTTCAATTTAGAAACTCTGGATGGCTTCTGTTGCCATTTAGCGATGGATATGGCGATTGCCGAAGGGGCGAATACGATAAGAGTAACTTTAACCAACCCGCACCTAACAGTTCGTAGCAAGAGTCGCGCAAAAAACGCTACTAAATTGAACGTGGCAACACACGGTATTCATCGAAGCTGCCACCCGTCTTCCCGTAAGGAAGAGAAAATTGCGGGCACCTCATCGACAGCTACTTCATCATCAAGCTCAGCATCTGCAGTTCCTGCACAACAGAACTCAGACGGGCATGCCTCCTCATCAAGCTCAGCATCTTCAAAACCGGCTCAGCCCAAATCGGACGAATCTGCCTCCTCATCAAGCTCGGCATCTGCAACACCGGCACAGCCCAATTTGTACGGATCTTCCTCTTCATCAAGCTCGTCTTCGTCTAGTCCAGATCTTATGAAAGAATTTCGAAAGAAGAGAGCGTTATCGGAGCTTGTGAATTGGGGGCCTCCAAACACTGAGGCCTATATTGAAATCCAAACAGCCCTAGAGGGAGAAGAAGGGGAAATAGCTAAATCTTTGCCTACCGTTAACGAGGGTATTATCATGTATGAATATTTCTTGACGTCGTTGAAAAGTTTTCTTGAGACGACTATTCCAAACGTAGTCGTTCATTGGGCACCTGAGTGACCAACGCACAAAGCCGTCCCTTCGGCGCGTAAGCGTACGATACTGGCCTTGGTGCGCTTAATCATAGGTCGCGTTCGAATTCAAAAACCGCCCCAAGCATGCTCATGTTCATCCTGCCGGCCGTTGCGCGAAATGGCTTAACCGTGTTTTACGTTCCACTGCACCTCAAACCCCTACTCCGGGAGGACATGTAGGAACATCAAGTCAGCATTTTTCCCGTCGCCACCAACCAACGGGTTCATACCTTTGAAAACGATGGCGAAACCCTCGCGTCGACGAATTGCGGCCCACAGCGGACCCGAAACAGTCCTCGCGATATTGTCAGGGAAACCCTCATCGAAGGTACTGGCGAAGACATGGGAATGCTTAGCGACGTAAGAAACGATCTGCTCCGGGGTCAGTTGCGTAAAGTCGACCATGTTGTCCGTTCCACGCACCTCAATGCCCAAATTTCACAGCAGGAGCCGGATAACCTGTTTCTGTTTTAAGCGCCTCCAGGTCTGCTTCGGAGAACACCTTGGATTCTTCGTCTGAAAATAGGTAAGACACACCTGAACGGTCTTGTACTGCTCGCTGGAAAATCGGGCGCAGCCGATTAATGACATCCTGTTTTGTCAATTTCATATCTTCCTCACTTTGGTACGCGGGCTTCCGGCCGGATCGGGGCGCCGCAGCGCCAGGTCATTTTCCGATATAAACGATCTATACAGTTTCACCTCCGCATAAACGTTTTCCTCATTATTATTTGCTGTCTGGAGCAAACGTGGCATCCTTTTCAGCGTTTATCATTAACGATATCGCGTCCTGTCGTTTGCTTACGTAAAACGATAAGGATCAGTGCGGTGCACACCGCACCAGCGTAGCCTATAAGGAAAGCATTTATGCTTGCTCCATCCCATAATAATCCGATAAGCAGGCACAGAGTGAATACGGCACAGCACCACTCCAAAAGTCCTACAATGACTTCCCGATTAGTTGCCTTTCCATTCAAAATGGTACGCAACGAATTACGTAACACCATATCTTCTCCTATATTTTTCAGGTCTATTGTTGCGCTGGTTTTGTGGCCGGCTGAAGCAGCGACACCGCTTCGGTGGGAGTGAGCTGGATTGCCTCGTACACGGCGCGGTTCTCCACGTTCAGGTCGACTGCTAGAACCACTTTCGTTACTGTGCTGTTCATCGTTTTTCCCTCGCGGCCTGGCCGCTTTCGTCACGCCGGCGCCGGCCGGATCGGGGCGCCGCAGCACCAGGGCACTTACCTCGGTTGCATTTTCATGGGCGGCAGCGTCGAGTCCCGCATCCATCGGTCGTATTCGGCATCCGACATTCCCATCCATTCGGCAGTACTCTTTCCCATCCCGTCCAAGCCCTGCCGGCAAGCCAACTTGAAGGCGCCCAGGGCAGCTTCTTCTGTCCGGAAGTAACCGGCGCGATATAGACTCGTTACCGAAGGAATTGAGGTAAGGCCACCATCCACTGCGATCCCTTGACGCATTTGTCGCTGCGTAATCTTCGTCATACTTTTCCTTTGTGCCTGGCTACGCAAACGCACTGCCTATGTTTCACATTATACCGTAGCCGGCTACGGTGTCAAATCTTATCTTCATCAGGCGGCGGAAGCTGCTGCACCAGGTACTTGATGGCGGCTCGGCGCGACGGCGCGACACCGGCCTCGATCAAGGCATCCAGGCGGGCGAGCTCGCCTGCGTCAAGGTGCGCCTCCACACGGGCACCACCAGCGTCCGCGAGCGCCTTGCGCTGTCGTTCTACGCGGTCCTTGCCGGTGTAGTCGTAATTGGTAGCCGGTGCGGTCTTCGTCTTGGTCATTACTGGTCTTTTTTCCTCGCGGCCTGGACCGCTTCCGTTACGCCGGCGCCGGCCGGATCGGGGCGCCGCAGCGCCAGGTCATTTTCTCATCTACGATTTTGAAATTGCCACCATCGAACGAGGCACCCACGCCTGACGCTTGTTCGGTAGCAGTCCTTCGTTTGGAACCTCGCGGTCGAACTCAACGATCAGGTCTCCGCCAGGTTCATCCCAAACCACATGACCAAGTTCCCCGGCGCGGATCGCGCCACTTCCACCCATCGGACTTGGCAAGTCCACGACAATTTCGACCGGACTACGTTGCATGGTTCCCAGCGAGAACCCAGGGTGGTCAAGGTCCACAACAATGCTGCTCTCGGACGAGTCCAAACCAACATACTTCGCGGCCCATTTCCGGCGCTGCGCTGGCGTGCGCTTCGCGCAGGCGCGTTCATGACGTCGACGCCAAATTTTGCAAAGGGCCATCATGTCGCGATTGAAAATCGTGAAGAGCCGGTATTCAGCCCCGCAGTGCGGGCATTCAGCGTAGCCAGTATTGTTCCCCATGCTGCCATTTTCCGCTGTTCAGCCGAGATTGCCGCGGTTACGAATTAGATAATCGTCGAACATCGGAACCGTAAATGCGATGTCACCGTGGGATGGGCTGTAGATCATGCCTTTACTGATGATCTGTGCTCGGCGCGGGCCAAGACTTTGCACCGTCTCGTGCAACGCCTCCGCGACATCTGCGGAGCGATAGGGCCCGCTTCCCAATTGGGCCATTGCCACGACATACTCGCGCTCCTTGCCGGTCAATCGATCCAAGCGGACCTTGAAGAAGCCCTCGTCAAGCCTCTTGAGGGTCTTGGTCTCGGCCTGCCTGGCATCGTTTAGGGTAATCGTGTCACCAACTGCGATGTTCCACGACTGGTGCCCCCACTCTTGAAGAAAGTAAGGGTATCCCCTCGTCTTCAGAAAAATCTCGGTCAACGCTTCTTCCTCGATGACCGCTCCCTCATCGTTCACGGGTTGGCGGATGGCCGCCTTCGCGTCAGCCTCAGCCAACGCGCCAACGTCCGGGTAGTGAAACAGTCTTTCTGCATATGACTTTGCTTCCCCGGCCAGTGCCGCCACCTGAGGCAGGCCGGCACCAAAGAACAGAATAGGCAGTTCGCGTTGACTGATCTTGTGCAGTGACACGATGAGCGCTGCGAGGTCTTCCTGCTTCAGGTACTGCACCTCATCGATCAGCAGTGTCCACGCTTTGCCGGCAGCCTTCGCCGCTTCCCCAATGCGAATGAACAGCTCTGGAAGGTCATTTTGCAGGTCGCCGCTGTCGGCGACACCTGCCTCAGGCTCAACAGCAATCCCCACACCAGCGACGTCGAACTTAAACGCAGAAGCGAAGGACCGTAACGCGCGCAAGCCGTCATATGCTTTAGCCTTCGCAGCTTCCGTCATAGACAGTTTGCGGAGCACTTGATGCACGCGCGGAAGAAGTAATTCGCCCAGCGGCTTGTTCTCAGGCGCTTCGATCATTGAGGTGAGATGGCCATGCTCGTCTGCCATCGTCTCGACAGCATTAAGCAAGACGGTTTTGCCTACTCCACGAAGTCCTAAAAACATCTGGGATCGGCTGGGCTTACCCAGCAACGCTCGCTCGATGGCAACGCGCGCATCGTCGATAATTGCCTGCCGACCAGCCAGCTCGGGTGGTCGGCTGCCTGCGCCTGGAGCAAACGGATTATTCACTGGATTCATTTTTCGGATTTCCTAGGTATAGTAAATTATATGGATGTATAGCATGAAAACACTATACCATCATAGTTTTTCGTATACAGGCGTCTCACCAATCTTTTCGTCGCCCCGGATGCCGTCCAGGTGGCGGGCGCCGAAGCGCCGGATTTTCCGGTTTAGTCGTTGTTGGGCAGGGGCATGATACGGCGGTCGGCATATGGTGAACTGCGCGCCACGTGATGGTAGGCATCGGCGTTGAAGGCGCTCCCGCCCACGCACACAATGCGACCAGACGGGGTACGGCGCTCAACGGTCTTCGCGTGCAAAAATGCCGTGCCACGTCGCTCGTATACGCCAACCTGGTCGCCAGGTCCGAGCTGCTCTAGCCAGCATGCGAAATCTTCTATCATCGTCGTTTTCCGGTGTATCAGACACAAGGTTTAAGGACACGACGCGCTACCAACGCGACGGTGAGCTTGAGTCTTTCGAGCGATTCGTCATCGTCTCGCGGCGCAGGTAAGTCGCGAGACGGGGCCACCCCGGAAAGTCCGACGTTGAGGCTTGAAAGGTCGCTGGTAGTGATCCGACTTACGTCCATGGTGCCCCCGACCAGAGCGAGGGCCGAACGCGTCAGATAGGCGTCATTGAAATTGATTCCGACGCCAGCCTCCGGCACATCAAAGCCGAGCTGCTTTAGGATTTCATGGGGTTTCAGAATCATGGCATTTCGGCGCAAGAACCGTTGCGACCCAGGCACCAATTACCGTCGCATAAACACTGAGCAAGAACCAGATAGCGACAATTGACACCGCTGATATCGGCCTAATATCGCTTATCCAATGAAATGCCATGACTATTCCTAACATTGTAGTGAACGAGGCCAATGCGGCACCACAACCAACAGAATGTTTTCCAAGTAAAACTTGAAGAAAGAAGCCAGTGGTGACACCGACAGGAAAAGTCATAGCGAGCAACAGCAGTGTAGCGTTAGACATAGTTAACCTCTTCGATCTCTAGTGTTGGCGACCGGCCAACTGTCGGGCACCGGAGGGCGCGGGTTTTCCTCATATAAACGATTTATACGGTTTCGCCTCCGCGAAACCATTTTCCTTGAGTTTATTGCTAGGACAACTGCCTCTTGTCGAAGTAAAGATCAGCGGCATTCCAAATCATATAACGCGCTTCTGTTTCAACCTCATCATACCCAACAATCATTCCGAGAATTGGGCCATTCGCCAGCAGAAAAGCTTCGAGCACATCGTCCGTAACGGCAATATCGAGGGCGGTTCGTAGATGCTCACGCACTTGCTCAAAGTGCGCTTGACGCATCAAGAAGCGGCCGATTTGTCTATCGTTTCCCATGTTGTCCTTTCACGTTCGCAGGTATGCGATTTTCCTATCCGATTCGGTCGTACTTAACATCCTCATCCCACGCTTCCAGCGCCGCCACCTTGGTCCGCATTGGCGTGGCCGCGACCGGATGCATGACATGCTTACTTTCTTCGCACCTGGCGGTCCAGTATGTCTTACCCTTTGTCGCCACTGGTTGTTTTCCACACCGGGGACAAGGTTCATGGTCGATAGCGTTTGGCATGAATTTCCTTTTCTTTGATGTGATTGGTTACACGGGGTTCTGTGTGCAGGCGTGGCCTGCATCGATCTTGGCCTTCAGGCCATGCGCGGCATCGCACAGGCGGTTGTAGGCTTCGACTGATCCGAGCTGCGCTTCGAGGCTGTAAATCGCATTCAGCAGTCCGAAATCGCAGGGTTGCATCAGGTGCTGCGGTGGTACGCGGTCGGTCGTCATCTGCACTGGGAAAAACCGAACGTTGGATTTCTCGATCATCACGATTTCCCTTTTCCTCAGTCCGCCGCGCCCAATGCGCTGCCCCATGCTTTACATTCTATAGTACCCAACGGGTACGTCAAGCGGTTTTCTCAGTTTTTTTTATCAGTCGTTCGTACTTGGCTTTAAGCGATTCGTGCTCAAGGATTTCGCGCACTAGAACCCACATAGTTGACGGCATCTCGCGGGCGTTGCCCTCGGCATCGTCGGGCAGGGCCCACTTCTTCACGGTTGTCTCCGGTGCCCCAATGCGCTTTGCGAACTGGGGCCAGGTCAAACCAAGTTTCAACTTTGCATCTCGCAGGAACTCCTGCTGTGTCATGATTTTAACCATTATCCTATTTCCATACGTACCCATTGAGTATCATATCACCGTAGCAAACGCCTCGATCAGCTTTTCTCGCGAAACGTCCAAATATGGCTTAACGTGGTTAAGCTCAGAGTGACCCAACAGAAGTTGAAGCGTGTCAACGCTGTGGCCTTGAGCCAGCAGCCGAGAAACCATAGTGCGGCGCCCCGAATGGCTGGTGTCACTTTTCGAAATTGATGCGACTGCCTATCACTCTACGCCCGGCGAGATCTCGCGTAATCGGAAATAGATGCGACAGTTTTGCGTCTAATAGCTGCGACTCTCCCCAGGAGAGTGGAAATAGACGCGACTGCCTCAAACTTCGATTACTCGGCACCGCTCACGTGCGTTTCCTCAAGTTCCTTAAGATGGGCCTCATGAAGCCCAATTAGCTCACGCAGCTCGTCCACACACTGCTGCGCATCCTCCGCAGCATCCGGTGATGCAGCATATGTCAGCGCCTCTTCTAGATACCTCTCAAATGATGATATCGACCTCTTGATGTCTTCGACCTGCTCACCGACAGTCAACGGATTTTCATCGTCATCGTCCTGGCCGACCATGTTATGCAACGGCGTATTCATGTTTGGTTCGCTTTCCGTTAGTTCCGTCTGTAATTTAGAGAATGTCGCATTTAATTCAAAAAGTCACACTTGCGAATGTAGCCGAGAAGCCCGCGTATGACTGGAGCGGCTTTCATCGCGAGCTTGTCGACGTCGTCGGCGGTTTCTACGTAATTGAAGGCGCATGGCCCGCCGAGGAAGTGGGGATCGGCGAAGTTGCACTGATACGCCGCGTCGATCAGCACGGAGTCAATGTCCTCGGGTCCTTCTCCCTGGTCGACCTCAATGCCGGCGAGCCGGCCCAGCGCGGCTATGGCGTTGCATAGCCGGCTTTCGGCATCGTCGCGACTGAGGAACGGGGCGCCGTTCACGGCCTGTAGGTCGTCGGTTCTTTTCACTACGCATTCTTTTTCGATAGTTGCATAACAATACTGTCATTCTAATGTCGATCGATCACTTGCGGTCGATGAGTGCGGGACAGCGCCACGACTTTCGCGCGCGAAAGTTGTTGAGCGATCTAATCTGTCTTATCCACAATTTCTGTGCGTTAAGGTGTGGATAATTAGATCGAAGTTGGGTTTTCCCATAGGGGAGGGTACCGGTTGCCTAAACGGCAGGCAGAGCACTAAGGATGGATTGCTCCCAAGTGAAGCCGTCCCGCTTTCAAGCGTCGCGCCAGCGAACCCCCGCTGGCACGCCCCTTGAGCCGCCGCTTGCGCTGTGAAGCCGGCCGCGGCCCGTCCCGGAGTCACCAGGTGCCGTCAAGGGCAGTGCCAGCAAAAACCGCTGGCACGGCCCTTGAGCCGCCGCTTGCGCTGTGAACCCGGCGCACCTGGCGCCTAACTACACGTGGGCAGCACGGGCCGCGGACACCCGTTCCTCAATCCCCACTTCAGCCCCCTGGGAAGTGAGGGGGCTTGCTTGGGGATAAACGACGGAACGGGCTAGATACAGCGGCCCGTTACCTCGCTGCCTTGGACCCCACCCATCCCCACCCTGCCCGTGAGGGCAGGGCTTTCCCACCCCCCGCCCGCCCAGGCGGGAGCGAGAGAGTTCGAGCGAGAGGATCAATTCCTGGTTCTCCGTCTACTTCTCGAACAACATGAGCAAACGCCCCATCAGTGGTTTGGACGAGCACCAAAAAGCCTTCGTCAAATTGATCGAAGCGAACGCGCGGCGCCATCGCAAGCATGAAGTCTTCCGCGACTTCTGCGAAATGGCGGCGATCTCGCTCAGCAATGCGGTCGACCTCGCGCAAGCCGAAAAGCGCGAGGCGCGCTACATGAATCTCATTGGCCGCTACGAGCGATCCGAGGTCGATCGCTTTCCCCAGATGCTGGGCCACATCGTCCAGTCGCTCGAGGGTGGGCTACACGATTGCCTCGGGCAGCTGTTCATGGCGCTGGAGTTGGGCGACCACTGGAAAGGGCAGTATTTCACGCCGTACGAAGTGGCTTATTTGATGGCCGAACTGGGTTGCGCGGACGTGGCCGCTCTGGTGGAAGAGCACGGCTATTTTACGGCGAACGAACCTGCTTGCGGAGCGGGGGCGATGGTCATAGCCCTGGCGGACTGCGTCCGGACCAAGGGCCTGAACTACCAGCGCTGCCTGCACGTCACGGCGCAGGACCTGGACGAAACCGCCGTACACATGTCTTATATCCAGCTGACGCTGCTGCACGTCCCGGCCGTGGTTATTCACGGCAATTCGCTGTGGCCCAAGGACACGGACGCCCAGTGGTACACGGCGGCGCATGTGCTGGGTGGATGGCGCGGTAGGCTGGCAATACGGCGTGCGGCCACTCACGCGCCCGGCAGCGGCGAAACGCCGAACGTCCAGTTGCCCGTGCTGGAGCGCGATGCACCTGCGGAGCCATCAGGAAAACGCAGGCCGACGAGGGCGCGCTTCGTGGATGCGCGACAGACCACGTTGTTTGAATAGATCCTAAATTTGCCGGGCCATTAGGGTTCAGCAATCAATCCGGACTTTCGCGCGCGAATGTCCAAACACGACAGGCACATACATGAAGCTCAAGCCCAAAAAATTTCGCGCTTATTGGAGCAATGATTTTTACAATCCCGGAACGCGCCGTGTGAGTGCACGCTATTTCTCGGTCGAGCGCAGCTACAGCACGGACGACATCGCGGCGATCGGGGCGCTGGCGGTCGGCGACACGTGGAAGAGCCAGCACTACGGATGCGCCCATACCGTCACCCGTATGGTCTGATCATCGAGGCGCATTGGCGGCTCGCGCGCCTCAACGACCCTGAAGTGGGAACGTCCCGCTTTCAAACGTCGCGCCAGCGAACCCCCGCTGGCACGCCCCTTGAGCCGCCGCTTGCGCTGTGAAGCCGGCCGCGGCCCGTCCCGGAGTCACCAGGTGCCGTCAAGGGCAGTGCCAGCAAAAACCGCTGGCACTGCCCTTGAGCCGCCGCTTGCGCTGTGAACCCGGCGCACCTGGCGCCTAACTACACGTGGGCAGCACGGCCGCGGACACCCGTTCCTCAATCCCCACTTCAGCCCCCCCTGGGAAGTGAGGGGGGCTTGCTTGGGGATAAACGACGGAACGGGCTAGATACAGCGGCCCGTTACCTCGCTGCCTTGAACCCCACCCATCCCCACCCTGCCCGTGAGGGCAGGGCTTTCCCCACCCCCCGCCCGCGCAGGCGGGAGCGAGAGAGTTCGAGCGAGAGGATCGATTTCCGAGCCTCCTAACCCTCGAAAGGCTTTATATGTCAGTGTCCGCAGCAACAAAAAAGCAGGTCCTCGCCACGAAACTGGAACAGGAAGACGCAGTGATCGCCGAAGCCCTGTCGATCCTGGCGCGCAGGATCAAGACGTTGGACGTCGCCGCCGATTCGCCCAATGCCATCAAGACTTACCTGATTTGCCGCTTCGGCCGGCACGAACAGGAAGTGTTTTCGATCCTGTGGCTGGACGTGAAAAATCGCCTGATCGAGCATGAAATTCTCTTTTACGGCACGTTGACGCATTGCTCCGTGTACCCGCGCGAAATCGTCAAGTCAGGCTTACGCGTGAATGCGGCACGTTCTGTGCTCGTGCATAACCACCCGTCCGGCGTCCCCGAACCGAGCGAAGCGGACCTGCTGCTCACGCGCTCGCTGGTCCAGGCGCTCGCGCTGGTCGATATTCGCGTGCTCGACCACATCATTGTCGCTGGAACGCGCACCCATTCGTTTGCCGAACACGGCCAAATCTGACGAGACCCGCCGTGAAGGCGGGTTTTTAAAAAGACCGGCGGCCACAGCCGCCGGATAGCGCCGCATGTCCACGATGCCGGCGCCATCCCTCACTCGCCCGAGGCAGCCCCCCTAAGTTCGGCCGCTTCCTCCACGGCCGCGCGTTCGCTCGCGCGCGCCTGGGTCAGATCGCTCTTGAGCGACGCGATGGTGCGCTCGGCAAGCTCCAGTCGCGCAGTTCCTGCCTCCACCGCCACCCGGGTCGTAGTCAAGTCGGCCGCCTGGCGCCGCTCACGCTCGGCGCCGGCCTCCAGTTGCGCTTCCAGCGCCTCGATCCTGGCTTTGTCCTCGGCCACGCGCGCGTCCAGGCTGTCCTTATGCGCCGCGCCCACGGCGGCCGCCCGCTCGGCCGCGATGCGGGTCTGGCGTTCGCTGTCGCATTCTGCGCGCGCCGCTACCAGGTCCGTCTCGAGGCGCGGCATCGCTTCGAGCCTCAGCTGTGCCTTGGCCAGCTCCGTGTGTGCGCGTTCGGCGTCGCCCCGCAGGCGCGACGCTTCCTCCTGGACGGCCGTCAGCTCGCGTTCGAGCTGGTCAAAGCGGCCCTGCAGCGAAGCCGCGCCGTCGGTCAGCTTAACGACTTCGTCCTCGCGTTGCTCGATCAGTTCAGCCTGCGCCTGATTCTCGCGGGCCAGATCGGCCGCCGCTTCCTCGCTGTTGGCCAGCTGCACCTGCACTTCGGAGGTGGCGCGCGCCACCTCCTGGGTGAAATGCTCCTGCAGCATGCGCACCAATACCGGAGACAACGTCACGCCTTCCTTCGCCGGCTGATTGCCGCTCTCCCAGTTTTTCAGCATTGGGTGAACCGTGCCCTGGCTGCCGCTGCCGTGCTCAGCGATGATCAGCCGCACCGTCGGCTTGATGCTCTTGGCCTTGAGCTGGTTGGCGATGGCGTTGACGTGGTCTTGCGTAATGGAGGCGGCGCGCGGCATTTATACTCCTTCCGTTTCGTAACAATGTTATGTTACGAATGATACGTTACGATTCACTTTAACGCAATCGGATTGACGGACCGCTTATAAAGCGCTCTTCCATGAGGATGGCATCGGCCAAGGGGCGGGCAGGGACGCGCGTTTCTGATCAGGGTAAGCACCAATGTGAGAGGCGCCGCGCGCGCATATAGTTGGGCATCAGGAAGGGCAACAGACCCGACCGCAGTTGATCTTGAAAGGATCGAAGGTATGTCCAAGTTTGCCTGGATCGCCAGGGCGATCAAGAATTTTCCCGCAGTGCTGTCGGCTGTCGCCAAGCACCCGCTGCCGGCTTGCGTGCTGATGATGATGTTCATCATCGCCCTAGTCAGTCTGCTTCGATAGGGGGAGGTGCCGGACCCCGGTGAAGGCCGGGGCCGCCGCCTGCGCCAAAATCGCTATACTTGTCTCGGGGCCTCCGGGACGGCATTGTTACCGACCTATGCTGGCACCACCGCGAAAGCGACTTTCGCGCACGAAAGTCACCCTATACATCGTGGACGTGTTTCATGCCTCTCAGCGCAAAATCACCGGATGGGCCAATATCCCTGATCGGAATGGACCAGCTGACGCTGGAGAACCTCAAGAGCCGCAATCGGAAGGAAAAGCTGTTCACCGCGAAATGCTGCGGGGCGCCGGTGCAGATCCGGACACCGGCCGGCAAGATCGCGCACTTCTACCATCTCAGCACCGCCCCTGGGTGCCAGGGCAGCAGCGGCGAAAGTCAGGACCACTTGGCGCTGAAGGCGCGCATTGCTGCAGCGGTCACGCAGGCGGGATGGGAGGCTGAGGTCGAGGCCGAAGAACGTGGCGCCGACGGGACGCTGGTCTGGAAGGCGGACGTTCTTGCGCGCCGGCGAAACACTGCGGTCGCCTTCGAGGTCCAACTGTCGAATCTTGACTGGACCACGATGGGCGAGCGCCAGGCCCGCTACAAGGACAGCGGCGTACGAGGACTTTGGTTCGTCAAAACGAAAAAGCCATTCCCGGTTCAACGCGCGCTGCCGATTTTCAATCTGACCAGCCGCGAGGAGGCAGCGTGGCTGGTGTCGCTGCGCCACCCGCAGGACTGGGAAAATGAGTGGTCGCAGACTTGGGGCCTTTCCAACCTGACCGAGTTCGTCGGAAAGGCGCTCGACGGCGGCCTCAAATGGGCGCCGCTGACGGCGGCCAGCCCTGACGCCGCCTGTGACATTTCGGTCAGAATGCTTTTCCGGGGCAAGTGCCTGAACTGCGGCCGGGACGTCGGGACCGCTTACACGCTCGAGGTGGCATTGGCTGGCGAGTCCAGTTTCCCCGTGTTCAATTGGCACCAGGGGATGACCACGCGCCGCACGCACTGGCTCGAGCCGGTGTTGGCCCGCTTGATCGAACGCGCAGGCGACCATCCGCGCATGGCGCTAGTCGAGCGCCAAACAAACTGCTGCGCTGCATGCGGCGCCAGCGCCAATCGACTCGGTCATGGCGCCCATTCGGGGCTGCTGAATATCCCGGGGCGGCTGCGGGACTTGCCCCCGCCGCGCTACGGCACCATCGAATGGGACTGGTTCAACAGGTGGGTGCTGCCGCGCGGTCAGTGGCCGCGAGGCCCTTGAGGCAGAAAACCAACATCTGGGCCGAAACCCCGGCCTCTCGTGAACCGAGCCCCATGAAACCGGGTCTCGGCCCTGCGGGCTCGGCCCGGCGGCCTTCCGCTGCGCTCCAGCGCGCGTCGCGCTCGGGAAAAACCCGAACAGGAAGCGCCGAAGCGCTTCTGCCTGCGCGCTGCGCGCGTAGAAAACCACTCACTCCCGGGTCATTACTCCTCGCCGTGCCGGCCGATCGCGCCGCCGCGCGGCGCTTCGGCCTTGGCTCGCCGGCGCAGCTGGCGGCGCCACCGGGTTTCGGTTACTCCTCGCCGTTCCGGCCGATCGCGCCGCCTTGCGACGCTTCGGCCTTGGCTCGCCGGCAGCAGCTGGCGGCGCCACCGGGTTTCGGTTACTCCTCGCCGTGCCGGCCGATCGCGCCGCCTTGCGACGCTTCGGCCTTGGCTCACCGGCGGTGGCGGGCGGCACCAGGTTGCGGTCATGCCTCGCCGTTTCGGCGACAGCGGAGGCGAGACCTGGCAAGGGAGGGAAAATCCAAGGCAGTGCCAGCAACAATCGCTGCCAAGGCAACGACGCGCGCGTTAGCTCTAACTTGACGCATCTGGCGAACAACGACACGTGGATGGCACGCCCAAGGTCTAGGCTCCCATCCACCGAACTTTCGTACGCGAAAGTCCAAATATGACAGGCGCATATCATGAAGCTAAGGCCAAAAAAAAAGTTTCCCACTTACTGGAGCAATGATTTTTACAATTCCGGAACGCGCCAAATGAGTGAAGGCTTTTTCGGTCGAACGCAGCTACAGCACGACCGACATTGCGGCGATCCGAGCGCTGGCAGTCGGCGGCACGTGGAAAAGCCAGCACTACGGATCCGCCCACACCGACACTCGCATGGTCTGATCGTTGAGCCACATTGACGGCTCGTGACCCTCAACGATCTTGAAATGAGAACGACCCGCTTTCAAGCGTCGCGCCAGCGAACCCCCGCTGGCACGCCCCTTGAGCCGCCGCTTGCGCTGTGAAGCCGGCCGCGGCCCGTCCCGGAGTCACCAGGTGCCGTCAAGGGCAGTGCCAGCAAAAACCGCTGGCACTGCCCTTGAGCCGCCGCTTGCGCTGTGAACCCGGCGCACCTGGCGCCTAACTACACGTGGGCAGCACGGCCGCGGACACCCGTTCCTCAATCCCCACTTCAGCCCCCCTGGGAAGTGAGGGGGGCTTGCTTGGGGATAAACGACGGAACGGGCTAGATACAGCGGCCCGTCACCTCGCTGCCTTGAACCCCACCCATCCCCACCCTGCCCGTGAGGGCAGGGCTTTCCCCACCCCCCGCCCGCCCAGGCGGGAGCGAGAGAGTTCGAGCGAGAGGATCGATTTCCGAGCCTCCACCACTGAACTTGCCAAAGGGGAATATATGGAACACGCAACCAATACCGGGTCGGTGCCGCAATCGCGGGACTTGTGGATTGTCGCCGTAGCTATCGACGACGAGGACGAGCGGATGAAATGTCTCACCGATATTGCCGGACCAAGCATCATCAAGACCGTTCGCTTGGAACACGCATTTTTCAATGCGATGCACCTGTTCGATGAAACGTACCACGGCGGATGGTGGAACTTCTTCAAGCTGTCGAACGGCGGTTTCTACGTCGCCCTCAAGGACGACAAGCAGTTTCACATGGTTTCGCCGAACGGTTTTGAGTGCGACGTGGACGCGAATACGGCCGGAATCATCGTGAGCGCGTTCGCGTACAGCAATCTCTCGTTCGGGCCGAATGGCGAAGCGTTCGGCGAGGAATACCACAAGCTTGCCGACTTCATTTTCCAGCACCCGGAGGCGGGCACAATCCGCGCAGCGCTCGATTAAACCACTCGCGCGCCTGCCGCGAGGCGGCGGGCGCGCCAATCCTACCTACACCATTACCGCTGGAGATCTATCCATGAAAACCATCTTTGTTACCGCATCCTTTATGTCCCTCGGCCTGTGCGAAGGCACAGGAAGCGGCTTCTTCGACCGCGTCCTTGATCACTGGGACAACGGGTGCTACGAATTGATCGACAGGCTCACGAGCTACGTCCCGTACACGTGCGCCCTGATCGCGGCAGGCCATCAATCGGCGGGAGCCTTTCCGGGCGTGGCCGACTACGAAATTTCGGAAACCTTCGGCGTCTGGTTTGGTCAGCAAATCCTCAGTACCGATGAAGCGGGCATGGACCCGGACGCGGGACTTTGCCAAGCGAAGCTGCTAGAACTGACCATCGCATTTTTCGAGCAGGGAATGGATGACGCGGGCACGGCCACGGGCAAATACGAGCGGGCCAAGCTGCGCGAGGCGCTGGCAGACGTGCCGGTCAAGTGCGAGCACGCCACCCTCCCGGGCACGGTCGCCCAGTTAGTGCTTGAACTGGACAGGATCGGATTCGGCACCGACCACCCGATCTGCGGCGCGATGTGCGTTGACGTCGTCAACGAAAACCTATCCACGCTGCGCGAGTTCATCGCCTAACGTCCCCCACCCACACAAGGACATTCCTATGCCAAGCCTCATTTTGAACCGCGCCGACATCGACAAATTCGCAGCCTTCGTCACCGAGCATTCGATCAAACAAATTTTCATCGCGAAGGATCACGGCGCTTATGTTGGCGCGAGCGTCGGCGAGAAGAACAATTGTATCTTTTACTTTAAGGGCTGCGACCCATCCAAGGACAAGGACTATTACGATACGGCGCATGCGAGGTTTGGCGGCGACGATTTCGGGGAGCATCTCGACGCGAACATCGTTATTGCTGCCGCCGCCGATCCACAGGTGACAACGATGAAATTCACGATTACGGCGGGCAGCATGAAGGTCGAGTCCTTCTGCTGATTGATCATGGCCGGTGTACCAGCGTAATAGGGAAACCGGCCATGTAACGCTGTGAGGCGATTTGGAGCAATAAAGTCGGTCGGAACCGCACTACGCAAGCCGTTGATTTTGCTGAGTCCCGCTAGACGAACAAAGTTGGTCGGAGTAGTCCGTGATGCAACGGGATCGCGCTGCCGACAATAACGTTGGTCGGTAGACCGCGTTTGCCTCAAACCGGACTACAGAGGTAAATCGTCGGATCGGTTCGAGCTGTCGCGCCGTATCTCGCTGCAAACAGATCGAATAATGCCCCTCTTGATGGCATGAGGTTTGGCGGTCATCTCCAGTGAGAGTGCGGCCACTATCCCTTTTTACAATATAGGAGTGCAACGTTTTTTGGACGAGTTTCGTCATCGCCTGATGTTTCCGTCTGTGCAGTGCTTGCGGCACCTTGCCAGTCATCATATCCCCAACCTGGGGGCTTATTTACAAATGCTTTATTCCCAGCTCGTCCCGGTAGAGTTATCGGATGAGCATGCTTACCAACAGAATCGTTTTGGATAGAACCCAAAGTTCGTAAACCGGACGGATCGATTGCGCTGTTGCTCTGATCGATTCCACGTATGAAACGGCCAAATGCAGGGGTGTAGGCGGACCACCCATCCGGGCACGCTGTTGCCGAAAATGCGACCACACCGTTACTAAGCGAGTTCGCGGTTTCCTTCGAAACAGATATCGCTTCCTCTACCCGTTTCATAAGTTGTCCTACAAGATCAATTCCGATCCCTTGTGGCGTGACCGCCTGCCAAGGAATTGTTAGCTTAGCGCCGGCTCCGTCACTCGTGTCACCAATCGTTATCGATTCCTGTTTTCCAATATTGGAACGGCTGCATTTCAAAAAGACCGTTGTTCCGGGCGGAACAGAAGTTGGATTGGTCGGAGCGACACCAGCCGTCTGCCATTGACAGGTGGCACCTGCCGACGTTATGAATTGAAAGGTTGCTGGCGCCGCCTTGGTAGATGAGTTGCCAACCGAGATCGTAACCTCGTCGTTTAGAATGCTCCTAACCGAAATATCGATTTTCGCGACCTGTAGTTTTTCGCACGCTTCGTACGCTTTGTAGGCATTATCGGAAATTGTTTCGACGTACTGCTGATATGCATCTGCCCTGGAACTCTCGCCGGCATTGGCACTGCAAACCTTACTCGCGACTTCTTCTTCGCTCGCTTTGGAGGTGCCCATTGAAGCCGCGATTAGCTTGTAGCTAATGCCGTAATTTGCGGATTTTGTGATAGTGGTCCCCTTTTTATATTCGCTGCAAAATGTAGCAGCACTTGATTCAAACGAGCTACGAGACTGCGTAGACGAACTGACCGTCTTTGACATCGAGATAAGGTCTTTGCAGTCTGCAATAGCCGTTAGCGGAAACATTGCGATCGCGACGATGATTGGGGTCTGAAGAAATCTGGGCATAAAGTTCCTTTCGGAAGATTGATCACTCAAGAAGACTTCTCAAATAGTGACATCCCCATGTCGTAATGACAATGGTTTTTGTAGCTACTTGAGGTAGTCAAACAACAAATAGGCAGTGCTACCAACTTTATTGTTCGCCCCTCGCTGGCGGAGAGGTTCAGGTCCCCGGAGCCTAAGTGGTAGTGACCGACGCTCCAATCCCGACCAACCCTATTGTGTTCCGACCCACTTTATTGTTTTGACTCAGAGGCGGGCGACGTTTCAGGAGCGGTGAAGTGACTTTCGCGCGCGAAAGTAGGATATTTGCGCTGGCGGTGGCGACTTCGATGAGGTCAGCGAAAACGATACCGCACAAACGCTTAACGCAAATACGTCACGGCGGCCTGGCGTCAGTCTCTTGATCCCGGAGCACCGACTGGTTCGTCATCGTCTCCAGCGAGGTTGCGCCAGAGGCGCATCCCGCCATTGAGCATGTCCCGATGTGCCTGATTGGCTTCATCGAGCGGGCGCGACCTGTAGCGGTCAGCCTAGCATCTCTGTTTAATGAAAATCTCGACTACGTGTGTCGAGCTCGCCAAGGAGATGTGACAGATCCACCAGTCGTTTGGCTACCAGATGCCGAACGTTGTTCTTCGACTGCCACTGGCCATACACGCCGAGCAACCGGGCGCTCATCACCTCGCGCCGCTGCTGCTCAACCAGACTGGGCCAGATGATCACATTCACGTTGCCGGTCTCGTCTTCAAGCGTGATAAATACCACGCCGTTGGCGGTACCAGGACGTTGGCGCACCGTCACTAGGCCGCAGCCGCGGGCCAGGCACGCGTCCGGATAATGGTGCAGTACCCCGGCTTGCACAAAACGCTGAGCATGAAGGCAGTCACGCAGCAGGGCCAAGGGATGGCGCCCGAGTGTGAGGCCAGTACGAAGGTAGTCCTGAACCAGGTCCTGGCCCTCGGTCGGTGCTGGCAGGATCAGTTCCTCCTCATGCACAGGTGCTTCGCGCAGCAGGTCGCGACCGGGCGCACTGCCGGCAGCCATCCACATGGCCTGACGCCGGTTCCCGGTCAGGCCAGCCAGTGCACCAGCTGACGCGAGCAGCTTGAGGATATCGGCATCGAGCGCCCCACGCAGACCAAGATCGTGGACATTCTGGAACTGGCGCGCAGCGCGCGCCTCTTCAATGCGCCACGCCGCTTCGCGTTGCATGCCGCGCACATTGTTCAACCCAAGCCGCACTGCACGTTTCCCGCTCGAAGCCGTTTCCAGCGCAGCCTCCCAACGGCTCACCAACACATCCACTGGCAGCACCTCCACACCGTGGCGTTGCGCGTCTTGCACGAGCGCTGAGGGCGAGTAAAAGCCCATGGGCTGACTGTTGAGCAAAGCGGTCAAGAAAGCGGCGGGTTCGTGGCATTTGAGCCAGCTCGAAGCATATGCCAGCAACGCAAAACTGGCGGCGTGGGATTCCGGAAACCCGTATTCGGCAAAGCCGCGAATCTGGCCGACGATGCCCACGGCGAACTCGGGGCTATAGCCGCGTGCGGCCATGCCGTCCATGAGCTTCTCTTCGAATTTTTCCAGACCACCCTTCCTCTTCCACGCAGCCATGGCCCGGCGCAGCTGGTCCGCTTCGCCTGCGGTAAAACCTGCGGCCACCATTGCAATCTGCATCACCTGCTCCTGAAAGATCGGGATGCCGAGCGTACGTGAAAGCACGCTTTCCATGTCCTGGCTTTCGTACGACACCGGGTCGGTACCCTCGCGCCGGCGTAGGTAGGGATGGATCATGCCACCTTGAATTGGTCCTGGGCGAATGATGGCCACCTCGATGACCAGATCGTAAAATGTCCGCGGCTTCATTCGCGGCAGCATGGACATCTGGGCGCGACTTTCGATCTGGAATACGCCTATCGTGTCGGCCTGCGTGATCATTTCGTATGTCGCCGGATCCTCGGCCGGCACGTCTTTTAATTCAAAACGCTCGCCCCGTTCAGCACTAATAATCTCCAAGGTGCGTTGAATGGCGCTCAGCATTCCGAGCGCTAAGATGTCCACTTTCAAAAGCCCAACGGCGTCGATATCGTCCTTATCCCATTGAATAATTGTGCGGTCCTCCATGCTCGCATTTTCTACCGGCACCAGGCGCGAAAGCTTTGTTCGCGCCAGTACGAAGCCTCCGGGGTGTTGCGACATATGGCGGGGAAAATTCAGCATATGTTCAACGAGCCCACTCCAGCGCTCGGCAACCTCGGAATCAGGGTCCATGCCGCAGTCCGTAAGCCGTTGGCGCATGTCTGTCCGGCCCGAGTACCCGCTAGCCGCGCTTGCGACCTTGTCAACGATCGATAAGTCGACGCCCAGCGCAGTACCCACGTCGCGCAGCACGCTTTTCGGCCGGTAGCTGGTCACAACCGCCGTCAGCGCGGCGCGGGTACGCCCATATTTCTTGTACAGGTACTGAATCACCTCTTCGCGCCTTTGGTGCTCAAAGTCGATATCGATGTCTGGCGGTTCGTCGCGCTCCTTTGAAATGAACCGTTCGAAGAGCAGGGTACCGCGCGCTGGATCGACTTCGGTGACCCCGAGACAAAAGCAGACGGCGGAATTGGCAGCTGAGCCGCGTCCTTGGCACAGTATTTTGTTGGTCCGGGCGAAGGCAACGATGTCATACACCGTCAAAAAGTAATTCTCGTACTGCATCTCTGCAATCAACGCCAGCTCGCGCTCAATTAGCTCCTGTACATTGTGCGGGATACCGGAGGGATAGCGCCAATGGGCGCCAATGTACGCCTGTTTGCGCAGGTAAGTAGTTGCCGTCTCACCTTCGGGTACCAACTCTTGGGGATACTCGTAACGCAATTCGTCCAGGCTGAAGTTGCACCGGTTGGCCAGCCGCACCGTTTCCGCCAGTGCGGGACGGCTGTAGATGTTTCCGAGACGCAGGCGCTGGCGTAAATGCTGCTCCGCGTTAGGCGCCAGACGCCGTCCGCACTCGGCCACCGGAACGTTGTGTCGAATGGCCGTCATCGTGTCTTGCACGGGCTTGAACGAGCGGACGTGCATCATTACGTCCCCCGTCGCCACCATCGGAAGGTGATAGTGCTCCGCGACCGCTGCTACAGTGGCCCTGTGAGAATCCTCGCGCGAGCGGAAATGAAGGGTGATGGCGATGCGCGCCCGCCCCGGCGCACAATGCAGCAGCCAGGCCCCCTGCTTGTCGAGTTCCTCACGCGGTGCACCGTAACGCGGCAGCAAAACAAGTTGGCAATCGGGCATGCCGCGCAGATGAGCCAAGTCAGCAGGCGGGGCCGCGATATCATTCGGGCGCACCAGATATTTCCCCTTGGGCGCGCGCATTCGGGCCGCAGTGATAAGCTCGCAAAGGTTGCCATATCCGTTTTTGTTTTCCGCCAGGATCAGCAGCGCAAACGGATGGCTGCCGTCAATCGGTGTGACGGTCATCTGGCTGCCAATTACCAGTTTCAGCCCTGCCTCCTTTGCCGCTAAATGCGCTTTCACTGCGCCGGCCATCGTGCATTCGTCAGCGATGCACAGCGCGTGGTACCCCAGTTCGGCCGCGCGCGCGACAAGCTGCTCAGGCGCCGACGCGCCACGCAGGAACGTGTAGTGACTCACGCACTGCAGCTCCGCGTAGGCAGGGAGCATGCCGTCCGAGGCGGCCGGGTTAGGGACACGTGGTGGCGCGGCGGGCATTTAACCGTACAGTCCATGCAGGTACCACTGGGCGTCAGCCGTACGCTCCAGATAAATCCAGAAGCACGACGCGTCCTCGCCCTGGGCAACATAGTAGTCGCGCGCTACTGTCTGATCATTCCACCACCCAGCCTCGATCCGCTCCGGCCCACTAATGATGCGTAGCGGACTGCCGTAAAACGGCCTCTCGTTACGGACCAGCAGCCGGATTGGCTTGGGCAGCACGAGCGAGGGCCGCTCAAGCAGCTCCGGGTCGCGCGAGGCGCCCGTGCGTATCCTCGCCGAGGCTGGCACCCAGCTATTGCACACTTCCGGTCGGTGGTCGGGTTCCTGTAACGGCATTAGCACGTTCTCCGCGCCTAGACGGGCTGCCAGCAGTTCGAGCAAGCGATTGAAGTCTTCCGGGGAGCCACCTGGCTCGGGAAACAGATCCTCGGTGGGCGGCGCCATGGGGTGCAGTTGACTGGCATCCAGCTTGAGCCCGAGCACGAATGCCGACAACTCGGTTTTTGCCAAACGCTCCTTCAACAGGCGCAGCAAGTGATCTTCCTTCCACACCGGCTCGGCAAGCGTAATTGACAGCACTGTTGGCGCTACGGCGGCGCGGCCACGTTCATGCTCAAGCGCCAGGGTAAACGTAGACACCGCCAGCTGCTGGGCAGTGAGCCAACCCGTCATCTGCAAGATGAGACCTGTTGCACCTGCCATAAGCGCCTCTGCGTGCTCAACCCGCTCAAAAGTCTCCACATACGCTGTGAAGTGCGCTGGCGGCCGGATCCACTTCCGCATTTCTTGAAGGTCACCGTAGGCACGATCGAGTTCTTGTACCATGGCTTTGCTGGTGCGGCGCAATAAACCGGCGCGGGGCAGACGCCGCAGCCCGCCCAGGTCAGCCACGCCAATAGCGTGTAGCCAAGCTCGATATGGCGTGGTCATGGGAAGCAGTTGGCAATCGAGGCTGTCGAGCAACGTTCTCAGCGTCGACTCGCGCACGCACCGCCTTCGAAGGATGTCGCTGCGCTTACGTGGGGTTCGCGCCAAAAGCCAAGCGCCGCCGGCGGTAGGTGCTGCTGCCAGCACCACGGTGAGTCCCAGCCTGGTAACGCTGTGTCGTACCAGAGAACACAGGCGCCGCATCCCGCCGAAGAGACGTAGGCTTGGACCCACATCAAGCAGCACCCCCTGATCGTTTTCGTACGCAACGTCAGGCGTGTATTGCATCATGGCCAGAGCGATCGCTTCCAGGGCGGCAATCTCGCGCGCAAGGTCGCGCTCGAGCATGACCGTTGCCGGCGAGAGCGCAGCAACGCCACCCACCCGCATACCAGGATGTACACCGTCCGCCATTGCCAGTGTTGAAGCTACCTGCACCTGCCCGCTATCAATGACGGCATAGCGACCAGGCTCAGACCAGGAGGGGCGCAGGGATTCTAAGGGCAACAACGGCAGGTACAGGCTGATCAGACACCGCATGATCGTGCTCCGGTTGATGGCGCCGCACCGGCATGTCCGGCAGGGGCACGAAAAAAGCCTCGGCGGAGGCAGGGCCGCGCCGCTTGATGATGGAAATGGATACGCCACCGTTGGCCGGGCGCAGGCCTAGGCGCAGAGGCGCCGGCGACGCTTCAGCTGCGCCCACCAAGGGGCGCAGGAGCCAAAAGCAGGTGTCCCCCGACTGGGCAGCTAAGTTCAGGCGCCGAAGGGATTCGGGACGGATATTGTTTTGCCATAAAAGTACTGCACCGCACGAACCGTTTTTGAGAATTTGTTCAGTAGTCCACAATGCGTCACCAGTGCTTGCCGCCCGCATCCACAATAGCCGTGAGGTTTCGATGCCCCAAGTTTGGAAGGCCATTGCGTGCGGAATATACGGTGGCTGGACCAAAGCAATCCGGCGAGTAGCCGACAGCATTTGAAGTACAGGTTTGAGCAACTGAAGCTCGCCTATGCCACCGGCTTGCAGGAGCAACTCGGTCAAACAGGAGCGTGGCCAACCCCTGTTCGGCAACTCCGCGTCCAGCATCACGTGAGCACTGGAAATGGTTACCGCGCGCGATACCGCGAGCTCGCTCGCTCTCCAAATATCAGGCAGCTGGGCTAAATCGATGACGCCGGAGGCGCCTTGTGCAGGGATGAGAGGGGGGCACAGCATAGAAATGTTTGCACGAAATAACGGCTAGTACTGTATGAATAAACAGTATATCTGATCCGAGCTCACCAAAGTTGTTGAAAATTTGCCATGCTCAAACCTTGAGCCTGCAAGATCCAACGTCGGAGGTCTCGCAGGACACAGCAAGCCGCCCGCCAATCACCACACGCGCCAGCCTGGCACCTGTGGCAGAACCGACCCCTAAGCATCAAAGGTCTGACCCCAGCAACCCAGTACCAGTTCCACAAAGTACTGATATTGGTTGAGTACGTTGTCGATCGCCATATCGACCAAGTGCCGAACGAACGGCTCGGGGCCCCGGATATGTATTCAAAATGTGCAGCATCTCATTGATTTGACAGCAAGCGGCAAAAAGCAACATCTGGGGCCGAAACCCGTTCCTCTCGTGAACCGAGCCCCGGTAAGGCCCGGGTCTCGGCCCTTCGGGCTCGGGAATTCCCTTCGGCGCGGCCCTTCCGCTGCGCTCCAGCGCG
>NZ_WHJI01000350.1:0-269 GCF_011682155.1 Massilia sp. CCM 8734
CTTGCGATGGCCGAGCCGACCAGACTTCGCGCCATCGACCGGTGGGTGGCTGCGCAATCGCAGGACCTGGTGCCCAATGCGGTGCGTCTGTTCGATGAATTTACTTACAAGGCGCGTTCGTGGCCGAAGGCCTGGCGCGTGTTGCTCAAGGCCGAGGTCATGGCGCTTGGCGAGAACACGCGCTTCATCGTGACCTCGCTGCCAGGACTCGATGCCGACATGTTGTACGAGGATATTTATTGCGCGCGCGGTCAGGCCGAAAATTACAT
>NZ_WHJI01000351.1:0-269 GCF_011682155.1 Massilia sp. CCM 8734
CTCTTATCGACTGTTGAATTTAGAAGAAACAGTAGCAGTGTCCAAGTCGGGGCTGTAGCTCAGCTGGTTAGAGCACCGTGTTGATAACGCGGGGGTCGTTGGTTCGAGTCCAACCAGCCCTACCAGTATGTCTCAGATATACCTTGGGGGATTAGCTCAGCTGGGAGAGCACCTGCTTTGCAAGCAGGGGGTCGTCGGTTCGATCCCGTCATCCTCCACCACTCTACTAATCTTGAAAGTGCAAACGTAAGCAACACCACATGGTGAGA
>NZ_WHJI01000352.1:0-262 GCF_011682155.1 Massilia sp. CCM 8734
TCTGCTCCGGACCTTGACCGAACGACTGTACCTGTCGACACCGGCCAAGTCCCTCAACTCGTCCTGAGTAAGCCACGTCCGGTCTGCCGAGAACTGACCACCAACCCGCCAACCTTCAACCGCATACCGCTCCATTCGATGTCCCGTTCAATCGGGTAGGGCATCCATTACCCGCGACCATCGAAAACACTGCCGACGAGGTTTCGTATCGTCCAGCCAGCAACGCACTGGCAGTTCATGAAACATTCAGGCTAGCAGCCTG
>NZ_WHJI01000353.1:0-255 GCF_011682155.1 Massilia sp. CCM 8734
AGCTGTTTCGTTCTTTAACAATCTGGAAGAAGTAAAGTTTTAATCGAATCGTCGACAGACGGTTCGATGGGTAGTGATTGTATGTATCAAAACAAAGCAACAACGCTGTACTTTCTTATCTCTGTAATGCTCTTTGTTCTCCGGAACAGAGGCTAACGTTATAGGGACAAGCGAATAAGTGCACATGGTGGATGCCTTGGCGATTACAGGCGATGAAGGACGTAGTAGCTTGCGATAAGCTGCGGGGAGCTAGCA
>NZ_WHJI01000354.1:0-255 GCF_011682155.1 Massilia sp. CCM 8734
GTACGGTCTCGTATGACTGAAGCTTAGAGGCTTTTCTTGGAACCACTTCCGATTGCTTCAAGACCTAAGTCTCTCGTCTCGACCCCTTGAATTCCGCGCCCGGATTTGCCTAAGCGCCTTCTATGAGCCAAAAACCAGCACTTCCAACCGCTGGACAACCTTCCGCGATCCGTCCCCCCATCGCATCATACGACGGTGCAGGAATATTAACCTGCTTCCCATCAGCTACGCATCTCTGCCTCGCCTTAGGGGCCG
>NZ_WHJI01000355.1:0-255 GCF_011682155.1 Massilia sp. CCM 8734
CTCAAGCGCCTTAGAATACTCATCTCGCCCACCTGTGTCGGTTTGCGGTACGGTCTCGTATGACTGAAGCTTAGAGGCTTTTCTTGGAACCACTTCCGATTGCTTCAGAACCTAAGTTCCTCGTCTCAACCCCTTGAATTCCGCGCCCGGATTTGCCTAAGCGCCTTCTATGAGTCAAAAACCAGCACTTCCAACCGCTGGACAACCTTCCGCGATCCGTCCCCCCATCGCATCATACGACGGTGCAGGAATATT
>NZ_WHJI01000356.1:0-255 GCF_011682155.1 Massilia sp. CCM 8734
TACTTTCACACTGGTTGCAGCACTATCATCGGCGTAAAATCGTTTCACGGTCCTGTTCGGGATGGGAAGGGGTGGTACCGATTTACTATGGTCATCAGGCATAACTTGGTCAGCTTGGTGCTCCCGATCGGGCAGCACTAGCTTGAATCTGGAAGAAGTATCGTTTTATTGTATTACTTGGGTAGTGATTGCGTATCAACACAAAACACAACGCGCTTTCTTATCTCTGCACCTGCTAAGGTTATAGGGACAAGC
>NZ_WHJI01000357.1:0-255 GCF_011682155.1 Massilia sp. CCM 8734
TTCAGGCCGCGGATGCGCGCCTGTGCCAGCAGGAACTTGATGTGCCGGTTGTGCTCGTCGGCGGTACGCTCGCGCTCGCGCACCGTGGTGGTGGTGCCGTTGCGATTGACGGACGAGACTTTGCCCGAACCTTGCGGCTTGTCGCTGTACTCAACGCTGCCGTTGGACGCTGTGTTTTGTGATTCGCATCCTACGCTGTTGGGTGCGAATCACCATGCTAGCCAATCTATTCCACCGCCTAATCCTGATGGAGGA
>NZ_WHJI01000358.1:0-255 GCF_011682155.1 Massilia sp. CCM 8734
CCCGTTCAATCGGGTAGGGCATCCATTACCCGCGACCATCGAAAACACTGCCGACGAGGTTTCGTATCGTCCAGCCAGCAACGCACTGGCAGTTCATGAAACATTCAGGCTAGCAGCCTGTCGGACTGGGGGAGTCGAAGCGAAAAAATAGCTGGGCGAGGCCAGATTTTGACGATTTCGCAGTGCCAATAGCGAGCTATTGGCCGAGAAAGCGGCGAAATATGGACCGTTCCAGGTATTTTTGCAGCCGACGAT
>NZ_WHJI01000359.1:0-255 GCF_011682155.1 Massilia sp. CCM 8734
GGGACCTGGCCGGTGTCGACAGGTACAGTCGTTCGGTCAAGGTCCGGAGCAGATGTTTGGCCGGACAGGCGCTCGGAAGGTGAAGGACAATCTTGTTCTTGTACTGCCTGACCTGCACGGCGATTTTAAACAGTTTGGCAATGACCGTTGATGGCTGCGCCTGCGACAGCGCGGTATGCCGCAGCCCTTCGGTACGCAGTTGCTGATGCAGGATGTAGGCCGCCGCGTGCAGCAACAAGCGCATGCAATTGGCGA
>NZ_WHJI01000035.1:0-86217 GCF_011682155.1 Massilia sp. CCM 8734
TCTATCGTAGCGGCGTCGGCGGCGGTGCGCTGATCGTTGACAAGTACGGCCCAGCGGAAATAGCCGTATCGGCAGCGGCGTGAGGGCGGCGACCTGGGGCGCTGCCCCAGACCCCGCCCTGCCAGGGGTAGTCACTGGAGGATGTATCCCTCCAGCGACGAGAAAGGAGCATTACGGGGCAGCGCCGACCAGCTGCAGAGTTGGAACCGGACACAGCTTAAACTCGCTGACAAATTGTCTTGACCAATGGATCCACTTTACGGGTACGAGCTGCACATCGACACTGCCGATTGTGGCGTTCCCATCGCCGCCTTGCTGTGTTCCGCGTCGATGCATGACAGCCACGCCGCCGTGCCGCTGTCGCACATCACGAAGCAACGGGTCACCAATTTGTACGATGTGATGGATGCTGCCTACTGCAGTAAAGAGTTGCACGACCACTGCCGCGAACTGGGACACGTCCCCCTGATCGACCACAATCCGCGTGGCGGCGAGAAGGAACACTTCGAGCCTGCCGATGAGGTTCGCTACCGTGAGCGCACTGTGGCCGAACGGACCAACGCGCGCCTCAAGGACGAGTTTGGTGGCCGCAACATCATGGTCAAAGGACCTGCCAAAGTCATGAGCCATTTGATGTTCGGGCTGCTCGCCCTCGGCGCCGACCAGTTGATGCGACTTCGACGATGACCATACCGCTTAACTTTCTCCCGATTCCGCTCCGAACGTTCAGATATGGCATCCCCACGCCCTAAAAATGAGATTAGCCATGATTCCGCCGCCGTAAACGATCAAATTTCGTCCGACATCACGAAAAAGCGATGAAAAATTGTGCTCTCCTGATGTCGGCCAGTTCAGAAAAATCGTTTTGCAATTGGCTCAGTTGCCATGTCATTCCTCGCCCCGGAGGCCGTCCAGGTAGCGGGCGCCGAAGCGCGGGATTTTCCTTGTTCCGCGTCCGCGAAATTTAGCGGCTAAAATTCTTGGTTTTAACGCCATGGGAAGCCCGTATATCCCCCGCTTCTTCCTCACGGCCTGGCCGCTTCCGTTACACCGGTATCGGCCGGATTGGGGCGCCGCAGTGCCAGGTCACTTTCCTGTTCGTGACGAGTCACGCTGCTCCAAAACGCCTTACACCTTTCTGAATAACGAAAGTTGCAGGGGATGAGTACCCTTCCAACCCGCGAGTTCGACAAGGAGGTCAGCAGCCTGGCGCTCGCAAAGGACAGGGAATGACCGCACTCCGTTGGCGAGCAAATAGATCGTCCTAGTAATACCGTTCACGAAACTCAGGCAAGGCTCTCCAGCCCGCCCAATGACCACTTTCCGTTGGAAGAAGTGAAAATATGTCCTGTATTCGACCACGTCGCCGGTGGACCGCCAGCAGGAAACTTCGGCAAGTGGGACTGGGTTCTCAAACCCGTGCGAAAAGCCATCGACGGCGTGCGCATACTTGTAGTCGTTCGGCCAAGTCGCCGGGGTGTTAAGAGCCACCTCCCGGTGACTGCTCAATGGTTGGCGCCAAAGTTCAAGGAAACGATCCGAATCAACCATCACGACAGCGTAGCAGTCATCTCCATGCGGCAACGCGGCTCGCATGTGCACCGCTCGCCCGTCCTCAAGTAAAACTTTAAACGTCGCAGCTTCTAGCCAGCCGAACAGTTTGCGGACGCCGATGTAGGCTACGTTTTTGGACGTCACAAGCATATTCATTCTATTTCCCGTATACGATGGGCGATCGAGCCGATGAGATATCGACCACATCACAGCGCTCCTTCGTAGCAAATTTTGCGGCTACCTGGAGCGAAACGTCAGCGGCGATCTGGATCGTTATTTTGGAGTCGTTATCGGCTTGTCGGAACGCGTGGAGCAAAGCCACCTCTGCCGCAGTAAGCTCACCGAGCGAATGGGTTGCAACGGGCAACATCGCTTGTTCGCGCATGCCATCATATTTATGCAACAGCTGATGGATTACGGTAAACGTCGCAGCATTGCGGAATTCAAAAAGCTCCTCGTTCCGCGAGGCACCAAGCTGCTCAATACAGGCCCGCGTCGCTTCCCGCAAGTTGTTAAAGTTATCGCTCATTTTTTTCCTTAGTTTTCGTACCGAGCGCGGCTAGCCGCGAGTTCATTTAGCGATTTGAAGATTAAGGGCATGTCAATGACAGAATAGCGCCGTTCCTTTTTAGACCATTTTGCTTCCACGGGACGTTCCACATCCACCTCCACGAAATCTAGTCCGAGAGCTTTGGCCGCGTTACCTGCGTTCGTCGCATGCAAGGCAAAGCCTGTTGCGGACGCGAACCTTGCGACGATCTCAGCAGCGCTGATGCATTCCTCGTTAGGTAAAATTTTGCGCATATTTTCCTTGTCAGTTCAACGCGACTGCGGAGGCCAATTTTTTCAAGCACTTGGGACACGTAACCGCTTCGGATTGATGCGAACTCCAGCTGCCGCGACCGCTCGGCGCCGCTCCGCATAACGCGGCCGTTGTACCGCCTTCCAAGTCCCTTTCCCGCTGCCCGTCTTTCACTTCAAGTGCGTGCGCGATTTTGCCGTGATCGCCGTTCCAGCCCGACGACTTCCGGCCTGCTTTTTCCAACGCAATGATTGTGAGAGCCATCATCTTTTCCTTTAGGCCGCGTCAAAATCTTCAGCAAATCCGCAATCTACGTTTTTCTTGCCATTCACCGTTGCTGTGACATTGCCGAACTCGGGATCAACGACGACATCAGAAACGGTGGCGCCGTTGAACATTTTTTCGATTTGCTTTTTCATGTCTTTTCCTCGCCGGCGCCGGCCGGTGCGGGACGCTCAGGGCGCCGGGGTAATTCCGGGGTGTAGCGCTGCAACATGCTGTGGTGGTCGGCAACTAGGTGTAGATAGTCGAACGTCGCGGGTTTCCCTTGCCTAGATGGTACTAAAATAGTCGGCGAGCGTAGTCGAGCCGCGGATTACTTCGCCAAACGCGGGCCATACGCCTTGCGTAGTCGCCCTAGCCATACAAGCGTAGGACTCCGCTGCCGCCTGCGAGAACCCTGCTTTCTGGAACCATCCGTTAAGATCGTCTCCAGCGACAACACGCACCTCTACCGGCCTTCCTAAACGCTGCGCAAACACATCTGCAACGTGTTGGGGCGAGTAGCGTTCAGGCCCTTCCACAAAGGCCAAGCTACTTCCAACGCCGCCGCGCATGAGTTTGGCGCATTCTGCGCCGATATCTTCGGGTGCTGCCATTGGGAAAACTCGGTTAACGGGAAGCACTGATTCTATGAAACCTTGGTCCTTTGCAGTCTCGATTCCAGCGCACCAGTTCGGGTAATGATAGGCTGCTCTGACGATACGACTCGGAATTGGCTGGGCTGACAATCCCTGCTCAAGCTCATACAGTACGTTGAGATCCCCGCATGGAGCCCCAGGACGGGCCCCGTAGGTGGACTGTGCCACGATCAGCTCGAGTCCACTGCCTGTGACTGCCGCGAGCAAGTCCGCGACGGACTGGCGCTCAACGGCATCTGTATCTGCTGAAGGATCAGCAGGCGGGTTAAGTAGAAAGGCGCGGCTGCCGCTCTTGAATACTCGGCGCAAACCTTCGATGTCACGTACATTGACTTCAGCGAGCAGTGCGCCACGATCGCCCCACCCGGCCGCTGCCGCTGCGTCGCGAGTCACAATAGTTACCTTATCCCCAGCGTCGAGTAATGCCCGCGATACAGCGCCGCCGACGTGCCCGGTTCCACCAACAATAATGTTCATAAAATGGCCTCCATGTGATGATCAATTCTAATGGCGATGTGCGAGGGTTGGCGTCAACTATCTTGGCCGGTCGGCGTCAATTATCTTGGCCGGTGAAGCGAGTTGTTGTTAATCGGTCCTTTCCTTCAATCTGTCGCGCAGAAATTGCGCTTCCATGCCCATCATTATATATACTCAATGAGTACAGTCAAGCTCTTTTTGATTTGCTCTTCAAAATCTCTCTGATGAACTTCCACGCCATCTCGTCCATCTCGCGGAAACCAGAGGATTCGGAAGGCAGCAGCCAATTGTCAAGGCGGCGGCGGTTCGTGCCGATCCGGTCAGCAAACTCGTCGCGCGTCATGTTTAGCGTGTTCATTGCGTCCCGTAGGAATTCCTGCTGTGCAATCGGTGGTTCTATCATAATAGCTCATCGTTAATATACTCAATGAGTATCATATCACCTCGGCAAATGCCCGCATCAATTTTTCTTTCGACACCTCCAAATAGGGTTTACAGGCGTCGATATCGCCGTGCCCAAGGATCAACATCAGTGTGTCGATCTCGTGGCCTTGTGCCAGCAGCCGGGACGCCATCGTGCGCCGCCCGCTTCGTGACGTGAGCCTGTAGGCTGTCGCACGCCTTGTAATCGACCTGCTCGCCTGCCTGATTGATCCGACGCTTGGTGTTCAGGTAGAACTTTTGGCCTTTGAGAGTCACGATCAACTTGCTGTCCGGGTCCAGCCCACGGTAGCGGCCCGGAACGCCCAACCGCAACCGTTGCTCAAGACGGTAAAGCAGGTAGCCGTCGATGGCATCTACAAGATGGCGCTGGGTCAGGTAAATGCATCTTTGGCGGCATCCCTTCGTGATCGCAGCCCGCAAGCTGCATTCCGCCTTGAGAGCGCCGGATGGAGTAGATCAGCCACTTCGATTTGTGCGATCTCGCTCACCCGCATACCGCACATGATGCCCAGCAGAAGAATGACCAGATCGCGCTCGGGATGGCGGCTGGTTGCTGTCGTCACACGGAGGAGGTGCCGAAATTGGCCCGGCTTGAGGGTAGTAGCTTGTGCCATGCGAACCTCTGAATAGGATGGGGTTGAATTGCATTCAGAGGGAAGCCAGGGATGGCCTCTTTTTTCAGTCTAACACGCATGAATACTTGGGTTCTCGGAAATGCCGGTGTCGCAGCAAATTTCGGAGTAGGAAGTCACGGATCAGGCAAGAGCAACCCAAGCGTGTAACACTCGCGCATCCGCATTGCCGTTTCGAGCGCGAGCACAAAGAACATCAACGCATCCGGCGACTCCCGCAGGCAAGCAAGTATTCTCTCCTCTTCGTCCGCATCTAGCCGGCGGTTCCGTTCAATATCCACTTTTGCTTTACCACCATTTGCAGCTGCCAGGAGCGAATCCTCCGCTGTATAGGTAGAAAATCCACGCTTGAGAAGCCGAAGCGGGTTTGCCAGAAGAATCTGCGGATGGCTTCGGCACACCCAGTCTATACATCTCGCAAGCGCGCCGTGCCGGTGCCGGATCGTAGTCGGCGACAAATTGTCGATATGTTTCATTCGCCGAATCCATTTTTCGGCCCACTCGTAGTTCAGGTCATTCGTATTAACGTCGGCTACACGCTCCCGAATGGTGTCGAGCAATTTTTGCTCGGAAACCGGCACTGACTGGGTGCGCAAGTACTCGGCAATGCAACGTTGCACCGTCCATGGCGTACGTTGTTCACCCTTTTCTTGAGCTAACGTCGCAGGAACAATCCCTTGATCGAGCAGAACCTTGAGATGGTGGCTATATGCGACTGCCTGTTCCCTCGTATCGAAGGTGGCATAGAACGGTTTGGGAAGAAGTTTGCTGACAACACGGATTTGGAACGCTCCGCTTGACAGGACTTTGATCGTAGCCATGGATCTATCATGGTCCGAAGCGTATCGAGTGTCAAACGAATTCAGGCCGTTTGCAGGCCGTTTTGAGGTGTGGCCGACCTCCGTTTTGAAGGAGGTCGACACATGTTCGGACTAAGGAAAAAAGCGCTAAGTCCTTGATTTTCTGGAGGCGAGGACGGGAATCGAACCCGTCTAAACGGCTTTGCAGGCCGCTGCATAACCTCTTTGCTACCTCGCCAGAGACTTGCTGCGCCACCCTCGGTGGGGTGACAAAAAAAGGAAGCGATGCTTCCCTTTCGAATTCTGGAGCGGGAGAAGAGTCTCGAACTCTCGACCTCAACCTTGGCAAGGTTGCGCTCTACCAACTGAGCTACTCCCGCATTTTTCAAGACCATGATTATCGCAGAAACTGAGCAACATTTCAAGGATAACCTTACGACGTTTTTTCCGACTGACTGGAGCGGGAGAAGAGTCTCGAACTCTCGACCTCAACCTTGGCAAGGTTGCGCTCTACCAACTGAGCTACTCCCGCGCTGCCACCACATCGTTACAACTTCGTCACAACAGGCCGGCATTATAGATGATCTGAACGCCCTGTCAAGGATCGACAGCCAATTACTGCGATCAATCCATCATGCCGCCCTTTTCCTTGATCAGCGGCCAGGCCAGGCGCATGTAGTAAAACATCGACCAGACGGTCAATACGGCGGCCAGCACCATCAGGTATTCGCCCAACAGCTGGGTGTCGATGAAGCGAAACAGCATGTCGTGCCACAGCAGCAGCGGGATGGCGGTCATCTGCGCGGCGGTCTTGATCTTGCCGATCGAGCTGACCGCGACCGAGCGCGACGCGCCGATCTGCGCCATCCATTCGCGCAGCGCCGAGATGGCGATTTCGCGGCCGATGATGATGAAGGCGAGGAAGTGGTCGACCCGGTCCAGGTGCACCAGCACCAGCAGCGCGCCGGAGACCATCAATTTGTCGGCCACCGGATCGAGGAAGGCACCGAAGGCCGAGGTCTGGTTCCAGCGGCGCGCCAGGAAGCCGTCGAACCAGTCGGTGACGGCGGCGATGATGAATACCAAGGTGGCCGCCATGTCCTGGTCGGAGCGCGGCAGCCAGTGGACCGGCAGGTAGTACACGCCGACGACGAGCGGAATCAGGGCTACACGTAACCAGGTCAGGAGAATCGGGATATTAATGGGCATAGAGGCGGGCGCACTGGTTAAGCGTTGATAGATGCTTGCGCCGCTAGTCTACCTTGCCCACGGTGTTTTAACCAGTTTGGACCGTGCGCGCGGTCGGCGCGCACGGCCCTGCGTCAACATCGTCAGTGCAGCTGCTTGTAAATCTCTTCGGCCAGCTGGGTCGAGATACCTTCGACCGACATCAGGTCTTCGACGCTGGCGTCGACCACGCCGCGCAGCCCGCCGAAGCGCGCCAGCAGCTTCTGGCGGCGCTTGGCGCCGATACCCTCGATCTCTTCCAGGCGCGAGGTCTGGCGCGTCTTGGCGCGCTTGGCGCGCATGCCGGTGATGGCAAAGCGGTGCGCCTCGTCGCGGATCAGGGCGACCAGCATCAGCGCCGCCGATTCCTTGCCCAGTTCCTGCGACGCGCGCCCGTCGACGAACATCAAGGTCTCGAGGCCGACCCGGCGCCCCTCCCCTTTGGCCACGCCGACGATCAGCGAGATGTCCAGGCCCAGTTCGGCGAATACCTGGCGCGCCATTTCGATCTGGCCCTTGCCGCCGTCGATCAGCACCACGTCGGGCATGACGCCGTCGCCGTTGGCGACTTTTTCGTAGCGCCGCATCAGTACCTGGCGCATGGCCGCGTAATCGTCGCCCGGCGTGATGCCGTTGATGTTGTAGCGCCGGTATTCGCCATTCTGCATGGCGTGGTGATGGAACACCACGCACGAGGCCTGCGTGGCCTCGCCTTGCGTGTGGCTGATGTCGAAGCACTCGATGCGCAGCGCATCGAGGTCGCTCGCGTCGAGCGAGAGCGCTTCGGCCAGCGCGCGCGTGCGCGATTGCTGCGAGCCCTGTTCCGACAACAGGCGCGCCAGCGAAATGTCGGCGCCCTTCTGCGCCATCTCGAGCCACTGGCGGCGCTGCCCCTGCGGCTGGAAAATCAGGTTGATGCGGTGCCCGCACTGCTCGGTGAGCGCCACCATCAGGGCCGGCTGGTCGAATTCGATATTCAGGATCAGCACCCCGGGGATGAATTTTTCGCTGTAGTGCTGCGCCAGGAACGCGGCCAGCACCTCGACTTCGATCGCCCCTTCCGCAATCGCGGCGGCGTCGCTGACCTGGGTCGGAAAATAGGCGCGGTCGCCCAGATGGCGCCCGCCGCGCACCATGGCCAGGTTGACGCAGGCGCGCCCGCCCTGCACCACCACGGCGATGATATCGACGTCGGCGTCGCCGCCGGTCTCCATGCTTTGCTGGTGCAGCACGCGCGCCAGCGAGGCGATCTGGTTGCGCACTGCGGCGGCCTGCTCGAATTTGAGTTCGCCCGCGAACGCGTGCATCTTCGCTTCCAGGTCGGCCATCACTTCGCTCTGGCGTCCGCGCAGGAATTTGGCGGCGTTGTCGACATCGAGCTTGTATTCGTCGCGCGAGACCAGGTCCACGCAGGGCGCGCTGCAGCGGCCGATCTGGTGCAGCAGGCAGGGGCGAGTGCGGTTCGAAAACACGCTGTCCTCGCAGGTGCGCAGCATGAACACCTTCTGCAGGATCTGCATCGATTCCTTGACCGCCCAGGCGCTCGGAAACGGCCCGAAATACTGGTTCTTCTTGTCGACCGCGCCGCGGTAGTAGGCCATGCGCGGCACGTCCTGCCCGCTGATCTTCAGGTAGGGATACGATTTATCGTCGCGGAACAGGATGTTAAAACGCGGCTTGAGCGTCTTGATCAGGTTGTTTTCGAGGATCAGCGCCTCGGCTTCGCTGTGCGTCACCGTGGTCTCGAGGCGCGCGATACGCTCGACCATCATGGCGATGCGCGGGCTGGACAAATTCTTCTGGAAGTAGCTCGACACGCGCTTCTTGAGGTCGCGCGCCTTGCCCACGTACAGGACCGCATCATGCGCGTCGAAATAGCGATACACGCCCGGCAGGTTGGGCAGCTTCGCCACCGTGGTCAGCACCTGTTCGCGCGCGGCCGCCGCCGCGCCAGGGTCGGCGGCGCCAGGAAGTTCGGGAGTCACATCGGTCATAACACAATCAATCCGGGTCAATTCAATCAGGCTTGCCGGGTGACGATCACGAAAGCGACGCCGTATTCGGCTTCATCGCTCACCGTCACCTGGGCGCAAAGCCCATTTTGCCGCATAAAGTCGGCCAGCGCGCCACTGCAGACCATGACGGGCTGCCCGCCTGGCGTATTGAGCATCTGGGCGCTGCGCCAGGCCATCGGCAGGCGCAGGCCCAGGCCGAGCGCTTTCGAGAACGCTTCCTTGGCCGCGAAGCGCGTGGCCAGGTAGCGCAGGCCGCGCACCGGGTTCTGCGCGCGGCGCTGGCGGAACACCGCCAGTTCGTCGTCGCCCAGAATTTTGCCGGCAAAGCGCTCGCTGCGCGCCAGCGCCGCGTCGATGCGCGCGACCTGCACGATGTCGGTGCCGATCCCGTAGATCATCAGCGCGCCGCAGTTCACGCAGCCAGGCGCGCCGCGACCATGATCGCCTTCATCTCGCGCACCGCGTTCTCGAAGCCGGCGAACAGCGCGTGCGCGACGATCGCGTGGCCGATATTGAGTTCGCCGATATCGGCGATGGCGGCGATCGCCTGCACGTTCTGGTAGTGCAGGCCGTGACCGGCGTTGACCTTCAGCCCGCGCGCGACGCCATAGCGCGCGCCAAGGCGGATGCGCTCGAGTTCATGCGCCAGGTCATCCGGGCCCGCTTCGGCGTAGCGCCCCGTATGCAGTTCGATCACCGGCACGCCGATGTCGGCGGCCGCGCCGATCTGCGCCTGGTCGGCGTCGATGAAGAGACTGACGCGAATGCCCTCCCCTTGCAGCTGCCTGACGGCCGCTTCGACTTCCCTTTGGTAGCGGATCACATCGAGGCCGCCTTCGGTGGTCACTTCCTCGCGCCGCTCCGGCACCAGGCACACATCCTGCGGGCGCACCGAGCAGGCAAAGTCGATCATCTCGCGCGTGACGGCCGCTTCCAGGTTCATGCGGGTCATCAGTTGCGGGCGCAGGGCAATCACGTCGGCGTCCTTGATGTGGCGCCGGTCTTCGCGCAGGTGCAGGGTGATCACGTCGGCGCCGGCCTGCTCGGCCAACATGGCCGCGCGCAGCGGGTCCGGATAGACGGTGCCGCGCGCATTGCGCAAGGTCGCCACGTGGTCGATGTTCACGCCCAGGTCGATGACCGGGCCATTCGGTTGGAGGAAGCTCATCTTGGTTGGTTGCTCGCTTGGGTTGCGTGGTTAATCCGCAGTTAATCTATAACTGCATCAGGTCGATCAGGATCTGGCGCGTGTTCAGGGTGGCGCCGCCGAGCTGGTGCGCCAGCAGAAAGCGCAGCAGGAGTTTGCTCTGCGCCTGCGTGAGCGGGTCGCCGTAGTCTTCGCGTTCCATGTCGAGCAGGGTCTTGCCGCTCACCACGGGCCAGCTGTCGCTACTGCGCGCCGGGCGCGCGCCGCGCTCGGGGTCCACCACGTAGTCGCCATCGGGTTCGACCGCCGCGCGCGTGCTGGTGCAGCGGGTCAGGTCGGCGGCCACGCCTGTCTCTTTAAGTAAGGCCCGTTCGAATTTTCGCAAGACCACCGGCGCCGGTTCGTTATGCGCCAGCTGGTTCAGGGTTGAGACGTAGTGGTCGAACAAGGCCGGGTGCGGGTCGTCGCGCGCGATCAGCTTGACCAGCAGCTCGTTAAGGTAGAAGCCGCACAGCAGCGCCGTCTTTTCGAGCGGGAGCATGCCGCCCACCCACTCGGCGTCGATCAGGGTGCGCAGTTCGGACTTGCCGCTCCAGGCGGCCTGCAGCGGCTGGAAGGTTTGCAGCACGCCGCGCAGTTTCGACAGCGGCCGCTTGGCGCCCTTGGCGACCAGGCCCACGCGGCCAAAGTCGCGCGTGAACATGTCGACGATCAGGCTGGTTTCTTTGTAGGGATAACTGTGCAGCACGAAGGCCGGCTGGCCGTTGACCTTCTCCACGCGCTGGGGCGCGCGCCGCCTGGCGGGCGGCGCCGCGGGTGTCTGCGCGGCCGGCGCCGCGTTGGCCGCTACGGCGACGGTCAGGTCGGCGTCGTTGGTGGGCATGCGGCGGGCGGGGACGCCCTACTCGTAGCCGTAGGCGCGCAGGCCGGCTTCATTGTCGGCCCAGCCGGACTTGACCTTGACCCAGATTTCCAGGTACACCGGGCCGCCGAACAGCTTTTCCATGTCCAGCCGCGACTGGGTCGATACTTCCTTCAGGCGCGCGCCCTTGTTGCCGATGACCATGGACTTGTGGGTGTCGCGCTCGACCAGGATGGCGGCGAACACGCGTCGCAGGTCGCCTTCCTGTTCGAATTTTTCGATCAGGACGGTGCTGGTGTACGGCAACTCGTCGCCCACCAGGCGAAACAGTTTTTCGCGCACGATTTCGGAAGCGAGGAATTTTTCGCTGCGGTCGGTAATGTCGTCCGGGCCGAACACCGGCGCGTTCTCGGGCAGGAGGCGCTTGATTTCATTTTGCAGGCCGTCGAGCTGGAACTTGAGCTTGGCCGATACCGGCACGATGGCCGCGAAGTCATGCTTGGCCGCGATCTGCTGGGCAAACGGCATCAGCGCCGCCTTGTCCTTGACCCGGTCCGACTTGTTGATCACCAGGATGCACGGCACGTCGGTCGGCAACAGGTCGATCACTTGCTGGTCGGCCGGGCCGAAGGTGCCCGCCTCGATCAGGTACAGGATCACATCGGCCGAAATGAGGGTGTTGGTGACCGTCTTGTTGAGCGTCTTGTTGAGCGCATTCGCGTGGCGCGTCTGGAAGCCCGGCGTATCGACGTAAATGAACTGGGCGTCGTCCACGGTCTGGATGCCGGTGATGCGGTGGCGCGTGGTCTGGGCCTTGCGCGAGGTGATCGAGACTTTGGCGCCGATCAGCACGTTCATCAGGGTCGATTTGCCCACGTTGGGGCGGCCGACGATGGCGATATAGCCACAACGGAAGTTTTCTGGGGTGGTTGTGGCGTTCATGCTGATTTCGTTTCCGGATGCGGGTGTTTAGGGGTTTTGGCGTCGACCGGCAAGGCGCCGTCGTCGTCGTGATCGCCATCGCTCTGGATGGTGGCGATGCCGGCCAGTTTGAGCTGGGCCGCGCGCGGCTTGGCCTTGCGGCCGGCCGCTGGCGTCTTCAGCAGGGCTTGCTCGGCCACTTCGAGCGCGAGCTTGGCGGCGGCCTGTTCGCCGGCGCGGCGGCTGCCGCCACGGCCGTAGACCTGGATGCCGAGCTTGGGCACCAGGCATTCGATTTCGAATTCCTGGCTGTGCGCGGCCCCGTGCGTGGCCACGACATTGTACGTCGGCAAAGAGATTTTTTTGCTTTGCAGGAATTCCTGCAAGAGCGTCTTGGCATCCTTGCCCAGGGTGCGCGGGTCGACCGAGTCGAGAATGGGGATATAAAAGGCGCGGATCACGTCGCGCGCGGCGTTGAAACCGGCGTCGAGGAAAATCGCGCCCAGCAGCGCTTCGAGCGTATCGGCCAGGATCGAGGGACGGCGAAAGCCCCCCGACTTGAGTTCGCCCTCGCCCAGGCGCAGGAACTGCGACAGTTCCAGTTTCTGGGCGATTTCGTAGAGCGACTGCTGTTTGACCAGGTTGGCGCGCAGGCGCGACAGGTCGCCCTCGTCGATGGCGGCAAAGCGCTCATACAGGACCGAGGCCACCACGCAGTTCAGGATCGAATCGCCCAAAAACTCGAGGCGCTCGTTATGCAAACTGCTGTGGCTGCGGTGCGTCAAGGCTTGCTGCAACAGGCCAGCATCCTGGAACGTATACCCTAAGCGCGTTTGCAATAACTGAAGATTCATGTGTCGGACTTCTTGGTTGGACTGCCTTAACGGACGGGTTCAGCTGGTTTTTCAGGGATCTTGCCGCTTGGATCGGTGGTGCCGGAGTAATCGATCAGCAGGGTGACGTTGGTGATCAGCGGGATGCGCGCGGTGTAGGCAAACGCGACCTGGGTCTCGCCGGTATCCTTGGTGATGATCAATTCGTTACCCTTGATGGACTCGATGTTATTGATATTGGCGTGCTTGTCGAAGGCGATCTGGATCTCGTGCACCGTGCCGTCGGCACGCTTGGCCGAAAGAACGCCAGCCTTGACCGAGCGGTATTCCAGGAAAGTCGGAAAGACTTTCATGGCAAACATGGCAATGAAAGTGATGATGCCGAGCACAAAAATCAGCCCGACCAGGGAGACGCCTTGCTGTTGTGCCAGATTGGCCGGTTTCGGTCCGTACATAGTAAATTCCCGGTGACGTTAGTGAATGCTGCCGATACGCTTGAGGCTACTGAAATTCATCCAGACAAAAAACGCCTTGCCGACGATATTCTTGTTCGGGACGAAACCCCAGTAGCGGCTGTCGGCGCTGTTGTCGCGATTATCACCCATCATAAAGTAATTGCCCGCAGGTACGACACAAGTAAATTGCTCGGCATTGTAAGTACAGGCTTCGTGTTGCGGAAAGTTCTTTACCTGCTCCGGGTTATACGTCAACTTGCCCGGCTCGTTGAGGATACGGTGCGGCGGTTCCGACAGGTTTTCGGTGAATTGCTTATGGTACACGAGCTTTTCGTCGTCGAGGTAGTCGTCCAGCGGCGCGTAAGCGAGCTCCTTGCCGTTGACCGAGAGGCGCTTGTTGGCGTAGGTGATTTTATCACCGGGCACGCCCACCACCCGCTTGATGTAGTCCTGCGACATGTCTTCCGGGTATTTGAACACCATCACATCGCCGCGTTGCGGGTCGTTGACGTCGATCACCTTCTGGTTCAGCACCGGCAAACGGATGCCGTAGGTAAACTTGTTTACCAGGATCAGGTCGCCGATCATCAGGGTCGGCACCATCGAGCCGGACGGAATCTTGAACGGCTCGTACAGGAAGGAACGCAGGATGAACACCAGCGCGATCACCGGGAAAAAGCTGCCCGAGTACTCGATCCAGGTCGGCTGGCGCAGGATCGCCGCGGCGATCGCGTCGCGGCTGGTGTTGTCGACCTTGATGCCTTCGGCGGTCAGCTTGGCATTGCGCGCGTCGAAGGCGGCCAGGGCCGCATCGGCCGCGGCGCGCCGCTGACGCGCGAAATAGAACACATCCAGGCACCAGATAATGCCCGTGAGCACCATCGCCACGAACAGGATCAGCGCAAAGTTCCCTAAGATAAACTGCAGGTTCATTTATCGTCCACTTGTAAAATTGCCAGGAAGGCTTCTTGTGGAATTTCCACCGAGCCAACCTGTTTCATGCGCTTTTTACCGGCTTTTTGTTTCTCGAGCAATTTCTTCTTACGGCTGATGTCGCCGCCATAGCACTTGGCCAGCACGTTCTTGCGCAAGGCTTTGACGTTCTCGCGCGAAATGACGTTGGCGCCGATGGCGGCCTGGATGGCCACGTCGAACATCTGGCGCGGAATCAGCTCGCGCATCTTGGCGGCCACCTGGCGGCCACGGAACTGGCTGTTGGCGCGGTGCACGATGATCGCCAGCGCGTCGACTTTTTCGCTGTTGATCAGCATGTCGACCTTGACCACGTCGGCGGCCCGGTATTCCTTGAACTCGTAATCCATCGAGGCATAGCCGCGCGAGGTCGATTTCAGGCGATCGAAGAAGTCGAGAACGATCTCGGCCATCGGCATTTCGTAGATCAGCTTGACCTGGCGGCCGTGATAACTCATGTCCATCTGCACGCCACGCTTGCCGATGCACAGGGTGATGACCGAGCCGACGTATTCCTGCGGCATGTACAGATTGACCGTGACGATCGGCTCGCGCACTTCCTCGATCTTGGACGGATCGGGCATCTTGGAGGGATTGTCGACCCGGATCAGGGACCCGTCGCGCATGATCACTTCGTACACCACGGTCGGCGCCGTGGTGATCAGGTCCATGTCGAATTCGCGTTCCAGGCGTTCCTGCACGATTTCCATGTGCAACAGGCCGAGGAAGCCGCAGCGGAAGCCGAAGCCCAGCGCCTGCGACACTTCCGGCTCGTACATCAAGGCCGCGTCGTTCAGCTTGAGCTTTTCAAGCGAGTCGCGCAGCGCGTCGTACTGGTTCGCTTCGACCGGGAACAGGCCGGCGAACACCTGCGGCTGGACTTCCTTGAAGCCCGGCAAGGGCGCTGCGGCCGGCCTGGCGGCGTGGGTGACGGTGTCGCCCACTTTGGCGGCCTTGAGCTCCTTGATGCCGGCGATCACGAAACCGACCTGGCCGGCCGAAATCTGCGGCAGCGATTGCGATTTCGGGCTGAACACGCCCACGCTCTCGACCAGTTGCACCGATTCGGACGCCATCAGCAGGATTTTTTCTTTCGGCTTCAGGGTGCCGTTGATTACGCGCACCAGCATCACCACGCCGACATAGTTATCGAACCACGAATCGACGATCAGCGCCTGCAGCGGCGCGTCCGGGTCGCCTTTGGGCGGCGGCACGCGCGCGATCAAGGACTCGAGCACGTCTTCCACACCCAGGCCGCTCTTGGCCGAGCACTTGACGGCGTCGGTCGCATCGATCCCGATCACGTCTTCGATCTCGGCGATCGCATTGGCCGGATCGGCGTGCGGCAAGTCGATCTTGTTCAGGACAGGCACCACTTCGACGCCCAGGTCGAGCGCCGTATAGCAGTTGGCCACGGTCTGCGCTTCCACGCCCTGGGAAGCGTCGACCACCAACAGCGCGCCTTCGCAGGCCGACAGCGAGCGCGACACTTCATAGCTGAAGTCGACGTGGCCCGGGGTGTCGATCAGGTTCAGGTTGTACACCTGGCCGTCGCGCGCCTTGTAATGCAGGGCGGCGGTCTGGGCCTTGATGGTGATGCCGCGCTCGCGCTCCAGGTCCATCGAATCGAGCACCTGTGCTTCCATGTCGCGGTCGGACAGGCCGCCGCAGATCTGGATGATACGGTCGGCCAGGGTCGATTTGCCGTGATCGATGTGGGCGATGATGGAAAAGTTACGTATGTTGTTCATTAATGCAATTCAAAACCAAGTAGGGAAGGACGACATTCAGGGTGGTCGCGCGCTCTTTGCAGTGCCGGCTTGCCGTATCGGGGCGACGCCGCCCCAGACGAAAAAAGCGCTCCGTGGGGCCATGGCAATCCCCAGGCGAGCGCCTTATCAAGCAAGAGAAGCTGTCAAGCTCAGGACAGAAGTTATTTCCGACCCCCGCATTTTACCGGATTTCAAGGTAGAAAGCCGGCTTAATGCCGAATTCCGCGTAAACATTGTTAAATCAATACATCGAACGTGGCCAGGTAGCCGCGCACCGCCGCCGCGTCGAGGAAGTAGTGGCACAGCTCGGGTTGGGCCGGGTCGCCGAACAGCACCGGCACCAGCTCGTCGAAACGCGCCACCAGGGCCGGGTCGGCATCGACATCGATCACCTCCACGGCGAAGCGGACGGTGTCGGTTTGCAGCGCCTCGAGGGCGGCCAGCAGGTCGTCGCACAGGTGGCAGTAACCACGGGAATACAGGGTAAATGGGATCATGGGACGGGGACGAAAGAAAAAAGGCGGGCGCGCGGCCCGCCGGGAAGGCTTGCCTGTGCCTTATTGACGCGGGCGGATCACCACGTATTGCGTGGTCTCGTCGCGGCGCACCAGCACGGCGGCGCTTTTCTTGGGATCGAGTTTGGCGACCATGGCGTTAAATTGCTTCGCATCCTTGACTTCGACATTGTTCAGTTGCAGGATCAGGTCGCCCGGGCGCAGGCCCGCGCGCGCCGCCGCCCCTTCACTGGCGTCGACCAGCACGCCGGAAGCGATCTCGAGCTCCTTGCGCTGCACGTCGCTCAGGTCGGACACGTGCAGGCCCACCGCGTTCGCGGCTTGCTCGGGGGCCGGCTTCTTGACGGCCGGCTTGCGCGCCGACTTGTCGTCGTCGAGGGCGACGATGTTGACCGGGATCTCTTTTTGCTGGCCCTGGCGCCAGACCGTCACGACCGCCTTGCTGCCGACGGCGGTTGAGCCGACCAGGCGCGGCAAGTCGGCGCTGCGCGCGATATCCTGGCCATTGAATTTGAGGATGATGTCGCCGACCTTGATACCGCCCTTGTCGGCCGGCCCGCCCGCTTCCACGCGCGCCACTTCGACGCCGCGCGCCTTGCCCAGTCCGAGCGACTCGGCCACTTCCTTGCTCACTTCGCCGATTTCGACGCCCAGGCGACCGCGCGTGACGCGCCCGGTCTTCTTGAGCTGGTCGGCCACGCGCATCGCTTCATCAATCGGCACGGCGAAGGAAATGCCATTGTAGCCGCCGGACAAGGTCGCGATCTGCGAATTGATGCCGATCACTTCGCCGCGCATATTGATCAGCGGGCCACCCGAGTTGCCGGGATTGACCGCCACATCGCTCTGGATCAGCGGCAGGTATTCGCCGGTGTCGCGCGACTTGGCCGAAATGATGCCGGCCGTAACGGTGTTGTCGAGATTAAATGGCGAACCGATGGCGATCACCCATTCGCCGACCCGGATCTTGTTGGAGTCGCCAATGGTCAGGCTGGGCAACTGCTGCGCTTCGAGCTTGAGCACGGCCACGTCGGAGCGCTTGTCCGAGCCGAGCACCTTGGCCTTGAATTCGCGGCGGTCGGTCAGGGTGACCAGCACTTCGTCGGCGCCATCGACGACGTGCGCGTTGGTCAGCACGAAACCGTCGGGCGAGACGATAAAGCCCGAGCCGACCCCGCGCTGGACTTCTTCCTCTTGCGGCTGCTGGGGCGAGCGCCGTCCGCGCGGGTCCTGGCCGCGCGGCGTGGCACCGCCGAAGAAGCGCCGCAGGAATTCCTGCATTTCCTCTTCATTGGGACTGCCCTGCCCCTGCTTGAGTTTTTCGGTGGTGCGGATGTTGACCACCGCCGGCCCGACCTTGTCGATCAGGTCGGTAAAATCGGGCAAGCCCTTGACCAGCGGCGCCCCGGCGGCGGCGGCGGCAACGGCGGCCGCGCCTGCGGTGGGGACGAAGGCCAGGGCCGAGGTGGCGATAAACAGGGAAGAGAGCAGCTTGTTGCCAGCGGAAAGTGTCATGGTCATCGGAGTGGGGAATCGGAACAAAGATTGACGTTATGGTAAGCCAAAACGCCATCCTTGTCGCGGCGTGCCGCGCGGGCGGCTGGCAAGCGGGTTTTTTTGCCGGAGAACGCCGCTGGCCACCGCTGCCGCTCAGGATACCGAGGTGATGGGCGGCTTGATCGTGACGTCCGCCTTGGGGTCGGCGTTACCCTCAACCCCGTCGGCCGCGCCGGCCTCCACCTCCGCGCCGGCGGCTTTGAGCTCGACGTCGGCGGCGCCGTTGGCCGCCGCCTTGACCACGGCGATGGTGACCGCCGCGGCCCCCGGCGCGATGCTGGCCTCGGCGGCGGCGGCGCCGCTGATGTCGAGCGCGTCGAGGGCCTCGTGCGGCGCCGCGGCGAGCGCCTGGCCGTCAAGGTCGAGCGGCGATTCGCTGATCGCGCCGGCACTGGCGCCGGCGGACTCGCCCGGCGCCGCGCCGATTCCGGTCACCGGCCCGGCCGCGCCGGCGGCGACCGCCAGCGGCGTGACCGCCGGGGCGCGCCGCGCGAGCGCCTCGGGCGCGGCGCGCAGCAGGCGCTTGGCCGGAGTCGGCTCGGCGGCCAGGCGCGCGGCCAGCTTGTCGGCAAAACCGGCCGACAGGTGTGGCGCGCCCTGCTCGCGGATGACGTCGCGGATGCGGTGGTAGGCATGCCACGCATGTTCGCCCTCGGCCGAGCGCAGCGCGTCGTCGGGAAGCGTGGAAGGCGCCAGTTCGTGGTCGCTGAATGCCGAGATCTGCTCCCGGATGGTTTTCGGGGTGTCCATCGATATTTCCATCACTGTAAGTGTGACCAAAAGTTAACCGATTAGAGCGATCATTGCTACACCTAACGTCGTTTGTCAACCGGATAGTCGAGCAAGGGCCTCAACTTGTCGGCGATGACTTCGCGCGCCCGGAAGATCCGGCTGCGCACCGTTCCGATAGGACAGGACATGACTTCGGATATTTCTTCGTAACTCAAGCCTTCAATTTCGCGCAGGACAATCGCAGTCCGCAATTCCAGCGGCAATGCTTCCATCGCGGCATTGACCGTGTACGCGATCTGCTTGCTTGCCAACACCGATTCCGGCGTGTTGATATCTCGCAAACTTTCCGCATCGTCAAACGCTTCGGCGCGCTCGGCATCGGCCTCAGTCGAGGTCGGCGCACGCCTGCCCTGTGTGACGAGAAAATTCTTCGCCGTATTGATTCCGATCCGGTACAACCAGGTATAAAACGCGGAATCCCCCCTGAAGTGCCGCAAGGCACGATACGCCTTGATAAATGTTTCCTGCACGACGTCCTCGGCCTCGGCCGGATCATGCACCAGGCGCGACACCAGCCGCATCAGCCTGCGCTGATATTTGCTGACAAGCAGGTCGAACGCCTGCCTCTCGCCAGCCTGGACGCGCTCAACCAGCAGTTGATCACACTCGCGTTCTGTCGTCACTGACCCTGCCCTCTTGGCTGCGGCAGCGAACCGTCCCTATGTCTATAGAGTTGGCCGCTTGCAATAAGTTCAAAGTATTTTGTTATTTCCGACAAATTGTTTGTCCCGCCCGGCAATGGCCCGTACAGCGACCGATAAAGCCCGAAACTGCTCGCGGGGCATGCTGTCCGGCCAGATGAGCTGCACAGTGATGCGCTCGCCGGTGGGTGAACCCAGCAGCAGGAGCAGGCTGTACGGCCAAATAGTCGATCCGGGAAGCAATTGCAGCACATCCGCTTGCGCCGGTACTGCGCTCAAGCTCTGTTGTACCGTCAGGCGAATCTCGCCGAGTCCAGAAATATCAATCCTGCGCCGCTTTTCCCCCTGCTTCGATGCACTCCATGCAAGCAATGCTGCCAAGGCGCAAGCCCCGGCGGACACTGCCGTCCAAACGCCAGCCGCGCCCATGCCCGCAGCCCAGCGCCAGACGAGCGCAAGAGCCACAGCCAGATTGAGCGCGGCGTAGCCAAGCAAGACCAGGCGCAACAAGCGCGACGGCCTGATGCAGGCGGAAACCGCAATCGACATAATCAGTAGGAAAGGTGCTGCGGGGCGCCAGCGCGTAAGGATGCACTGGGCAAATCGGACCCCGGCGAGTGCCGCCGGCGTTTCATCGACGCCCACACTTGAGACAAGTGCGGGCGCCGAAAGTTCATGCTATGACGAGAATATTTTCCTGCGCGTCATTGCACCATGGATAAAGCGAACGACAGCGGGACCTCGAAAAACCGTAGCGAGCGGCGCAAGTTTCGTTCAAGAAGCGCAACCGTACGAAGGTACGGTGAGCATCGCAGGGCGAAAATTGCGCCGCGCAGTAGGTTTTTCGAGGTGCCCGGTAGCTTATGCCTTGCCGAACACCAAAGTGCCGTTGGTGCCACCGAAGCCGAACGAGTTCTTCACCGCGATGTCGATCTTCATCTCGCGCGCCGTGTTGGCGCAGAAGTCCAGGTCGCAAGCGGGGTCCTGGTTGAAGATGTTGATCGTCGGCGGCGAGATCTGGTGATGCATCGCCAGCACGGTAAACACCGCTTCCAGGCCGCCGGCGCCGCCCAGCAAGTGGCCGGTCATCGACTTGGTCGAATTGACCACCAGCTTGCCGGCATGCGCGCCGAAGGTCTTCTTCAGGCCCTGCACTTCGGCCACGTCGCCCTGCGGCGTCGAGGTACCGTGCGCATTCACATAATTGACCTGGTCGGCGTTAATGCCGGCATTGGCCAGGGCCGATTGCATGCAGCGGCTCGCGCCACTGCCGTCTTCGACCGGGGCGGTCATGTGATAGGCGTCGGCGCTCATGCCAAAGCCGAGCAGTTCGGCGTAGATCTTGGCGCCGCGCGCCTTGGCATGCTCGTACTCTTCGAGCACCATCACGCCGGCGCCTTCGCCCAGCACGAAGCCGTCGCGGTCGCGGTCCCACGGCCGCGAGGCGGTGGCCGGATCGTCGTTGCGCGACGACAGCGCGCGTGCCGAGGCGAAACCGCCCAGGCCCAGCGGCGAGATGGTCGCTTCGGCGCCGCCGGCGATCATCACGTCGGCGTCGCCGTACTCGATCAGGCGGCCAGCCGCGCCGATGCTGTGCAGGCCGGTGGTGCAGGCCGTGACGATGGCCAGGTTCGGACCGCGCAAGCCGTACTCGATCGACAGGTTGCCCGAAATCATGTTAATGATCGAGGCCGGGACGAAGAACGGCGAAATGCGGCGCGGGCCGCGCTTGCTGTAATCTTCCTTGGTGTCTTCGATCAGCGGCAAGCCGCCGATGCCGGACCCCACGATCACGCCGATGCGGTCGGCATTTTCTTCGGTGACCACCAGTCCGCTATCGCGCATGGCTTGCATGCCCGCCGCCATGCCGTAATGGATAAACGTATCCATGTGGCGGGCATCTTTGGCCGAGATGTAATCCTCGATATTGAAACCCTTGACTTCGCCCGCGAAGTGGGTCGAAAAAGGCTGCGCATCAAACCTGGTGATGTTGGCAATGCCCGACTTGCCGGCCAGTGCGGCATTCCACGTGTCGGCAACCGTGTTGCCGATAGGTGAAACGGCGCCCAGCCCGGTGATGACGACACGACGATTTCGTGAACGGCTCAAGCGATTCTCCCGAGAAAAATTGTAAAACTTAGGCCTTGACGTGCGCCGTAGCGTAGTCGATCGCCTGTTTCACGGTGGTGATTTTTTCAGCTTGTTCGTCAGGGATTTCCATTTCGAATTCGTCTTCCAGCGCCATCACCAGTTCGACCGTGTCGAGGGAATCAGCGCCGAGATCGTCAACGAACGAGGATTCGATTTTGATGTCTACTTCTGCAACGCCCAGTTGCTCAGCGACGATTTTTTTAACGCGTTGTTCGATATCCGACATGTTATGGCTCCATTGTGTGTGTTACGGAAAGTGCGCGCATTTTATCAGGTTTGCGCGGCGAAAAACTAATTTCGGTGTCTGCCGCAAATTCCACCGAACGTACTGCTAAATGACGAGAATTCCCTTTATTCTCTCCGTGCGCACACCCACAAATGGGAGCGGACAAAGGGATGTCAACATCAATTCATATACATGCCGCCATTCACGTGCAGGGTCGTGCCCGTGATATATGCCGCCTGCGGCCCCGCCAGGAAGGCCACCGCGTGCGCGATATCTTCCGGCGCGCCCAGGCGTCCCAACGGAATCTGCGTCAGCAAGCCGGTATGCTGCTCGGCGCTCAGCGCGCGGGTCATATCGGTATCGATAAAGCCAGGCGCGATGCAGTTCACCGTGATATTGCGGCTGCCGATTTCACGCGCCAGCGCCCGGCTCATGCCGGCCACGCCGGCCTTGGCCGCCGCGTAATTCATCTGGCCCGCATTGCCGGCCGAGCCAACCACCGAGGTGATATTAATGATACGCCCATGTTTCGCTTTCATCATGCCGCGCAGGACCGCGCGCGACAGGCGCCCCACGGCCGACAGGTTGGTGGCGATGACGCTGTCCCATTCCTCGTCTTTCATGCGCATAGCCAATTGATCTTGGGTAATGCCGGCATTGTTGACCAGGATCGACAGGCTGCCGCAGCCCTTTTGCACATCGTCGATGATGGCGGCGCAGGCCGCCGCGTCGGTCACATTGAGCACGGCGCCCTTGCCGCCGAACTCAGCCAGATAGGCGCTAATCGCCTGCGCGCCGCTGTCGGTAGTGGCGGTGCCGACCACCTTGGCGCCCTGGCGGGCCAGTTCGAGTGCGATGGCCTTGCCGATGCCGCGCGACGCGCCCGTGACCAGGGCGACTTGATTTTCCAGATTCATTGAGATCCTTTTATGCTGACGTTCTGCGATACTGCGCTTAACAGCTTACGCCTGATTGAGACTGCTCAATACGCGCTCGAGCGAAGCCTGATCGACCAGCGCCTCGCCCACCAATTGCGCATCGATGCGCTTGGCCATGCCGATCAGCACCTTGCTCGGCGCCGATTCGATCACCTGGGTGACGCCCTCGGCCGCCATTTTCTGCATGGTTTCGACCCAGCGCACCGCGCCGGCCGCCTGGCGCACCAGCGCATCCTTGATCGCGTCGGGGTCGTTCAGGATAGCCACGTCGACGTTGTTGATCAAGTCGATCCGCGGCGCCGCGAACGGCACGTCTTTCAGGTACGTGCGAAGGCGGTCCGAAGCGGGTTTCAGCAGCGAGGAGTGGAACGGCGCCGACACCGCCAGTTTCATGGCGCGCTTGGCGCCTTTGGCCTTGGCCAGCTCACAGGCGCGCTCGAGCGCGCCGTTGTGGCCGGCGATCACGATCTGGGTCGGTTCGTTGAAATTGACGGCCTCGACCACCTCGGCCGGATTGGCCGCCGCCGCTTCGGCACAGATCGCGCGCACCTCGTCGGCGGGCAGGCCGAGAATGACGGCCATGCCGCCCTGCCCGACCGGCACCGCTTCCTGCATGGCCTGGGCGCGAAAGCGCACCAGCGGCACCGCATCCTTGAAGGCGATCACGCCGGCCGCCACCAGGGCCGAATATTCGCCCACGCTGTGCCCGGCCACCACCGACGGCACGGCGCCGCCGGCCGCGATCCAGGCACGGTACACTGCCACCGAGGCGGTCAGCATGATGGGCTGGGTGTTGGTGGTCAGGTCCAGTTCTTCCTTGGGACCGTCGGCGATCAGCTTGCCGAGGTCGAAGCCGAGTGCCTCGTTGGCTTCGGCAATGGTGTGCGCCACCACCGGATTGCCGGCGAAGCCATTCAACATGCCGATCGCTTGCGAACCTTGGCCGGGAAATAAGAACGCGAATTTACTCATGGGATAATGTCCTCCTGTTTTGTTTTTATGGTGGCATCCGCACCAAGGACTGGTGCGGGCAAGAAATTTAGGCGGCGCGGCGCGGGCGCCGCGCGGCCCTTACATGCGCACCAGCACGGCGCCCCAGGTAAAGCCGCCGCCGACGCCTTCCATCATGACGGTCTCGCCAGCCTTGATGCGGCCGTCGCGCACGGCGATGTCGAGCGCCAGCGGAATCGACGCGGCCGAGGTATTGCCATGCTGGTCGACCGTGACCACCATTTTGTCTAACGGCAAGCCGAGCTTTTTGGCCGTGCTTTTCATGATGCGGATATTCGCCTGGTGCGGCACCAGCCAGTCGACCTGGTCGGCCGTCATGCCGGCGTGCTCGAGCACTTCCTTGGCCACCTGTTCGAGCACGGTCACGGCCAGCTTGAAGACGGCCGGGCCATCCATGTACAAGAAGCCGCTGCCGGCGATTACGCCGCCGGCCAGGGTGCCGGGCACGCTCAGGATGTCGGAATAACGGCCGTCGGCATGCAATTTGGTCGAGAGGATGCCCGGCTCTTCCGAGGCGGAGAGGACGATGGCGCCGGCGCCGTCGCCGAACAGCACGCAGGTGGTGCGGTCGTTAAAATCGAGAATCCGCGAAAACACTTCGGCCCCGATCACCAGCACGTTCTTGTGCGCGCCCGACTTGATGAAGGCGTCCGCCACCGACACCGCATACACGAAGCCGCTGCAGACGGCCTGCACGTCGAAGGCGGCGCTATTGTTATGCATGCCGAGCTTGCGCTGGACGATGCAGGCGGTACTGGGAAAGCTGCCGTGAAAGTCCGGGGTCGAACTGGCCACGATGACGAGGTCGATTTCCTCGGCATGCTTGCCGGCCATCTCGAGCGCCCGCCTGGCGGCCGCGACCGCCAGGTCGGAAGACAATTCGTCGGGCGCTGCGTAATGCCGGTTCGAAATGCCGCTGCGCGAGACGATCCACTCGTCCGACGTTTCGATGCCCTTGGCCGCCAGTTGCTCGGTCAGGTCGCCGTTGGAGACGCGCTTGGCCGGCAGATAGCTGCCGGTGCCGATAATTTTGCTGTACAAGGTCATGCTGGCCGTCCTACGAGTGGGTTATCCCTGGCACTTCCGGGTCAGGCGTGCGGGGCATCAACTCGGCGATCATGGCCGAGAGCTGCTCCTGCACATTGTATTTTGCCGCGTCAAACGCCCTTTTGATCGCCCACTCATAAGAGTACGCATCGGCGCCGCCATGGCTCTTGAACACCAGGCCGCGCAAACCGAGCAGGCTGGCACCGTTGTAGCGCGAAGGATTGAACGTGTTGGAAAATTTCTTCAAAGCACCGCGCCCGATCAAGGCGGCCAGCATGGTCAGCGGATTGCGCTTGAACTCGGTGGTGAGCGCATCCTTGACGAAGCGGCCCAGGCCCTCGGCCGCCTTGAGCGTGACGTTGCCGACGAAACCGTCGCACACCACGATGTCGGTGGTGCCCTTGAAAATATCGTTGCCCTCGACATTGCCGAAAAAATTCAGGGCGCCGCGTTCATGGTCTTCGCGCAGCAGCTTGGCGGTGGCCTTGACCACCTCATTGCCCTTGATTTCTTCGGTGCCCACATTGAGCAGGCCAATGGTGGGACGCTTGATGCCTTCCATGGCCGAGACCAGCACCGAGCCCATGATGGCGAACTGGTGCAGGTGATGCGGCTCGCAGTCGACGTTCGCGCCCAGGTCCAGCATATAGGTCGGGCCGTTTTTCTGGTTGGGAAGGATCGAGCAAATGGCGGGACGGTCGACCCCGGCCATGGTCTTGAGCACATAGCGCGAGACCGCCATCAGGGCGCCGGTATTGCCGGCGGACACGCAGGCCTGGGCCTTGCCGTCCTTGACCAGTTCGATCGCCACGCGCATCGACGAATCCTTCTTGCGGCGCAGCGCGATTTCGATGGGATCGTCCATCGTCACCACTTCCGAGGCATGCAGGATGGACAGGCGCGGATGGCTGTCGGCTTTGTGTTTTTTAAGTTCTGCGCGCAACTCGTCCTGCAGGCCGACCAGAATCAGTTCTGCTTCAGGTTCGCTGGAAAGGAAAGAAAGTGCTGCGGGGATAGTAACTGAGGGGCCATGATCGCCGCCCATGCCGTCAATGGAAATTTTAATTGTCATTTTGTGGATTCGTACCGCGACTCAACAGCGTGTGGCGGCAGGATGCGATCTGTATGTGGACGAACGCCAAGCAGAGTCTGCGTAATTCGAAATGACGGTGTGCAAAGCTGGTTTGCAGCCGGGGACAAAGAAAAAGCGGTGCGACGCACAAAATAGTCGTTGCACCGCTTTTATCTTACTCAAACTAAAACGTCGATTACTCGTCGTTTTTGGTTTTGAGAACTTTGCGACCACGGTAAAAGCCGTTAGGGCTGATGTGGTGACGCAGGTGCGTTTCACCGGTGGTTGGCTCGATGCCCAGTTGTGGCGCGACCAGGAAGTCGTGCGAACGGTGCATACCGCGCTTCGAAGGGGATTTCTTATTTTGCTGAACAGCCATGATGACTCCTAATACATAAGTTCTAAAATTCTAACACAATCGATCAGCAAATACATGCGAATCGAGTATCCCAGCGGCAAAATTTCTTACCGACATGTTTAACGCCGACCTACCTTTTACTACCAATGCCATACTCGACTACAACACGCGTTTGACACGTTCTTCACTACTGCTTGTTCTGTATTCCAGCCGCTCGCGGCTCGCCGGCCGCGGCTTCCGACTATTCCGGCTTGAGGTTCTTCAGCCCCGCAAACGGCGATGGCTTGTCGGACTTGGCCGCATCGAGCAGCTTGTTGTCCGGGCACACGTCGTGCTTGGGCACTTGCGGCAGGGCCAGCAAGGCCTCATCCTCGAACAGGTCGCGCACATCGCATTCGCGGCTGCCGACGATGACGTCGATGCTCTCGTCGTCCAGGATCTCTTCGATCTCGTCCGCATGCTCGTCATCCTTGCCGAGCATCAGCACGGTGGACGAATCCATCTCGTAAGCGAACGGGGCCAGGCAACGCTGGCATACCAGCTGGACCGTGCCGGAAACCGACAAGCTCAACTGCGGATAGCCCAACTTGCTGGTCGACCCATCGATGGTCCAGGCGATCTGGCCCGACTGGTCGGCACAATCCTTGTTCAACCGGCTCATTTCAGCGACAGGCGTGACGCCTTCGCGATGGCCGTTGCTTCGACAAAACTCAAAAGCGTCGATGACAAAAGCACTCATTGCAGAAATTTTCCCCGGAAAACCTGCGATAATAACAGGCTTCTCGTTGTGGAGTCAAAGACTTAGCGCGATTATTTGGGCAAGGACCCGCGCGCTGTTGCTGGCGCGTGCACGCCGCGCCCGCCGGATGAATCTCGCTGCGCCCGCTAACCGGACCAGCCAACAGGACTTAAGTACGACATGATACCAACTTCCACCGCGCCGCGGCTAATTCTTGCATCGGGTTCCGCTTATCGGCGCGAATTACTTGAGCGCCTGCGCCTGCCGTTCGACGTGCTGGCGCCCGATATCGATGAAACGCCGCTGGACGGCGAACTGCCCGAAGCGACCGCCCTGCGCCTGGCGCGCGCCAAGGCCGAAGCGGTGGCGGCGCGCGCGCCCGGCAGCGTGGTCATCGGTTCCGACCAGGTCGCCACGCTCGACGGCGCCCAGATCGGCAAGCCCGGCAACCACGCCAACGCCCTGCTGCAACTGCAAACCATGCGCGGACGGCGCGTGATGTTCCACACGGCCCTGTGCCTGTGGGACGGGCGCACCGGCACGGCGCAGGTGGAGAACGTGCAAACGTTTGTCACCGTGCGCGACCTGCCGGACGCCGAGCTGGACGCCTACCTGCGCATCGAACAACCCTACGATTGCGCCGGCAGCGCCAAGAACGAAGCGCTCGGCATCGCCATTCTGGAGCGCATCGACAGTAGCGACCCGACCGCCCTCACCGGCCTGCCCCTGATCGCCCTGACCGGCATGCTGCGGCGCGCCGGTTTTACCTTTTTTCAATCGTGAGCATTATGTCCGGCACTTTATATCTGATCCCCAACACCCTCGGCGCGGCCGACCCGACCGACCATGCGCTCGCCCACATCATCCCCGAGCAAGTCCAGGCCCTGACCGCGCGTCTTGATTACTTTGTCGCCGAAAACGCCAAGACCGCACGCGGCTTCCTGAAACTGATTGCGCTGCGCCACCCCCTGGCCAAGACCTTGCAGGAAATCGAGATTGCCGAACTGAACGTGAATACCCCGGCGCAAGCGCTGGCCGGCCTGCTGGAACCCTTGCTGGCCGGGCGCGATGCCGGACTGATCTCGGAAGCGGGCGTGCCGGCGGTGGCCGATCCTGGCGCCGACCTGGTGCGCCTGGCGCACGAGCGCGGCATCCAGGTGCGACCGCTGGTCGGACCGTCCTCACTGCTGCTGGCCGTGATGGCGAGCGGCTTGAACGGGCAGAGTTTTGCTTTCAACGGCTACCTGCCCACCGATGCCGCCCTGCGCACCAAGCGCATCAAGGAGCTGGAAGCGCGTTCGCGCGCGGAAAAGCAGACCCAGCTGCTGATCGAAACGCCCTACCGCAACGGCGCCATGCTCGAAGCGCTGGTCGGCGCCTGCCAGCCGGGCACCTTGATCTGCGTCGCGACCGATTTGAGTTTGCCGACGGAATCGATCCGCACCTTGAATGGCGGCAAATGGAAGGCGCTGCTGGCGGCCGGCAAGGCGCCGGATTTCCACAAGAAGCCGACCGTGTTTTTGCTGCTGGCATAAAAGGAGGCCCGCCGTGACGACGACTCCCGGTTTTTTCCCGGCGGCCCACAAGCATTTTGTCGACAATGGGCTGGGCAGCCTGGAATGGGCTCGGGGGACGCTACGCAATGCGCGCGATGCGTAGCTAAGCTGGTGCAGAGTCAATTGATAAGCCCCGGCGGGGTCGTAGATCGCCGGCCCACCACTGCCATCCCCGCGCGAGGTGAACACGGCAGCATGATCTCGAATACCGCCAGGGCCAACTGTCGTAAGCAAGCATGTTTCCAACCCCAGCGGATCGATGTAACTAATCGGATTTCCGTTCACGTACCCGTAGGTGTTCATGCCGCCGTCGAGTCCACTCGGATCACTCTGCAAATATCTGCCGAGAATGGGATCGTAGTAGCGATGCCAGTTGTACCAAAGTCCTGTCTCCCCATCATAGTATTGTCCTGGAAATCCCACATTCAAGCCGCCGATAGTATCGGTGACGACGCGCCGGTCAAAAGCAGCGTTGGCGGCACGCCAAACCTTGACCCCTTCGGCATTGGTGAGCACTTCCGGTCGCCCTACCTGGTCGTTATGGCTTGCGTAAAACGTTCCATTCCGCCCGATCCCGAGCAACTGCCCTTCAAGCCACACATAATTTGTCGTCGTGGCACCGATCTCTGCAAGCAACTCCGCATCCGGGCCATAGATCGCTCTCGTACCCGCTCCCTTGGATATCTTCAGGGCGCGTTGGTTCAATGCGTTGATGCGATAGTCGCCCACCTGAACACCATTGATGATCGCGCCGCTCATCCGGTTGAAGGTGTCGTACAGATACTTGCGCTGGCCATCGTGGCGGTACTCGGTACTCACGTTACCGACCGCGTCGTATTCGAACCGGCGCGATTGCCCCCCACCGGCCCAGCCATGCATGCGATTGGTGTTTGCATACAGCACATAGGTGTAATCGCCCTGGCTTTGCCGGCTGTGCTTGAGCCGGTTACCCGCGTCATCCCACGCATAATACTGGTTGTCCCCGCTGCGCGTCGCAGTGGCCAGCCGGCTGGCCTCGTCGTAGCCGTAGTCCGTCGTCAGTTCCGGAAACACCGCATCGACGACTTTCGAGATTGTCCCTTTCGGGTGGTAATCGAAGCCCAGACTGTGCACACCAGGCGTGGCCAACTGGTCCAGACGCCCATCCTGGTCGAAAGTCAGCATGCGCGGCAGGCCGTTGCCGAAGCGCCAGCCGTAAAGGCGGTCGGTCGCCGGCTGGTAGATGAATCCGTTCGCCAGGGTCGCCCACTTGCCGCCCAGGGTGCTGCGCACCCGCCACAGGCGCCCGTACGCGTCATAGTCGTAACCGACGCCAAAGCCGCTCGAATTGCTCATGGCGCTTTTGCGGCCGGCGGCGTCGTATCCCCAGTAGGTTGCGAACTTGACGCCGTAGATATCGTTTCTCTGACTGACGATGCGGCCGGCGATGTCATAGGCGTAATCGGTGCGGCCGGTGACATCGGCAATGCTGGTCAGCCTTCCCTTGCCGAAATTGCCTTCGTCGTAGTTGAACGATTCGGTGGTGCCGCCACTGTGGCGCCAGCGCATGCGTCCCAGAGCGTCCCATCCGTAAAGGATCACCTTCTGGTCCGCGCGCGTTTCGCTGATGCGCCGGCCAAGGTCGTCGTACTCGAACGTGGTCGAGCCGGTATCCGGGCTGGATATGCCCGTGATGTCGCCGAAACCGTTGTAGGCGTAGCTGGTCCTGACGTTGCGCGGGTCGACGACGACCTCCAGCCGTCCGGCCGCGTCATAATCGAACAAGGTGATGCCGCCATCGGGCGCGGTCTGCTTCACCAGCCGGTTCTGGGCGTCGTACTCGTAGAACGTGCCGCGCCCATCGCCGCCGTATTCCGCTTCGACGTTCCCGTTCGCATCGTAACGGGTGTCTTCGCGCTCTCCCTTGCTGTTTATCTTTTGATACGGCCGCCCCAGGGAATCGAGAAGCGTCAAGCTACTGAACTCGCCGCCTGGCGTGCCGGTCGGGCCGCCCGCACCTGCCGATGGCACGCTGCGCGCCGACGTGCTGCGCAAAGAATTGGCGCCGACATCGTACCTGATCGTGGCGTACTGATGCTGCGCATTGCCGACCGACTCAAGGCGCCCGGACGCGGTATAAACGAAGCGCTGGACGCTGCCATCGGGCTGGCTGATGACAATCGGCTGGCGCGCGCCGTTGTAGGTAATGCGGGTTACGCGATTGCCCGGTTCGGTCATCGTTGCCACCGTGCCGTTCGGTTTGTAGGTGTAGCTGGTAGTGGCGCCATTCACATCCGTGCTCATTCCCGGCATGCCCAGCCCCGTATAGCCGCCCATCGTCGCGCTTTGCCCAAGCGCATTAACAACTGAAATCACGCGGCCATACGCATCGTAATTTTCAGACGTCTTTATCTCTCCGGTACTCGATTCCAGAATCGTCACGATCTGGGCCAAGGTACCGTTCGGATAAAATCCGTAAGCATATCTGGTAACGCGCTGGCGGCCTGTTTTCAGGTCGCTGATCCTGGTTTCCGCAATCCGCCCGGTGGCGTGGCCGGCCGCGTGATAGGCATAGCGGATGCTCGCCTGGGGATCGCCACTTGCGCTTTTATACACCGTCTCGACGAGGTCGTCGTTCTGCCAGCGATGTTCCAGGCGTAGCTCGTCGGGCGTGCCGGCCGCGGTGTCCTTGCGCAGCAGGTGACCATTGCCGTCATACGCATAGCGAGTCGGGATGTTCTTCCAGTCGCGCGTCTCCGTCAGGTAGCCTCGCGCGTCGTATTGCGTCGATGCGCTTGCGCCCGAGCAGGTCGCTGTAGAGCGCCGGTCGATCCTGCTGATCTTGAGCTCTCCCTGGATCTGGGTGAAACGGTAGTGTGTTTCCTGTCCCCGCGCGTCGCTGACGACCGTCAGCTTGTCGCCGTAATTGAAGACGTCCCTTTCTTCATTGCCGGCGAGTGCGCTGATATGGATTCGACGGTCGGCGTGGTAGCTGTAGGTGCTGTAGCGTATGCCGCCGATCGATATCCCGGTCAGCAAGGTCGGATCGGGCGCTTCGTAATGATACTCGCGCAGGTCGGGACCCGCACCGGGAGATGTCACCCTGGTCAGCATGCCCTGCGCGTTATATTGATAGTCCCAGATGGCGTCATTCGTATCCTGGACTTTGGACACCAGCCCGTTGGCACCCCAGCTCAGTTTGACGCTCTGACCGGGTGCATTGCGGATGGCGCTCAGCCGCGATCCCCCCGGCGCATCCCACGGGGTATAGTCGTAGCCGCGCAGGAGCGCCCCGGACAGGGTAGCGATACTCAGCGCGCGGCCTTGCGCATCAAAACGATAAATGAATTTGTTTCTGATTAGGATGAGTTGGGTTCCTGCTTTCCACGTTAACTTCGGGGAGTTCTCCCCGGTCCGATAGTAGAATTCGCTCGGCCTGGCCGGTGGTGGCGAGCCTGCCGGGGGATTTGCGCCAGGGTTCGGTTGGCCGGACGGCGGTGTGGTGGCGTCGTTCGGACGCTCGAGCGGTCCGTTACCGGCATAGGTGTACACATAGGATGATCCGTTTTCATCGACATGGGTGATCGACTGCGGCACGCACTGCCAGCCGGGACTGGGAATGAAGCATGTGGCGCGCACCAGCTTCGGTGGGTCCAGGCTCGATAGCCAGTGTTTCCCGAACAATCTGCCCTCGGCATGCCGGCTACGGTAAGTGCGGGTAAGCGACAGGCCGTACAATCCCTGTGATTCAAAATCAGACTCATCCTTGTGTTTTTCGCCGGTGGCGATCACGACGGGATTGTCGGTCGACTTGCAACTTTCTTCGGACTCCTTGTTGGAATTGTCTTTCGACGGTGGCGCCGCCTTGACTGGCGCCCCGCCGGATCGCGATGGCCTGGAATATGCGAACCTGGGAAAGTATTCCAGCCTGCCGAAACGTGGCTCTTCCCCTATAAGCCGCTTTTCGTTGATGAAAACGCGCTGCATACTCCTTCCGCCCGAATCCTGGGCGTGGGTCGCGTTGTCATCGGGATTGCTTGCACTAGCGGTCGAAGCAAACAATAGAAGCGGCAGGAGGACACCGAGCCTTTTCGGATTCATGGTCAGCCTTCGGTAAGTTGAAAAAATACCCGCCCGAGCACGGCCCGGACATTCGACTGTATGAAACACACGGATGACCAACAAGCGCTGATGCACGTTTGCTTGCAGATAATCAGAAGCTCGACATTTGCGCTCGCGGGACGAGCTTATTCTGTTGCTTGCAAGGTAAACTACGCCTTACCGATTGTCAGCGCGCGAGCGCGATGCCACGCTGCGCCAGCCTTTTCCGGATGGCGCAGGTCTCAGGTCACCAGTTCATTGACCCAGCCAAACGCTTCCATCTCGATCTCGCGCATGGTCTTGGCGCTCAAGCCAAGCGTCTTGAGCGCCCTGGCCAGTTCCGTCCCGCGCTTGGGGTTGTCAACCAGTTCGACCACCTTGAGCATCTCGCCCAGCACGCCTTCGCGCTCGAGCAAGGCGGCGCGCACTTCGTCGGCCACCACCACGGTGTTGAGAATATCCTGCATCGACATCGAAAACAGCGCATCCATCAGCGACATGATGCCCACCGTGAAGCCGGCCTCGGCGCTGACGCGGCGCTCGGGCGGCACTTTCTGCGTCATCAGTTCCATCAGCTTGCCGCGCGTGGTGGCCATCTGCAACAGCGGCGAACTGAGTTCGACCGCCGCACCTGGCTTGGCGTACAGCAAAATCTGCAACCAGCGCTGCAATTGCTGGCGCCCCAGCACATACAACGCTTCGCTCAGCGAATCGATGCGCCCGCGCGCGCCCGCCGCCGGGGTGTTGACCAGGCGCAGCAGGTTCAGGCTGATCAGGGCGTCGCGCTTGACCGCGCGTTCGATCTCGGCATTGTCGGCATCGGAATTGATCAGGTCGAGCAAGCGCAGGATGACCAGTTCCGACGGCGCTATCTTCTTGCCGCTGAGGATGGCCGGGCGCGCAAAGTAATATCCCTGGAAATACTCAAAGCCGAGCGCCATGCACATCTCGAACTCTTCGACCGTCTCGACCTTTTCGGCCAGCAGCTTTTTATGACGCCCGTTCAGGGCCGCCACCAGCTTGGGCAGGTCGACCGCCGCCACCGCCTGCACATCGACCTTGATGATGTCGACCAGGTCGACCAACTTGCGCAGGTCGTCGGACTCTTCCACCACATCGTCGAGGGCAAAGGTGAAGCCAAAGCCCTTGAGCTCGGCCACGCGGGCGACCAATGCCGGGGTGGCCTGGACGGTTTCGAGAATTTCGAGGATGACCTTGTCGTGCGGCAGGAAGCGCACGAAGTCGCTCATCAAGACGATATCGTCGACATTCACGAACGCCAGGCGCTCGCCGACCACCTTGGCCATGCCGAGCTGGGACGCGTGCGAAATCACGGCCGCCGTGGCGGCGGCGTGATCGGTCACATTCGCGTCGCCGCCATTGGCGCTGCGAAATAAGAGTTCAAAGGCAACCAGTCGCTGGTTACGTCCGAGAATCGGTTGGCGCGCGAGAAAAAAATCGTCGGACGGCAGCGCCAGCTCGGCCACGGTGTCAATAGGCATGGGAAATCCGGAAAACAGGCGCGCCAACAACGGCGCCCTGCGATGACTATACTACTAAGGACGGCGTGGACCGCTGTTGCGTGGACCGGTCGGACGGGCGCTCTTGCCCGCTGTGCCACTGTCGGCAGGGCGCGCACTCTTGCGCGTGACCCCGGCTTCGGTGGGACGGGCGCTCTTGCCGGCCGCGGCGGCGGCAATGCTGGAGCGCTTGACCGCTGGCGCGCGTGGTGCGCCGCCAGCCGCGCCGGGGGTGCCGGCGGGAGCTTGGCCGGGCAGGCGCAGGCTGCCGGTGCCGGCGGTCGGGCTGGCCTTGCGGGCGTTACCGACCGGCATGCGCGCAGCGCCATTGGCGCCGGTACGGGCGGCAGCCGTGCCGGTCACTTGCGTGCCTTTTTCGATCACGTAGGTGGCGTCGGCATTCTTGCCCAGCACTTGCACCAGGTAAGGCATCACCTGGCGCAAGGTCGGCTCGAGCGTGTACGGCGGATTGAGAATGAACATGCCGCTGCTGTGCAGGCCGAAACCATCCGGGCCCGGGGTGGTGATGGTGAGGGTGACATTGAGCCAGTCCTTGGCCGCCAGGCGCTTGAGCTTGTCGGCGAACTGGCGCGATTCCATGCGCTGCAACACCGGATACCAGACTGCGTAGATGCCCGACGGGAAGCGCACCAGCGCATCGTCGAGCGCATCGCGCACCTTGCGGTAATCCTGCTTGTCTTCGTAGGGCGGGTCGATCAGCACCAGCGCGCGGCGCGAGGGCGGCGGCAACAAAGTCTTGAGGGCGTGGAAACCGTCGCCGCGCTCGATCAGCACGCGCCGGCCGCGCGCGCTCGGGCGCTCGCCCTGGGCGGCGGCATGCTCCGCCACCTTGCGGAAATTGTCGGCCAGGATTTTGCTGTCGGCCGGATGCAGTTCGAACAGGCGCAGGCGGTCGTGCTCGCGCATGAGCTTGTCGGCGCAGTACGGCGAACCCGGGTAGTAGCGCATCTTGCCGCTCGGATTGAGTTCCTTGATCAGCTTGACGTACTCGGCCAGCGGCTTGGGCAGGTCGTTACGCTCCCACAGCGGGCCGATGCCGGTTTCGTATTCGGCGTTCTTGGACGCGTAACCGCCATCGAGCGCATACACGCCGGCACCGGAGTGGGTGTCGATATAGGTGTAGGCCGTGTCTTTCTGATTCATATATTCATGCAGCTGAATCTGCACGAAATGCTTCAGGACGTCGGCGTGATTACCCGCGTGAAAGGCGTGGCGGTAGCTCAACATAACGTGGGAATTCCATAAAAAAGGGGGATCTGAGACGCCATTATCTCCTATAAAGAGGGATTCGACGCAAAAAGCGCGTAAATGCACAACGCCCTCCCCCTTGTCCGCGCGCCGTGAGCATGCCGCGAACAAGGGGGAAGGCGCTGTGCGTTTGCACCCGCAGGGGCGCGCGACGGCCCTTGTCCGAGCAACTGTGCCGGCCGTCGCGCTGGCGGCGCTCCTTTTGGAAGCGCCGCGGATCAATAGCTTTTAGGCTACTTTCTTTTCGTCAAAGAATTGTTCATCTTCGGTCGAACCATGCAGCGCGGTGGTCGAGCTCTGGTTTTGCTGGATGGTCTGGGTGACGGCGTCGAAGTAGCCGGTACCGACTTCGCGCTGGTGCTTGACGGCCGTAAAGCCCTTGTCGGCGGCGGCGAATTCGGCTTCCTGCAGCTCGACGAAGGCCGACATCTGGCGGCGCGCATAGCCGTGCGCCAGGTTGAACATGCCGTAGTTCAGGGCGTGGAAGCCGGCCAGGGTGATGAACTGGAACTTGTAACCCATGGCGCCCAATTCTTTCTGGAACTTGGCAATGGTGGCGTCGTCCAGGTTCTTTTTCCAGTTGAACGATGGCGAGCAGTTGTAGGCCAGCATCTTGCCAGGGAACTTGGCGTGCACGGCGTCGGCGAACTGCTTGGCGAAAGCCAGGTCCGGCTTGCCGGTTTCGCACCAGACCAGGTCGGCGAACGGAGCGTAGGCAATGGCGCGCGAAATGGCTTGCTCGATGCCCGGACGGACTTTATAGAAGCCTTCCACGGTGCGCTCGCCGGTGCAGAATTCACGGTCGTTGTCGTCCACATCGGACGTCAACAGGTCGGCCGCTTCGGCGTCGGTACGGGCGATCACCAGGGTCGAGGTGCCCATCACGTCGGCCGCCAGGCGCGCGGCGGTCAGCTTTTCGACGGCTTCACGGGTCGGCACCAGCACTTTGCCGCCCATGTGGCCGCATTTCTTGACCGATGCCAGCTGATCTTCGAAGTGAACGCCGGCGGCGCCCGCGTCGATCATCGACTTCATCAGTTCGTAGGCGTTGAGCACGCCGCCGAAACCGGCTTCGGCATCGGCGATGATCGGTGCGAAGTAATCGATGTCATCCTTGCCTTCGGACCATTGAATCTGGTCGGCGCGCTGGAAGGTGTTGTTGATGCGGCGCACAACCAGCGGCACCGAGTTGGCCGGATACAGCGATTGGTCGGGATACATTTCACCGGCCACGTTGGCGTCGCCGGCAACTTGCCAGCCGGACAGATAGATGGCTTTCAAGCCGGCCTTGACCTGCTGCATGGCCTGGTTGCCGGTCATGGCGCCGAGGGCGTTGACAAAAGGCTCGTTGTTCACCAGGTCCCACAGTTTTTCCGCGCCGCGCTTGGCCAGCGTGTGCTCGATCTTCAGCGAGCCGCGCAGGCGCACCACGTCCGCTGCGGTGTAGTTACGTACAACACCTTTCCAGCGCGGGTTGGTGTCCCAATCTTTTTGCAGTTCTGCTACTTGCTGTTCACGAGTTGCCATGGTGTTCTCCTAATTGAAAGCCGAGTTAAGAAATGAAATGCCTTGAACAAATGATAGACCGTTTTGCGCGCTGCAACAACACTCTTATATAAGACATATAACTAAATTTAACTCGTTAAAAATCAACAACTTGAAATTAGTTTTTCATGATACGGGATGGAATTTCTCTAAATGGAAGAGCGTGATGGTGCAAACGCACCACGCTATTCCGCATTATGAAATACCCTCCGCGCCTGATGAAATCCGGCAGCTTTTTTGCGGCGAGGATACTGATCGGCGCCAAGGTGCGGCCGCACGCGCACCAAAATAGGGCGTCGCGTGTTGCACAGAAGACACACGGGGGTATAATACTCACGAAAAACAACAGGAATCGCGCGAAAACCCATGCTTCCCTTGGTGCCCCGTAGGATAATGTGCTCTCAGGCAATCCTTAATCACTGCCACCCGACGCACATGACGTCTCCAGGCAGATTGCGACGCACTCCATGGCGCACAGTGCAACTCCTGCCAACATTTCCTCATCCCTAACCCCTTGCGCCGAGGAGCGGGATGATTGCCAGATAAAAGCCCGGCACGCTGTTTAGTGTCGGCCCAGCAACCGGTATCTTGATGTCCGATACGCTGGCCGATCTGCCACGTCAAGCAGACCTACATTACGAATGCACCTCATGAACTCAAAATTTACTCTTAACATCTTCCACAAAGTACTCATCACCCTGCTGGCGGTGACCTTGATACCCCTGATTACCCTGTGGCTGGTCAGCAATAAGGCAGCGCAGAGCCAGTTGACGAAGAATGTCTCGCAATCCCTGGTCCTGACCATGGATACCGTGGCCGACGGCATCGAAGCCTGGGACAGCACCAACGTGCGCGCCATGACCCAGGCCAGCAGCCTGGACGACATGATTTCCATGAAGGCCGAGTTGCAAAACCCGATCCTGTCGGTCACCGGCACCGCCTACGAATGGTCGTACCTGATGTTTACGATCGCGCCGGACGGCTCCAACGTCGGCCGTAACGATGGCGGCGCCCTGACCCCGTACGGCGACCGCTCCTATTTCCAGCAAGTCATCAAGGGCGCGCCGGTCGGCCGCCAGGTGGTCATAGGCAAGACCAGCGGCAAGCCGGCGCTGATCCTGGCCACCCCGATCAAGGACGCCAACGCCAACCTGGTCGGCGTGCTGGCCATGTCGATGTACCTGACCGATATTTCCAAGATCGTGACCGATATCCGCATCGGCGAAACCGGCCGCGCCATCCTGCTCGACGCCAGCAACAAAGTCATCGCCCACGGCGACTCCTCCAAGGTGCGTACCGCGCTGCAGGATTTCAGCGCCTATCCGGCACTCAAGGTGGCCGGCCTGGCCCAGGCCCCTGTCGTCTACTCGTCGGAAGACCGCCAGGTGATCGGTTTCATGCGCAAATTGCCGCAAGGCTGGACCTTGCTGGTTGAACAAGACTACGACGAAGCGTTCGCCACCATGAAGCGCATGGAAAAAGAGGCGCGCATCCTGATCGCGGTCAGCATCGTACTGGTGATCGCCGTCGCGATTTTCCTCGGCAAGGCCCTGACCCGTCCGATCAACGAACTGACCACGATCGCCCGTCAGCTCAGCAATGGTGAATTGCAGGTCACCATCGCGCAGACCGAACGCGGCGACGAAATCGGCGCCCTGGCCCGCGCCATCGACCGCCTCGGCGTCAGTATTCAGCTGGCCATGGATCGCCTGCGCAAGAAGAGCTGAACGAGCCGGCGGCATGTTGCCGCCTGTTCTATCTTCAGCGAAGAAATTGTTGCATCGAAAACACAATACGATGTAATTCTCACGAAATACAACGAGAATTGCCCGAAAACCCATGCTTTTGGTAAAGACCGGTATAATAATGTGCTTACGAGCAACCCTAATACACTGCTGAAGATCGCGCTCCGATGTCGCTGAACAAGGGCGGCGCGCTCCATGACGGACAGTGCAACCCTTCCAACAGTGACTTCCGAATGTCCGATCCCGTTGCGCGCCAAGCGAACGGGATTGCCAGATACAAAAGTCCGACACCTTGTTTTAATGTCGGCCCAGCAATCGGTATCTTGATGTCCGATACGCTGGCCGATCTGCCACGTCAAGCAGACCTATATTACGAAGGCGCAGTATGAACTCAAAATTTACTCTCAATATTTTTCACAAGGTACTCATTACCTTGCTCGCAGCCACATTGATCCCGCTGTGTACGCTGTGGCTGATCAGCGAAAGGGCGGCGCAGCGCGAACTGACCGATAACGTGTCGCAAAGCCTGGTCCTGACCATGAACACCGTTGCCAATGGCATCAACGCGTGGGACGAGACCAATCTGCACGCCATGGGCCAGACCAGCCGCCTGGCCGACGTGGTGTCGATGAAGACCGAGCGCCAGGTGCCGATCCTGAAGGCGACCGGCAAGGCCTACGAATGGTCGTTCCTGATGTTTACGATCGCACCGGATGGTTCGAACACCGCCCGTAACGACGGCGGCGCCCCGATCAATTACGGCGACCGTTCGTACTTCCAGGCCGTGATGAAGGGGCAGCCGGTCGGCCGCCAGGTAGCGATCAGCAAAACCACCGGCAAGCCGGCGCTGATCGTGGCCACCCCGATCCGCGACGTCAACGCCGCCCTGGTCGGGGTGCTGGCCATGTCGATGAACCTGGCCGATATTTCCAAGATCGTGACCGATATCCGCATCGGCGACACTGGCCGCGCGATCCTGCTCGACGGCAACAACAAGGTCATCGCCCACGGCGACTCGTCCAAGGTGCGTACCGCGCTGCAAGATTTCAGCGCCTACCCGGCGCTCAAAGTGGCCGGCATCGTCGACGCGCCGGTCGCCTATACCGCCGAAGACCGTAAAGTCATGGGTTTCATGCGTAAATTGCCACAAGGCTGGACTTTGCTGATTGAACAGGACTACGATGAAGCCTTCGCCACCATGCACAAGATGGAACGCGACGCGCGCATCCTGATCGCCGCGGCCGTCCTCCTGGTCATCGGCGTCGCCATTTTCTTCGGCAAGGCCCTGACCCGTCCGATCAACGATCTGACCGCGATTGCCGTTCAGCTCAGCAACGGCGAACTGAAAGTCAACATTCCGCAAACGGCCCGCGGCGACGAGATCGGTTCGCTGGCCCGTGCCATTGATCGCCTCGGCGTGAGCATCCAGCTGGCAATGGATCGCCTGCGTAAGAAGGTTTGATACCGATGAGAGGATACTGATATGTCACAACCGGAATTCATGCCATTTATCGACGTGGTCGACCAGATCGCTGGCTTTTGCTCGCAGCGCGTCAGTGGGACTGCGTTGCTGATCAGCGACGACAACCGCATGGCCCAGGTTCACCTGCAAGGCGGCAAGATCGTCTTCATCCTGTGCCGCGGTCGCCGCGGCCGCGACGGCCTGGCGATCATGCGCACCATGAAAAATGCGCGCCTGACCCTGGACAAGGCCGGCGTCGTCAATGCCGACGGACTGGACTGGCCGACCGAAATCGTGCTGGGCTACCTTGACGGCACCCTGGACGACTTGCCGGGCACTGGCGTGCTGGGCGGGGCTGCGCCACGCGCGGAAGCCTCGGCCGCCCGCCCGGCCGCCACGCCGGGCCTGACACAAGACATCAAGGCCACCTTGCAGCGTTGCCTGGTCAAGTATGTCGGTCCGATGGCCGAAATCGTCTGCGCCGACCACTTCGACGGCGCCACCGATGTGCGCGCCGTGGTCATGGCGCTGTCCAAGGAAATCCCCAACGAGGACCAGGCCGCCAAGTTCAAGGTCGACGTCGCCAAGGCGCTCGACATGCCAGCGTTCTGATAATACCTGCGCGGCGGCTGCGGCCGCCGCGCGCACGCTGGTTCGACGCCCTTCCCCGCTGTTTTCCGCTTTTCCGCGCCCTTCCCTCCCTGTCAGGCCAGCTTGCGCTGCGCCACCACGATGCCGTCGGCATCGGCATACAACCAGTCGCCCGGCTGCACCGCCACCCCGCTGACGCAGATGCGCACATTGCGCTCGCCCGCGCCCAGCTTGCTGCTCTTTTGCGGATGCGTGCCCAGCGCGCGCACCCCGATGGCGCAGGCGTTGATTTCCTCGCTGTCGCGCACGCACCCGTCGACCACGATGCCGCTCCAGCCATTGTTTTGCGCCAATAACGCCAGCTGGCCGCCCACCAGCGCGCGCCGCAGGCTGGCGCCGCCGTCGATTACCAGCACATTGCCGTTGCCGGGCGCTTCCAGGGTGGCGCGCACCAGGGCGTTATCTTCAAATACTTTTAGTGTGGTCACGCTGCCGCAAAAGCGCAGGTGCTGGCCGTAGTGCCTGAACAGCGGCGGCAGCACGGCCATGCGGCCCTCTTCCAGCAGGTCGGGATGGTCGTCGCACAGGTCGGTGGTGGCAAAAGTCATGTCGGCTCGCTCGCAAAAGGTGAAATGAGAACAATTCTAAGCGATTGCCGCCGCCGCCCCTGCGCGCGCCTGCCGCTGCATGAAGTACGACCACGCGAACGGCGTTCGGGTTCCCGCGAAAACCAGGCATTCGCGGTGCGCGTGATGTGTCACAAGCGAAGCGCAGGGAGCGGCTGACGCGGCGCCCGAAGCGCGCCATAATCGGCTCCTCTTTCACGTCAAGGGGGCATGCATGCTCAGCACGCTGTCACAGCTCCGGCGCCTGTGGGACATTCTCGCCGCGATCGTCAAACTGCCGCTCGCTCACTTGCAATTCGACACGGCGCTCGCGCCCGCCGACGTGGGCGCCACCTACCGCCATTTCACCCGGCGCCATCCGCGCTACCGCATCATCGGCAACAAGACCATCGGCGCGGCCCTGCTCGACATCGGGCAATTCGCATCAAGCGCGCAGTACCGCGACTCGATCGGCGAGCGCAACTGGGGCGGTTTCTTCGCGCGGCGCGCCCAGGCGCGCGGCTACCAGTTCACCCGCATCGAGCGCAACCGCTATGTCGACGACATCCACGCCATCAACCAGTCCATGCCCGAGCGCCAGGGCCGGCCCATGGCAGCCGGCTACCAGGACCGGGTAGCGCATTACACCGACCGCGAGAACTTCCGCTATTTCGGCGTACTCGATGCGTCGGGCAAGCTGGTCGCGTACTGCGAACTGGGTATCTACGGCAACTTCGCCCTGTTCTCGCGCCTGCTCGGCTACCGCAACAACGATGGCGTCATGCACTTCATGATCGTCGAGATCGTCAGCATGCTGATCGCCGAGCGCAGCGTGCGCTACGCCATGTACGACACCTGGTTCGGCGCCTCCGAGGGACTGCGGCGCTTCAAGACCATCCTCGGTTTCAAGCCGTACCGGGTGCGCTACGCGCTGCTGGGCGTGGCCAGCCTGTGCCCGGCCACCTGAGTAGCCTGGCGCTCAGGCTTGCTTGAGCGCCGGCGCCCGGCTGCTGCCGCCCACGGTCAGGGCGGTGCCGATCGCCAGCACCTGGAACAGGGCGATGCAGCCGAACACCCAGGCCGGATGACCCCGGTCCATCATGGCGCCGAACAGTAGCGGACCGAGCGCCAGGCCGCTGTCGAGGCCCGAGTACACGATGCCGAATACGCGGCCGGTCGCGTTTTTCGGGGCCGCGGCGCGTATGAGCAGGTCGCGCGAGGGACCGGCGACGCCGGCGGCCAGGCCGATTCCGCCCATCAGCACCACCGCCATCCAGCCCGGCACCACGGCCGCCCCCACCAGCAGCGCCATCAGCGCGGCGCAGACGAAGGCGAGCGCAATGGTGCGGTCGTGGCGCTTGGCGCGCGTCGCCAGAAAGCCGCCCAGCACCATGCCGGCGGCGGACGCGAGCATGTAGGCGGTGTAGGCGGTGGTGGCCGAGGCCAGCGAAATGCCGTACAGCGCCACCAGGCTGGCCGACGAAAAACTCTGGATCCCGCCCAGCGCAATAGCGGTCAGGAAAAAGAAGCCGAAGCTCATCCACACCGCCGGCAACTTCATGAAGGCGAACGAGCCGTCCTGCGCCGTGCCGGCCGCCTGCGGCGGGGCCGGGTCGGCGCGCAGGTGGGCGCGTTGAAAGAACAGCAGCGCCAAGGTGGCGAAGGGAATGGCGGCGGCCGACAACAGGGCGATGCGCCAGCCGGCCAGCGCGGCGATGCCGGCCAAAAACGCCGGCGCGGCAGCCCAGCCCAGGTTGCCGCTGATGCCGTGCAGCGAAAAGGCGTGGGCGATGCGGGCGCGGCTCACGCGCTGGTTCAGCAAGGTGTAGTCGGCCGGATGGAACACGGCGTTGCCCAGGCCGGCCAGCATCGACCCGGCCGCCAGCATCACATAGCTGTGCGCGCCCGCCAGCACCAGGGCCGCTGTGCCGAGCAGCGCCAGCCCGCAAAACAGCACGCGGCGCGCGCCGACCTTGTCCACCACGAAACCGGACAGGGCCTGGCCGATGCCGGAGACCATGAAGAACAAGGTCATCAGCAGCCCCAGCTGGGCGTACGACAGGTCGAAGGCGGGCTTGAGCCACGGGAACAAGGCTGCCAGGATCAGGTGATAGAAGTGCGATACGCCGTGCGCCAGGCTGACCAGGCCGATGACACGCGCATCGTCGCGCAGGGTGGGTGTGTTCATAAAGCATCCTTAGTTGAGCAGATGTCAGTGTAAGCAAAAAGCCATCGACAGTTTTGAGACAGGAAGCCATACTTTGTCGCAAATCCGCCAAATGCCTCCCGAGCCGACCGTGTCCCTGACCATCCTTACCCATACCCGCTGGCAAGCTCCCGATCTGGCGCCGACCCCGGCGCGGCCGGTACGCGCCCTCGCCCGCGACCTCGACATCACCCAGTCGCTCGATCCGCACCGGCATGCCTGGGGCCAGGTGACCTTCGCCCTGTCCGGGGTGCTGCGCGTGACCACGCCCGGCGCAAGCTGGATCCTGCCGCCGCTGCGCGCGATCTGGGTGGCGCCGGAAGTGACCCACTCGGTCCATGTGCTGGAAGATGCGCGCCTGCGCCCGCTCGGCATCCTGGCCGCGCGCGCCCCGTTCGAAGGCGACGAGTGCCGCGTGCTGGCGGTGTCGGCGCTGTTGCGCGAACTGATCGTTGCGCTCGGCGAGACCGGCGCCGGTCCGCGCGAAACGCTGCTGGCCGAACTGATCCTCGACGAGTTACCCGGCGCGGCCACGCGGCCGATGCGGGTGCCGCTGCCGCAAGACAAGCGCCTTGGCGCCCTGTGCGCGGCCCTGATCGACGACCCCGCCTGCCAGCTGACCCTGGGCCAGTGGGCGGCCCGGGTCGGCGCCTCCGAGCGCACCCTGACCCGCCTGTTCGAAAGCGAGCTGGGCATGCGCTTCGGCCACTGGCGCCAGCAAGTGCGCCTGGCGCACGCCGCGCCGCTGATCGCGCGCGGCATGCCGCTCTCGCAGGTGGCAGGGGAGCTCGGTTACGCCAGCCAGTCGGCGTTTTCGGCGATGTTCAAAAAGACCTTCGGCAGTTCGCCGTCGGCATTTTTCGCCGTGGACAGCGCCGCTTGAGCTTGCATCGTCTCTACTCGAACGGGCGCGGCCTGTTCCTGCTGGGCGAAGATGGCCGCTCGACCATGGTGCTCAAGGGCGACTTGTTGGGCGACTTGTTGGGCGACTTGTTGGGCGACATCATCGCGCGTTGAGCCGGTGCATCGGATCAAATACCGCGTCAAGTTCCTGTGCTGAACATCGTTGCAAAAGTCCCATGCCGACAGAACGTTGTTCTCCCTCGGCCGGACCGGCGATGACCTTTTTGATATTGATTATTTTCGCTGTGCGCAAGTTGAATAATATGGCGACATACGTCCGTAACCTGCGCGCCTTGACTGTCCCGGCTGCGGCAAAGTGAATGTCGAGGTAATCCGGCAGCGTACTGATGCCCTCGTGGTACCAGGACGCACTGGCGCTCACTTGCGCCATCTGCCGTGACGGCAGGAGCGCCACGATGCAGGCCGGCAGCGTCGTCACGTGCCTGCCGAGCTGCAGGGTCACGCCGTCGACGGCGTGTTTCGCCCCTGGCAGAGCGAAGGCCACCTTCATCTGAGCCGGCCCGAACTCGTCCGGAATCGTGTCCATCATTCCATCCGGGGAAAATTTAACGATGGTATCAACGTGAGCGAGGCAGGCGCCGCTGCTTCCCATCAATGCGCCCAGCAACAGCAGTTGGTGTAGTTTCACGTGGTTCTTTCTGCTCATTGCTTGGGAAGCTTGCGCATGTTGCGCCGGGCCGCCGGATCGAACACCGCGTCCAGCTCGTGTGGCGGGCACATCGCCGCGATGTCCAGGTTGACGTAACGGCGACTGTGTTCATCCCCATCGATCGTAAAGGTGTGGATGTCGGCCAGTTTCGCCGTCCGCACGTCGAACAACATGACGACCGGGTCCGGGCGCCGGCTCGCCGCGACTGCCTCGGGAGCGACAAAGGTGAGGCTGAGCCTGGACGGACCGCTTTCCTCATGGCTCCAGGCTTGTGCGGCGCTGATCTGCGCCATCTGCCGCGATGGCAAGCGTTCGACGAGGCAGGCCGGCAACGTGGTCACGAGCGCGCCGAGCCGCAGCGTGACGCTGGCGACCGCTGCCTTGGCCCCCGGCGCGGCGAATGCCACATCGAGCCGCCCCGGCCCGAACGTGGCCGACAGATCCACGCTTCCCGACGCCGGCGCGGCAGGGAGTCCGTCTTGTTGCCCCAGGCAGGTACCAGGGTTCCCCATCAGCGCCAGCATCGACAACAGCAGGTGATTCAGTTTCACATGGTCCTTTCTGGTCATTGCGCGGCCAGCTTACGCGCGGCAATCGCGAGATAGCGCGCATCGCCGTAGGCCAGGTGCTCGCAATACGCCGACCAGCACAGCTTGACGACGTGCGCATCGGTGGCCCGCGCAGCTTGCGCCAGGCAGGCTTGCCAGTCTATGCCCACGGCGGCGGCGGCCGGCGTGGCGGCGGCGGGCTCGACCGTCAAGGTGGCGACCACGACCGCCTCCCACAGGTAGCGCAGCGCGCGGCGCGGCTCGCCGGCATACGGCAGCAGCAGCCGGAATGCGTGGCATGCCGTAACGGTATGCAAGAGCGTGAAATCTTCGTGCGCATGATAGGCGCCGAGCGCGAACTGCGCCACCTGCCGCAGGTCCAATCCGGATGGCTGGATCGCCGTCCCGGCCACGCCAGGGTGGCGCGCAGCCTGCCGCATGCGGTCGATAATGATGCCGTCCCACGGTGCATGGCCGGCCACCGCCGCAGCGAGGCGCGCGGCGACCGCGGCCGGCGTGGCGTTGACCGTGTCCGGCGGCAAGTCGAGGGTCGCGTATTCCATGACCCAGTACGCCAGCGCGGCGCAGATTTCGTCATGCTCGCCGGCGTCAAGCGCGTACGCCAGCCGGATCAGGCAATGAAAAGCCGACGCCGACACGCCCGGCAACAGGCGCGACACCCAGTCGCGCAGTACGGCATCCGGCCCGTCGCGCCCTGCGCACGCCTGGAAATACCGTTCCAGCCCGCCGCCATTGCGGCCCTGGCCCAGCCAGTCGGCCGCGTACGTGACCGGGCTGAGCTCGGCGTCACGCGCCTGCAACTGGCGCGCGTTGGCGTCGAAAGCGCGCGCCATGCTGTCCGCCGGCGCGCCCATGCGATCGAGCGCGATGAGCGTCATCGGCAAGTGACTGGCGAGCCGGTCGCCATACAGCGGCCCGAAACGCTTGCTGCGTTCGAGCAAGGTCCGGCAGGTATCCGACAAAGTTTCCATGCACCTTCTCCCTGTTGTTCGTCCACCGGCAGGGTGGCACTGGCGGCGCCCTGATCTCCCGCGCCGCATCGCCTGTCCGTGATCAAGCACGCGGGGCCTGAGCGATGCAAACTCGACAAGCCAGGGGCGCCGGCCCCACTCTTTCTAAGAGGTAATCCATGGTCACACGTAAAAAAAGCGGACCGTCCACCGACGGCGCAGGTTCCGTTCTCAGCACCGTCGCGGGTCCCTCGGACCCGACCTTGCCCGGCAGCCTGGGCACCACCAACCCGATCGCCGAGCGCCTGCTGGAAAAGGCCGGCGGCGAAGCCGACCTGGCCGACGAGCGGCCCTTCAACGCCACCAAGCCGCTCGAATATGGCGACCAAGCATTAACGCCGCATACCGGCGAAGCCTATGCGGCGTCGACCCCGCTGGCCACGGCCAGCACCAGCACCGAAAACATCGCCTCGCCCAAGGTCGGGGACGGCACTGCGCACCTGGGCGTCAACGCGCTCAACAGTTCGCTGGACCGCGTGCGCGCCGACGATACCGAACAACGCCTGACCACTAACCAGGGCATTCCTGTTGCCAGCAACCAGGACTCGCTCAAGATCGGCCTGCGCGGACCGATCGCGCTGGAAGACTTCGTCATGCGCGAAAAAATCACGCATTTCGACCACGAGCGCATCCCGGAGCGCGTCGTGCACGCGCGCGGTTCGGCCGCCCATGGCTACTTCGAATCCTACCAGGACCTGGGCCAGCTGACCCGCGCCGCCCCCTTCGCCTACGCCGGCAAGCGCACCCCGGCGTTCGTGCGCTTTTCCACCGCCACCGGCGAGCGCGGCTCGCCCGACACGGCGCGCGACGTGCGCGGCTTTGCGGTCAAGTTCTACACGGACGAAGGCAACTGGGACCTGGTCGCCAACAATATCCCGGTGTTCTTCATCCAGGACCCGATGAAGTTTCCCGACGTCGCCCACGCGCTCAAGCCGGAGCCGCACCACGGCATGCCGCAAGCGTCCAGCGCGCACGACAGCTTCTGGGATTTTGCCTCGCTCAGCCCCGAAATCACCCACATGCTGATGTGGATCATGTCCGACCGCGCCATTCCGCGCAGCTACCGCATGATGCAAGGTTTCGGCGTGCACACCTTCAAGCTGATCAACACCAGCGGCGAGGTGCGCCTGTGCAAATTCCACTGGACCCCGCTGCAGGGCACCCACTCGCTGGTGTGGGACGAAGCGTTCAAGCTGCGCGGGCTCGACACCGACTTCCACCGGCGCGACCTGTGGCAAGCCATCGAAGCGGGCAACTTCCCCGAGTACGAGCTGGGCCTGCAAGTATTCACCGAAACGCAGGCCGAGAGCTTCCCCTTCGACATTCTCGATCCGACCAAGCTGATTCCGGAAGAACTGATCCCGGTGTTCCCGGTCGGAAAATTGGTCCTGAACCGCAACCCGGACAATTTCTTTGCCGAGACCGAACAAGTGGCCTTTTGCACGCAGCACATTGTACCCGGCATCGATTTCACCAATGATCCGATCTTGCAGGGCCGCAACCATTCCTACCCGGATACCCAGATCACGCGCCTGGGCGGTCCCAATTTCCACGAAATCCCCATCAACTCGCCACTGGCCGAGGTGCACAACAACCAGCGCGAGGGTTTCCACCGGCAGTCCATCAACCGCGGCCGGGTCAACTACGAGCCCAACTCGCTGGCCGGCGGTTGCCCGTTCCAGGTGGGCCGCGCCGGTTTCGTCAGCGTGCCCGAGCCCGTGATCGGCAACAAAGTGCGCGGCAAACCGGAACTGTTCGCCGACCACTATTCGCAAGCGCGCCTGTTCTGGATCAGCCAGAGCGCGCCCGAAAAAGCCCACATCATCGACGCCTTCCGCTTCGAACTGACGCGCGTGGAAACGCTGGCGATCCGGGTCCGCATGGTGGCCGGGCTGGTCAATGTGGACGCGACCCTGGCGCACGCCGTCGCGTGCGGCCTCGGCATCGCGGTGCCGCCGCCGCTGCCACTGGCCACCAGCTTGCCGCTGCCGGTCTACCCGCCCTCGCCCGCCCTGTCCCTGCTCAGCCGGCCGGGCGAGACCGGCATCCGCACGCGCCAGGTCGCCATCCTGGTCGCGCCGGGCGCCGACGGGGCGACCGTGCGCGCGATCTATGCGGCCTTGCTCGATGCGGGCGCCGTGCCGCGCCTGGTGGGCCAGCGGCTGGGACAGGTCAGCTCGCAGGACGGCCAGCCGCTGCATGTCGAAACCACCTTCGACGTCACGCCCTCGGTGGTGTACGACGCGATGGTCGCGAGCGGCGGCGACGATGCCGTCCTCGCACTGGCGCGCGACGGGCGCGTGCTCGACTTTGTGCGCGAGCAATACCGCCACGGCAAGCCGATCCTGGCCCTCGGCAAGGGCGCCGACCTGCTCGCCAGCGCCACCATTCCTTTGACGCTGCCGGACGGCTGCGACGACCCCGGCATCGTCAGGCTGGACGCCACCCTCGCCACGCTGGCGCTGGCGCAGTTCAAGCTGGCGCTCGCGCGGCACCGCACATTCGAGCGCGAAACCGATCCGCCGACCGTGTAAGCGACGGCGTGTGTGGTAAAGCCGGCATGCGCCGGCTTTTTTTGTGCAGCGCAAAATAGTGTCGGGATCTGCCGTTTCCTGCCAGGCCAGTGCATAAATGCCGAAAAAGTAGCATAAAGCGATACTAAATCTCGAGTTTCCTCAATCGCTTGCGATCTGTCGTGACACAAGCCGACGTGAATTGCCCACAACCATCCATCGTGTTCTCCCCCGCGCCGGTGTATCATTATTGCCTAGAACCAAGATCGCCTTTTATTAACCCATTGCCTTGAAAAAAGGTAACGACGGAGAGCTGTTCGCGTGTTTACTTCAAGTTACGAAACCAATGTCGGCATAGGCGTTTTGATCATTTTGTTACTCTACGTGGCGTACCGCGTAGTGATCTACAAGTTGCGCGAGCGCGAAATCAAGGAGCTCCAGCAACGCGATGAACCGAGCATGCTCGATGTTAACGAGCAAGCAAAGAGCTTCGCGCGCATCCAGGCCGAGAAGGAAGCCGCCGAGGAAGCCGCGCGTGTCGAAGAGGCCCGCTTGGTCGCCGAAGCGCGCGCCCAGGACGAACAGAACCGCCTGTTGGCGCTGGAACAAGCGCGCCTGGAAGAAGAGCGCCTGGCTGCCGCCGAAGAAGCGCGCCTGGAAGAGGTGCGCGAGGCAGCCCGCCGCGAGGCCGAACGCGTCGCCGCCGCCGAGGAAGCGGCGCGGCTGGAAGCCGAACGCCTGGCGCTTGCCGAGGCCGAGCGCCTGGAAGCCGAACGCCTGGCCGCCGTGGAAGCGGCCCGCATCGAAGAAGAACGCCTTGCAGCCGAGGAAGCGGCGCGGGTCGAAGCGGCGCGCATGGCCTTCGACGCAGCCGTTCGCGTGGAAGCGGAACGCATCGCCGCGATCAATATTGCCCGCATGGAAGCGGAGCGTCTGGCCGCCGAGCAAGCTGCGCGGCAAGACGCGCAACGCCTCGCCGACGAACAGGCAGAGCAGCTGGAAGCGGCGCGCCTGGCCGATGAGCAAGCCGCGCAAGCCGACGCGAAGCGCATCGCCGAAGAGCAAGCGGCGCAACTGGAAGCGGCGCGCCTGGCCGACGAGCAGGCCGCCCAACTGGAAGCGAAGCGCCTGGCCGACGAGCTGGCAGCGCAGCTGGAAGCACAGCGCATCGCCGACGAGCAAGCGGCGCAGGCTGAAGCGAAGCGTCTTGCCGATGAACTGGCCGCGCAGCAGGAAGCGGAGCGCATCGCCGCCATCGAAGCGGCCCAGCGCGAAGCGGACCGCATCGCCGCCGAAGAGGCGGCGCGGCGCGAAGCCGAGCGCCTGGCGGCGGCCGAAGCCGAGCGGATCGAAGCGGACCGCCTGGCTGCGCAAGAAGCGGCGCGCGTGGAAGAACAACGGCGCGCCGAAGCCGAGGCTGCACGCCTGCAGGCCGAACAGGCAGCTGCGGAAGAAGCCGCACGTGTCGCCGCCGCGCAAGCGGAAGCTGAACGTGTCGCCGCTGATGCAGCCGCCCGCCGGGAAGCCGAACGCCTTGCCGCCGAACAGGCCGCCCGGCTTGAAGCCGAACGCGTTGCGGTGCAAGAAGCTGCGCGTGTGGAAGCTGAACGTGTCGCGGCGGAACAAGCGGCACGTGTCGAAGCTGAACGTGTCGCCGCCGAACAAGCGGCACGCGCCGAAGCCGAACGCATCGCCGCCGAAACGGCGGCACGCTTGGCGGCTGCGGACAGCGCCCCCACTGTCGCGGCCCCGGCCCCGGTGGCGGCTCCCGCCACCCCCGCACGCGTCCACCAGGCCAAGGTCGCAACCGACACCGTCGTCATGATCGCCGACGATTCCAAAGTGGTCCGGGTGAAAACCAACCGCTTGCTGGTCAACAATCAGTTCCAGGTAGCGATGGCGGAAGACGGCCTCGACGCGATGAAGCAGATCGCCGAACGCATGCCCGACGTACTCATCACCGACGTCGAAATGCCCGGCATGAATGGTTTCGAGCTGACCAGGCACGTGCGCCAGAACCCGCTAACGGCGCACATTCCCGTGATCATGATCAGCGCCGAAGAAACCTACCAGGTCAAGGCCGCCGAAGCCGGTGTCGATGTCCTGCTCGGCAAGCCGTATTCGGACGCCGTCATGCTCGATCACATCCAGCGCTTCATGCGTGAAGGCCGCGCCTGACGCGCACGCCGTCCGCTTCTCTCCACACTGACCGCCATCCCTGCACACGCAGGCATGGCGGTTTTTTCTTTCCAGCCACGATACGCGCGCCCACGCCGGCGCTGTCGGATATCTTTACACTCCAACTGTCAAATCCGCCCTCGTTCAAAATTTAATGTTTAGTAACAAAGGCTTAAGTTTCAGGCGCGAAACTTGCTTTAAAAATACGCTTTGACGAGTACGCCATGCGGGCAATGCCACATTGCACCAAGCATGGTTAAAAATATAATCATAGTCTGATTCCAATCAGCGACACCTTGAAAAGCGGAAATGAAAAACCTCAAACGTCTACTGAAAATCGCGCCGGCCCTGCTGTGCGCTTACGCCGGCTCCGCGCAGGCGCTCGTCATCAACTTCACCCCGGCGCCCGGCATGGATCCGCTGGCGCTGGCCGGCTTCCAGGCGGCCGCCGCGCGCTGGACCAATGTGTTGCAGGATAACGTGCAGGTGAACCTGAACATCGGCTTCCTGGCACTTGAACCGGGCGTGCTCGGCTCGACCGGATCGACCCAGGAACTGTTCAGCTACGACGCTTACCGCAACGCGCTCGCCAAGGATTCCTGGAGCATCAGCGACAAGAAAGCCGTGTCGAACCTGTCGACCGCCAGTTGCCTGAATGTGATCATGAACGGCACCGGCACCAACCCGTCGGGCATCGGCAGCGCCACGCCCTTCCTGGACGATAACTGCGACGACAACAACAACAGCATCCGCATGACCCGCGCCAACGCGCGCGCGGTCGGCCTGGCCGGCGCCAAGGACGACGTCTCCGACGGCGAGATCAATTTCAGCAGCCTGTTCGACTGGGACTTCGATCCGGACAATGGCGTCGACGGCAAGGCCTATGACTTCATCGGCGTAGCCGCACACGAAATCGGCCACGCGCTCGGCTTCATCAGCGGCGTCGACGTCCTCGACTACAACCGCGACGGCGACTATGCCGACTCGGAGTTCAGCTACATCGCCCCGGGCGACCTGTATCGCTGCTCGGCGCACAGCAAAAAGAAAGCGGCGGACCTGGACTGGTCGGCCGACACGCGCACCAAGTTCTTCTCGCTCGATAAATGCCAGACCACCCTGGCGACCTTCTCCACCGGCTCGACCTACGGCGATGGCCAGCAAGCGAGCCACTGGGAGGATGACCTGCATCTGGGCCTGCTCGACCCGACCGCCGGCCGTGGCGAAAAGCTCGGCCTGTCGCCGCTGGACGTGCAGTATTTTGACGTGATCGGCTGGAACGTGGTTCCCGAGCCGGGCGCGATTGCGCTCTTCATGCTTGGCCTGGCTGGCCTGGTCGGCGTGCGCCGCAAGCGTTGAACCAACTGACGCAGGCAGAATATCGCTAACCTAAGCTCCGTCATTCCCGCGCAGGCGGGAATGACGGAGCGAAGTTTAGGGGCAAAATCATTAGTTAGATCCTGCCCGCGCTAAACCGACTACTCGAAGCTCAAGCTACCGCCCTTGACCCGCACCGGAATGGTGTCCTTGGGTCCGAAGCGTCCCGACAAGATTAGCTTCGACAGCGGATTTTCGATCTGCTGCTGGATGGCGCGCTTGAGCGGGCGCGCGCCATACACCGGGTCGTAGCCCGCCTCCGCGATCTTCTGCAAGGCCTCTTCCGACACGTCGAGCGTCATCTCCATCTTCGCCAGGCGCTGTTCCAGGTGCTTGAGCTGGATCTTGGCGATGGTGCCGATGTTCTTCTCGTCGAGCGCATGGAACACCACGATCTCGTCGATCCGGTTGATGAACTCCGGCCGGAAGTGCGAGCGCACCTCGGCCATCACCGCCAGCTTGACCACGCCCGGATCGTCGCTGTCCATCGACTGGATCTTGTGCGAACCCAGGTTCGAGGTCATCACGATCACCGTGTTCTTGAAGTCCACCGTGCGTCCCTGGCCGTCGGTCATGCGGCCGTCGTCGAGTACCTGCAGCAGCACGTTGAAGACATCGCTGTGCGCCTTCTCGACTTCATCGAGCAGGATCACGCTGTACGGTTTGCGCCGCACCGCCTCGGTCAGGTAGCCGCCTTCGTCGTAGCCCACATAGCCCGGCGGTGCGCCAATCAGGCGGGCCACCGAATGCTTCTCCATGAATTCGCTCATGTCGATGCGGATCATCGATTCCTCGGTGTCGAACAAAAAGCCGGCCAGCGCCTTGCACAACTCGGTCTTGCCGACGCCCGTGGGGCCGAGGAACATGAAGGAGCCGTACGGGCGGTTCGGGTCCGACAGGCCCGCGCGCGAACGCCTGATCGCGTCGGACACGGCGACGATCGCCTCGTCCTGCCCCACCACGCGCTCGTGCAGCTTCTCTTCGATGTGCAGCAGCTTGTCGCGCTCGCCCTGCATCATGCGCGAGACCGGAATGCCGGTCGCGCGCGAAACCACTTCGGCGATTTCTTCGGCCCCGACCTGGGTGCGCAGCAGCTTCGGCTTGGCGCCTTCGGCGGCCTTGCTGGTGTCGGCTTCGGCGTGCTTGAGTTGCGCTTCGAGTTCGGGCAGCTTGCCGTACTGGAGTTCCGACACCTTCTGCCAGTTGCTGCTCCTGGTCGCTTCTTCCATCTGCAGGCGCACGCGCTCGATTTCTTCCTTGATGTGCGTGGTGCCCTGCACGATCGCCTTTTCGGACTTGAGGATTTCTTCGAAGTCGTTGTACTCGCGTTCCAGGCGCGCGATCTCGTCGCCGATCAGGTCGAGGCGCTTGCGCGAGGCCTCGTCCTTTTCCTTCTTGACCGCTTCGCGTTCGATCTTGAGCTGGATGATGCGCCGTTCCAGCTTGTCCATCACCTCCGGCTTGGAATCGATCTCGATCTTGATTTTCGACGCCGCTTCGTCGATCAGGTCGATCGCCTTGTCGGGCAGGAAGCGGTCGGTGATGTAGCGGTGCGACAGTTCGGCCGCCGCGATGATGGCGGCGTCGGTGATGTCCACCTTGTGATGCAGCTCGTATTTGTCCTGCAGGCCGCGCAGGATGGCGATGGTCGCCTCCACGCTCGGCTCGTCCACCAGGATCTTCTGGAAGCGGCGCTCGAGCGCGGCGTCCTTCTCGATGTACTTGCGGTACTCGTCGAGCGTGGTGGCGCCGACGCAATGGAGTTCGCCGCGCGCCAGGGCGGGCTTGAGCATATTGCCCGCATCCATGGCGCCTTCGGCCTTGCCGGCGCCGACCATGGTGTGCATCTCGTCGATGAAGACGATGGTCTGGCCTTCATCCTGCGCCAGTTCCTTGAGCACCGACTTGAGGCGCTCCTCGAACTCGCCACGGAACTTGGCGCCGGCCAGCAGGGCCGCCATGTCGAGCGAGAGCACGCGCTTGCCCTTGAGCGAATCGGGTACCTCGCCGTTGATGATGCGCTGCGCCAGGCCTTCGACGATGGCGGTCTTGCCCACGCCAGGCTCGCCGATCAGCACCGGGTTGTTCTTGGTGCGCCGTTGCAGCACCTGGATCGCGCGCCGGATTTCGTCATCGCGCCCGATCACCGGATCGAGTTTGCCCAGGCGGGCGCGCTCGGTCAGGTCGAGCGTGTATTTTTTGAGCGATTCGCGTTGGCCTTCGGCGTCGGCCGATTTCACGCCTTCGCCGCCGCGCACGGCCTGGACCGCCGTCTCGAGCGCTTTGCGGGTCAGCCCGTTTTCGCGCGCCAGGGTGCCGGCGTCGGACTTGTCTTCGGTCAGCGCCAGCAACACCATTTCGCTCGAGAGGAACTGGTCGCCGCGTTTTTGCGCTTCCTTGTCGGCCAGATTGAGGACGCCGACGAACTCGCGCCCGGCCTGCACCTGGCCGCCATTGCCGGACACCTTCGGCAGGCGCTCCAGGGAACTGCGCAGGGCCGTGGTCAGGCTGCCCACGTTCACGCCGGCGCGCTGCAGCAGCGAGCGCGCCGCGCCATCATCCTGGTTCAACAGGGCCGACAGCAGGTGGACCGGTTCGATATACTGATTGTCATTGCCCACCGCGAGGCTTTGCGCATCGGACAGCGCTTCCTGCAGTTTGGTGGTCATTTTGTCTTGGCGCATGGTCGAGCTCCACGTAAAAGTGCGATTAACTTGATTGAAAGATTGGGCCACGGCCGTTTTTTTCAAGACGCCCCTTCCCGGCCACGGTGTTTCCCATGATATTCTTGCATCATTGAAACCTTTATTGGACTGCCGCCTTGTCTGCTTCGTCTATTTCCCGCTTCAGCGCCGTGGGCGCCCTCCTCCTGGCCAGCGCCGCCTGCGCGGGGGCGCCACCAGCGGCGCCCGCGCGCACCGACGCGCTGACCCAGGCCGACGCCATGGCGCGCTCCCAGCGCATCGCCAACGTGGCCTATGTGCTCGACTTTACGCTGAGCGGCAAAGAGACCTTCGACGGCGCCAGTACCTTGCAGTTCGACCTGGCGGACACGCGCGCGCCGATCCGGGTGGACCTGGACAAGGCCACCATCGCCAGCCTCACCGTCAACGGCGTGGCGCTCGCGCCGCAGTACAACCAGGCCTACCTCACGATCGCCGCGCGCGACCTGAAGGTGGGACGCAACAGCATCACCGTGACCTACCAACGCGCGCACAGCACCAATGGCGAAGGCCTGCACCGCATGCTCGATCCGGTCGACGGCAAGGTCTACACCTACTCGCACTTCGAGCCGGCGGCGGCGAGCCAGATGTTCGCCCTGTTCGACCAGCCCGACCTGAAGGCGACCTACCAGCTGACGGTAACCGCGCCGGCCGACTGGCAGGTGGTCTCGACCAAACGCGAAAGCGCCATCGAAGAGCGCGGCGCCACGCGGCGCTGGACCTTCCCGGCCACCAGGCAACTGTCGGCCTACAATTTTTCGATGCACGCCGGCCCGTACAAGGTCTGGGAAGACAACAGCGGCCCGTATCCGATGCGCCTGTTCGCGCGCCAGTCGGTGGCCGCCCAGGTGTCGCCCGCCGACTGGTTCAAGTACACCAGACAGGGCCTGGCCTACTTCGACAATTACTTCGGCATCCCCTACCAGTTCGAAAAATACGACCAGCTGATGGTGCCGGACTTCCTGTACGGCGCCATGGAAAACGCGGCGGCGGTCACCTTCGCCGAAAACGGTTTCCTGTACAAGGCGGCCATGACCGACGCCCAGCGCGAAAGCCTGGCCGAAGTCATCTTGCACGAAATGGCGCACCAGTGGTTCGGCGACCTGGTGACCATGAAATGGTGGAACGGCCTGTGGCTCAACGAAAGCTTCGCCTCCTTCATGGCCACCATGGCGACGGCCGAATCGACCGAATTCAGCGGCGCCTGGCAAACCTTCTACGCCGAAGGCAAGCAGCAAGCCTACGTGCAGGACCAGAGCCCGGCCACGCACCCGATCGAGGTGCCGGTGGCGTCGAGCGCCAACGCGTTCGATAACATCGATGCGATCACCTATTCGAAAGGCGCGTCCACCCTCAAGCAGCTGCGCCACCTGCTGGGCGAAGAGGTGTTCCGCAAGGGCGTGCACAACTACCTCGTCAAGTACCAGTACAAGAACGCGCAGTTGGGCGACTTCATCGGCAGCCTGGGCGACGCCGCCGGGCGCGATCTCACGCCGTGGACCCGGCAATGGCTGTACAAGGCCGGCGTGAACACGCTGGCGGCCGACTATCGCTGCCAGGCCGGCAAAGTGGCCAGCTTCACCCTGCGCCAAAGCGCCCCGCCCGCGCTGCCGACGCTGCGCGAGCAACGCGTGCAGGTCGCCACTTTCGTGCTCGATGGCGGCAAACTCGCTCGCGGCAAGACCGTGGCCGTCACGTACAAGGGTGCCGCCACCGGCGTGCCTGAACTGGTGGGCAGCGCCTGCCCCGACCTGGTGTATCCGAACTACCAGGACTGGGGCTACGTCAAGGTCAAGCTGGACCAGCGCTCGTTCGCCTCCGCCAGCGCGCACCTGGGCGCCATCGACGAGCCGCTGCTGCGCGCGATGATGTGGCAAAGCCTGTGGGATGGCGTGCGCGATGGCGAACTGCCGCTGGACAGATTCATCCAGACCGCGCTGGCCAACGCCCCGCTCGAAACAGACTACAAGCTGCTGGGCGACGTGCTGACCAAGGTGGCGAAAGCCAAGCACTACATCGATGTGATGCACGCGCCGCCGCGCTACGCGCAAAAGACCACCGCCGCACTCGAAGCGATGATGTGGCGCGGAGTCGAAGCGAGCAAGGGCAACGCCAACTTCACGCACCAATGGATGGACGCCTACCTGGACGCGGCCACCACCGTGCAAGCGCAAGAGCGGCTGCTGTCGATCCTCCATGGCGGGACGGTGCTCGGTGGCGTGCCGCTGGACCAGGACCTGCGCTGGAAGATCATCGAAGCGCTCAGCCGCGCCGGTTACGCCGGCAGCGTGGCGCTCATCGCGGCCGAACAGGCGCGCGACAATTCCGACGCCGGCCAGGCGGCCGCGCTGCGCGCCACCGTGATCCGGCCCGACCCCGCCGTCAAGCAGCAGTGGCTGGCCACGATCATGGACTTGAAAACCCCGCTGCCGTTCGCGCGCGTGCGCACGGCGATGGAAAGCCTGTATCCGACCGGGCAGCGCGTGCTGAGCGAAATGAGCGCGGCCGAGCGCCTGCGCCAGCTGCCGGCGCTGGACAAGGCCGCCGGCCCGGTCTACATGCGCGCCTGGGCCGCGAACCTGATTCCGAAGAACTGCACGCCGGCCAGCGTGGCGCGCCTGGCCAGGGCCGGCAAGGAGTTGAAGGGATTATCGGAAGGGACCATGCGCGCGCTGCGCGAACAGCATGAAAACGAGCGGCGCTGCCTGGCGGTGAGGAAGGCGATGAAATTCCCGCAGGAGTAACGGGGTAAGCTACGGCGCAGGGGCCGGGCCGCGATGGCCCGGCCGGGATAACTCAAACCCGGGCTTATTCCTTGCCCGGGTCGACGTAGCCGGTCGCTTCCTGCGACAGCGACACGTCGCGCACATTCTTTTGCACTGCCACCGCCGCGAACAGGCTCAGGACGAAGGACATCGCGAAAAAGCCCTTTTCGCTCTGCGCCAGGGTGGCGTTAAACAGGCCCACCGTCAGCAGCAGCACCGACAACAGCAAGGACACCCAGCACAGCCCAAAGTAAATGCCCGTCACCTTGACGCCTTCGAGGCGGTCGCGCACCGACTTTTGCAGCGACACGGCGGCGAACAGTCCGTACATCAGCAAGGTAAAGTAGTAACCGCGCTCATTGAGCTGCATCGTCGAGTTCCACAGCCCGACCAGGTAGGTACCGGCGCCGACGAACAGGGCTGCCCACGATGCGCCGATAAAGGCCCCGGTAGGACGTTGCGGCAGTTGCTTGGACATTCAATTCTCCTTGGTTTGACATCACGTGGACAAAGCGCGCCAGCTGGCATGGCCGGCGATACAGCAGATAAGCGATCCGGCCAGGTGCAGGGACGCATGCGCCAGCGCCCAGCCATAGTCGCCGCGTTCGAGCAGCACCATCGCCTCGCCTGAAAAAGTGGAAAACGTGGTCAGCCCGCCCAGGAAACCGGTCACCGCGAACAGGCGCCATTCGGGCGGCAGCTGCGGATGCGCGCCAAAAAAGCCCAGCGCCACCCCGATCAGGTAGCCGCCCGCCAGGTTCACGGCCAGGGTGCCGAGTTGCAGCTTCGGGTGCCAGGCGCCCATCCACAATGCCAGTCCCCAGCGCAGCCACGCACCGAGCGCGGCTCCTACGCCGACGGCGACAAAGTTCACCCGGCGGCCCATTTGGCCAGCGCCGCGTCGTCGCTCACGCGCGCGTCGACCCAGCGCGCGCCGTCCGGGGTTTGTTCCTTCTTCCAGAACGGGGCGTCGGTCTTGAGGTAATCGATGATGAATTCGCAGGCGGCAAACGCTTCGCCGCGGTGCGCGGCGCTGCACGCCACCAGCACGATCTGGTCGAGCGGCGCGAGCGGCCCGACCCGGTGCACCACCAGCGCGCCGTACAAGGGCCAGCGCTGGCCGGCCTGCGCCACGATCTTTTCCAGCGCCTGTTCGGTCATGCCCGGATAGTGTTCGAGCTCCATCGCGGCCACGCTGGCGCCGTCGTTCATGTCGCGCACCGTGCCGACAAAGCTGACCACCGCGCCGATGCGCGCATCCTGCGCGCGCAGGGCCGCCATTTCGGTGCTCAGGTCGAAGTCGGCGGCCTGGACCCGCACCGCCATCATTTGCCGGCCTTCGATTTGTCGTCCCTGGCAATGCGCGTGAACAGGTGGTCGATGCGCGAGGCGGTGCGGTCGTCGACCAGCGCCGGCATGGCGCACAGCTGCAGGAAATGGGCCGCCTGGTTGCCCGGCTTTTGCCCGGACTTGAGCGACGATTGCAAGGTCTCGACCTGGAGTTTGAGGCGCTCGCGCGCAAATTCGCTGCCGCTGTCGATGCCGGCGACGATTTCGAGGCGCAGGATTTCGTGCAGCAGCGGCGCGCTGTTCTTCTCGAGCAGCGCGGCAAAGGCGGCACGGCCGTCGCCGCTCGCCGCCAGCGCCGCATCGAATCGCGCCTTGAGCGTGCGTTCGTAGGTGGCGTCCAGCGCCGGCAAGGCGCTCCAGCGCGCGGCCCAGTCGCAGCTGTCGGCCTGCTCGCCGCCGGCGGCAACCTGGGCTTCGAGTTCCTGGCACAGGCGCAGCTTGTCGCGCAGCGCGCTGGCCTGGGCGCGGCTGGCCTCGCGCTTGGCGGCGTCGACATGGTGCTGCAACGCGGCGATGGCGGCGTGATAACGCTTGTCGACCTTCGCTTCGTTGGCGCGCGGGACGGCGCCGATGGCGTTCCATTCGGCCGCCGCTTCGCGCAGCAGCCTGGCGGCGTGGGCGACGGCGTCCGGCTCACCGGCGGCGTGTTCGAGGCGCGCGCTGATGGCGTCCTTGGCTTCCTGGTGGCTGCGCCGTTCGGCGTCGGCGGCGTTGGCGCTTTCTTTACGGCGCGCGAAGACGGCGTCGCAGGCGGCGCGGAATTTCTGCCACAGGGCCTGCTCGGACTTGCGTTCGAGCGGCAGCGCCCGGGCGTGTTCCTGCCAGCGTTCCTGCAAGGCGCGCAGGGTGTCGAGCGCGTGGCGGTCGTGCGCGTCGAGCGCGGCCACCTGGGCGATCATGGCTTCGCGTTCGGCCACTTCGTTCTTGCGCTGCTGTTCCAGCGGCGCCTGCAAGGTGTTGAGCGCATCGGTGAATTCGTGGTCGAGGCGCTTCTTTTCCTTGCGGTCGATCGCGCCCAGGTGGCTCCACGCCAGGCGCATGCGCTGCACGGTGGCGGCCATGTGCTTCCAGTCGACGCTCTCGCCTTCGGCCAGCTTGGCGGTTTCCTGCGCCGCTTCGGCGATCAGCTCTTGCGCCTTGGCCGCGTTGGTGTGGCGCTCGTCGGCCAGGTGCTTGAAGTGGGCGGCGGCCGGCGCATAGGCGGCGCTGCAGGCGGCGTCAAAGCGCTCCCACAGGCTCTTGGGGGCGGCGCCCGACAAGGTGTCGAGCGCCTTCCAGCGTTCGCGCATGCTGCCGACCTTCTTGGCCAGTTCGCTCATCGCCAGTTTTTGCGTAGTCAGCTGCTCGACCGCCTTGATCAGTTCTTCGCGCGAGACGTTGCCGCCCCAGCGCGCCCAGTCCGACAGGCGTTTGAGTTCGGCGCGCGCGTGCGCCAGGCGCTCCGACAGGGCCGGCGTGAGGCGCGTGCCCTTGCTGTCCTTGAGGATCTTGTCCATCTCGGCCGCGCTGCCGAGCGAACCTTGTTGCAGCGCCGCTTCCATGGCGTCGAGCGTATCGATGAAGTGCTGGTCGGGCGCCTGGGCGGGGGCGCTTTTGCGCGGCTCCCTGGCCGGCTTGCCCGGCGCGGCGACCGGCGCCGGCAGCGAGGCAAGCAGCACTTCGAAGCGCTGCTGCAGGTCGGCCGCTTCGGCCGGCGCGGCCGGCGGCAACTGCTGCCAGGCTTTTTTGAGTTGTTCCTGGTTGAACGCGCCGGGCGGCGTGGCCCGCCATTCGGCGAGCGCGGTTTCGCGCGCGATCACGGCCGACTGGCCCTGCTCCAGCGCGCCGAGCGACGCAGTCAGGCGCGCGTGCTCGGAAGCGAATTCGTTGGTCAGGCTGCGCGGCAGCGACGCGTGTTCCGGCGCGGCCAGGGCGGCGGCCTGCGCCTGCGCCATGGCGTCGAGCCGTTCGGCCAGGTCGGCGGCGCGCAGGTCGCTGGCGCCGAGGGCGCGCAAAGCGGTGAGGCTGTCGATCATGGCGCGCTGCAAGGTCACCTGCGCTTCGAGGCGCTGGGCCAGCCGCGTGCGGATGGCGTTGAACTGCTCGGCCAGTTCCGGGGCGGCGATCACCGACCAGCGGCGGTCCAGGTCGGCAACCTGGTTGGGCGAGAGCTTGTCGTCCTTGAGCAGGGCCTCGGCCTGGTCGATGCAGGCCTGGCCACGCCCAAGCTCGGCCTGGTGGTGGCGCAGCGCGTCCAGGCGCGATTGCATGAGCTTGGCGACGCGGCGGTCGGTGTTGCGCATGGCGGCGTGGACTTTTTCGAGCTGGGCCGCTGTATGGACGTGCTCGGCGGCAGCCAGGCGCAGCTCGGAAAAATCGGATTGCAGGATGAATTCGACGGCGGCCGCTTCATCGCCGGCCAGCGCGGCTACCTTTTCGGCCTGCTGGGCACGCAGCACGCTGGTCTGCGAGGGCTGCGGCGCCGGATTCGGGCTCGCCTGCGCGGACTTCCCGGCAGGGGTGTCGGACTTGTCGGCCGGTCGCTTGAAAAGGAATTCGAACATGACGTGAGATCAACCATTCAAAACCACCATGATAGCAAGAATGGCGCGAAAAGCACGCGCTCGGCTAGAGTATTCCTGCCCGATACCGCGGGTGGCATCGGCCACCGGCTTGGCAAGCGCCGGCCCGGAGCGCTCCGGCGCAGGTGACGCGGCCCGCCGTCAGTGGGCCAGATGGGTGGCGAAGCGACGCCGTCCGGCGTCTTCGGTGCGGGCGACTCCACGCTCCTGCCCGTAGCCGGCCGTGCCGATGGCCGGGCGCGACGGCTTGCGGTCTTGCTCGTACGCATCATGTACCAGCATTTCGTTGGCGATTGAAAACCATGCCTCGCCGGAAATCACCGCCCGCGCCACCGGAAACAGTTCCTTCTCCTCGCGTTCGAGGCGTTTGAGCGTGGCGCTGCAAAAGGCGTCGAGCGCGGCGCAGAACTGGGCCACGCCGGCATACGTGTCGAGCGCCGTGACACCGAGGCGCACCACCAGCACGCCCACGGCGTCGGCGGCGGCCCGGCCCAGTTCTTCCAGGTCGAGCAGCAGCCGCTCGGCGGCGGGGCTGGTCTTGCGGATGGCCGGCACCAAAAACATGTCGATTTTGCGCCAGTGGCAACTTTCGTACAGGCGTTTGACCATCTCGCATGCGGCGCCAACCTGCCCGGCGGCCAGCGCATTCTGGTGCGCGAAGGCCGAGTGTAGCAATTTTTGCAAAGTCTGAACTTGCTTGCGGATATTCGCTTGCTCGACAGACAGTGCAACCAGGGTATATGTCGCCGTTAACATTCGTTCTCCTCAGAAGATGCCCGCATACGCAAGACCCGGACGCTGCAAGCGCCCGGGAGCCTGGCTGGAGTCGTGTGTTCAGGCAGGCTTGGAGTTGTTCTTTATGAACTTTTGCATCAGCCCGGAGAAACCAGTGTAAAGAACTCCGACACCATCCGTTTGATCTAGCGCAAGGGGCGTGCCATCAGCGCGTTTCTTGTCGGCACATCGCAACGTAGCGTAGAGCATTTAGTAACGAAACGCCACGCTATGTTCTTGCACCCAAGATTTTTTCGCGTGCGCCAACCACATCACCGGTATTTGCGCGCAGAATGTAAGTTAGCCTGCGGCCGCATGTCATGCACTTGCAGCCGCGCCAAGTCTTTTGATGCTGCTCAACCATCAGGGGGACGCCTATTCCTTCCGCCAGCGCAATTCGCCGATCAGCCAGGCGCCTGTTCCGGGTCCTGCTGCTCCCCTGCTTCGCGCTGGCGCTGGTGGCGTCCATGTGGATCACCCTGTTTCACCAGATGGGGGTCGAGCGCGCCGCCGCCCATCACGACGCGGTCCTGGCCAGCCAGGCGCTGGCGCGCGTGCTGTCGGAGCACGTCAGCCACATCCTGCGCCAGAGCGACCACGCAACCCAGCTGTTCAAGCTCAAGTTCGAGGAAACCGACGGCGCCCTGCGCCTGGCCGAATTCAGCCGGCGCAACGGCCTGCTCGACAGCGTGCTGCCGGCCAAGCTCAATCTGCCGATGGCCCTGGTCGGGCGCGACGGCGCGATACGCGACAGCGCCAACGGCTTCCAGGCCGGCGCCGCCTCCGGCGCGGCGTGGTTCGAGGCGCTCGCGCGCGGCGCCGGCGACGCGCCCCAGTTCTCGACCCCGGTGGTGGAGCCGCGCAGCGGCAAATGGATGATCCAGATCGCGCGCCGCCTGAACGATGGCGCCGGCCGCTTCGCCGGCGCCATCGTGATCATGATCGACCCGCTGTATTTCGTCGACGACTACGACCGCGTCAACGTCGACGACGAAGCGGCCCTGTTCCTGTGGGCCCACGATGCCCAACTGAGCATCGGGCGCGTCGGCGAGCACCTGTTCGTGGGCGAACGCCTCGGCTTTCGGGCGCACAGCAAGGGGTCGGACGAACTGGTGCCGAACGCGCCGCCGGACCGCATCGCCCGCATCTACAGCTACAGCGACATGGACCGCTACGCGCTGGTGGCGGTGGTCGGCATCACCGAGCGCGCCGCGATGGAAAAATTCGAACGGCACCGCATCCGCTACCTGGCGATCGCGCTGGCCGCAACCCTGGCGATCGCCCTGGTCACAGCGCTGCTGATGCGCCAGAGCGCGCGCCTGCGCGCCAGCATGCGCGCCGCGCGCGACGCCCAGGCTACCTCGCGCGCGGCGGCCGAGGGCAGTCTCGATGGCGTCATGTTCCTCAAGGCGCGGCGCGACGCCGACGGCCAGGTGGTGGACTTCACCATCACCGACATCAACGACAAGGGCGCGGCCCTGCTCGGGCACACCCGGGCGGCCGTCACCGGGCAAGGCATCCTGCCGCTGCTGCCGCACAACGTCGACCCGCCGTTCCTGACGCGCTACGCCCAGGTGCTGCTCGAATCGCGCCCGCTGGAAGAAGAAGTCGAACTGCGCACGCCGGGCGAACGCCCGGTCTGGATCCGCCATCAGATCGTGCCGCTGCCGGCCGGCGTGGCGGTGAGCTGGCGCGACATCAGCGCGCGCAAGCTGGCCGAACTCGAAATCAGCGGCAACCGCGGCTTTTTGCAGTCGCTGATCGAACACCTGCCGCTGCTCATTTACGTCAAGAGCGTGCGCCCGGCCAGCTTCGGCACCATGGTGGTGTGGAACAAGGCGGCCGAAGCGGCCACCGGCTACGCCGCCGACGACGTGATCGGCCAGACCGACTGCGCCGCCTTCGCGCCTGACTTCGCCCTGTGCAGTCCCGAAGAAGACCGCGCCATGCTGGCCAGTCCGGCGGCGGTCGACCTGCCCGAAAAACCGCTGCGTCGTCCCGACGGCGAACTGCGCTACCTGCACACGGTGTCGGTGCCGCTGTTCGACAACGACGGCGTCATCGAATACATTTTATGCATCGCCGAAGACGTCACGCGGCGCCATGAACAGGACCAGAACCTGCGCAACAGCGAAGCGCAGCTGACCGCGATCACCAACGCCTCGCCGCTCGGCCTGATCCGCGCCGACCTGCGCGGCCAATGCACCTACGTCAACCGCATGTTCGAAACGATCACCGGCGTGACGCGCGAGCGGGCGCTGGGCGGCGGCTGGAAAGACGCGCTGCTGCCCGAGGAGCGCGACAGCCTCGACACCATCTTCCGGCACCAGAGCAGGAACGCCGAGCCGTTCAAGAAAGTGGTGCGCTGCCTGCATCCCGACGGCAGCCTGGTATGGGCCTCGCTCAAGGTGGCGGCGGTGCGCATCGGCGGGCGCATCGAAGGCTTCGTGGGCACCGTCGACGACATCACCACCCTGCGCGAAGCCGAGATGGCGCTGCGCGAAAGCGAGGCGCGCCTGCGCACCATCGCCGACACCTTGCCGGCCATGGTGGCCTACATCGACGCCAACCAGGTCTACCGCTTCCACAACCTGGCCTACGACCGCGAGTTCGGGCGCGGCGGCACCCAGGTGCCGGGCATGACGGTGCGCCAGACCGTCGGCGAAAAGCGCTTCGCCACGCTCGAACCGTACATCCTGCGCGCGCTCGGCGGCGAGACCCTGGTGTTCGAAGAACACGACGAGCGCGAAGGCAGCGAGCGTGCGCTGGAAGTGACCTACATTCCCCAACTGGGCGAGGACGGCGTGACGGTGGTCGGCTTTCACGTCATGCGCCAGGACATCACCTCGCAAAAGCGCGAGAAGAAGCGCCTGCTCAAGCTGGCCCAGGTCGACGCGCTGACCGGGCTGGCCAACCGCGCCGGCTTTTTGCATAAACTCAGCCTGGCCATGCGCGAGAGCGCCGACGACGGCCATCTGATGGCGCTGATGTACATGGACATCGACCATTTCAAGCCGGTCAACGACACCCATGGCCACCATGTGGGCGACGCCCTGCTCAAGGCGTTTTCGGCGCGCCTGGCGCAGACCCTGCGCGCCAGCGACACGGTGGCGCGCCTGGGCGGCGACGAATTCACCATCATCATGGAAAAGCTGGCGCGCCCGGAAGACGCGCAGGCGATCGCGGCCAAGATCGTTGGCGCGATGCAGGCGCCGTTCGAGCTGGGCATGGTCACGGTGTCGGTCTCGGCCAGCATCGGGCTGGCCTACTTCAGCGGCGGCACGCCGGACCCGGACGCGCTGCTGCAGCTGGCCGACATGCAGCTGTACCAGGCCAAGCAGGCCGGGCGCAATACCTGGCGCGCGGCGGCCTGAGAGCGCGCCGACCGGTGTTGCAATACGCTTGCGGCAGCCACGCATCCTGGCCTGGAGCCGTGCGCATGGTTCATGCGTTGGCATCATCGCGTTGGCGGCAGGCGTGCATGCGGACGTCCGCCACGCCTGGGCGAGTCAGGATATTGCCTTCCACTTGCCGCTAGTCTATTTCTTCGTCGTGCCGGCGCTACATTGTTGGGCGTCATTGGGCCGTGTCGGCGGGAGGGCTGCTGCCACTGGGGAGCAATTGCGCCGGCAGGCATCCGGCGTAACCGGGCCACGGCCGCAGGCAGCGCCAGGGCGGTGGCGCGGCCTTGGTGATGCTGCGCTGGTACAGCAGCGTGCCATGGAGGTCGTAAAACTCGGCGCTGAAACGCTCGCCGTCGATGCTGGCCCACAGGAAGCCGGGGCTGCGGTCGTAGGCGAAGTGCACCGGATTGGCGTCGCGTCCGACCAGGCGCGTGGTTTTCGAGCCGGCGCCGGAGATGATGAACTGCGTGCCGCAGCGCGCCGTCGGCCATTGCAGGTTGTGGTCGTGGGCGCTGAGGACGATGTCGGCGTTGCCGCAGATGACGTCCTCGAACAGGCGCTTGAGGGGCGCGCCGTTGACAATTTCCGGGCAAACATTGCCGCACCCTTCATAGTTGCCCGCATTGCCGTGCTGGCCGTTGGACAGGTAGGGATGGTGGCCGGCCACGATCTTCCACCTGGCCCCGGAAATCGCCAGCGCGCCGGCCAGCCAGGCGCGCTGCGTATCGGTGTTGACGCCCTGCAGGTAGCCGGTGGTGTCGAGCGCAAACAGGGCCACCTCGTCTTTCTGGACGTGATAGAACGGGTGCGGCATTTTCCAGCGCGCCGAGCGCCAGGTGTAGGCGACCTGGAACTGCGGCTTCCAGTAGTCCAGGGGCGGATCGCCATAGTCGTGGTTGCCCAGCATGGCATAGAACGGCAGGTCGAGGCCGGCGTAGGGCAATTCGAACTTTTGCTGGAACTGGGGATCGTCCGGGCCGGTGATGCCTTTCCCGTAGAAATTATCGCCCAGATAGATCACGAAATCGCAGCCCTTGCGCGCGCACAAGGCCGCCATGGCCTTGCCGTTCGCGTACTGGCGCGATTGCCTTCGCCAGCGTCGCCCAGGGCCAGGAAGCGCACCGCGCCAGCTGCCGGCAGCGCCAGCGCGGCGCACAGAAGCGCGCAGATCCAATGTGTCAGTCGAGCAAACATGGCAGTCCTCCCGGTTGGCCGTCCGGTTTGACTGTAGCAGGGGCGCCAGGACGGCCGCTGAGCGGGCACAAGCTCAAATACATGGCGGGTGCGAAGGCCAACGGACTAAAATACTGGCCGTACCCTGCAACCGCTTGCGTAGCGTTCGTCGGCATGCATGCAGGTGCAAAGCCTGGAGAAGTTGTCGACATCGAGAAAAAATGAGCACACCAGATCGCACTGACGATGATGATTTTTACACCCAAGACTTTGAAAGGGATGGCTTTGTGTCCGTTTGGGTGGGCAAGACGGACGCACGGCACGCACCACGCGTCGACATACTGCAAGAGCTTTGTGGCGTCGGCTATTACCGCCTCGACGATCAGGAAGCGAATAGTTTCGATTTCGACGAGGTGGCGTTGCAATCCCTGCTGAAAGATATTTCTTACTCCAAATCGTTCATGGCGGACGTCTTGCGGGTCGCGGGTGGAAAGGGGTGTCTTCAAGCGCGCTGGGTGGTTCTGCAGTACGAATTTGCTTATGACCCTGCACAGGTGACCCGCCCCATTGCGGACGACCCAATCTTCATTGGCGCGTTTCCGTTTACGACCGACGACGAGTAGCATCGCGCTTCGGCCTCATCTCCCGCCACATCCTGACTGAACGTGAGCGGACCGGCGCTGGGCGGGAACTTCAGCGAAGCGCGCCTGTCCAACTTCTATCGCAGGCAATCACCTGGCATTTTCCCAGATCCTCGCTACGAGGCGCCACAGGCGCACGGGGCACGCCGGCTCAATTGCGCTAGACTGATGCGGCATGCATGGACAACCGGGGGGACAACGCATGAGCTCACTAAATCAAAGCAGTGGTGATACCGCGAGGGGCACAGATAGGTCCTCTCCAGCAAGCGCGTCGCCGGATGAAAGCGGGGATCAGGCGGCCCGCACAGTCCCGCCGCCATCCTACTCGACGCATTTCCATCTGAGCTACGTGACGACCGTGCATACAACGGGGAAAATTGTTGAAGACAGAAAAGTCTATCAAATTCTCTATACCTATCGACCAGAGACGGGGACGAGCAATTCGGTTCCGCAAGCTCGCATGTCGATCACTTGCCAAATCGAGAGCGAAGGTAAACATGAGCAGTTGCGCCTGCGCGTCGACAGCCCCCCTTCGAAGCGGGACTGCTTTCTCCCCCGGAAGTTCATCTTCCGGTGGAGAAGCCAGAGTCATCTGACGATGCCTTGAAGAGCATACGTCAGAGACGTACTGCGGTACTCAAGGAGATGTTTGGAATTTGGAAAGATCGCGATGATATACCCGAGGGTCTTCAATTTCAAAAGGCAATGAGGGACGAATGGGGTTAGTCTTATTTGACACAAACATTCTTGTCGATGCTTTGAAGGGTATTCCGGAAGCCCGTCAAGAGCTGGACTATTATGCCAACCCTGCCATCAGCGCTATCTCATGGATGGAGCTGATTGCTGGCGCACCGCTCCTGGAACAGTTGCGCGCGCATGCATTTTACAAAGGATTTTGTCGGCTCAAACATTCGTGTTCCCTATGAACTTGACACGCAAACCATCGTACGGGTCATTAATGTCGTTCCGCCGCCCCCGCCATGACGGCGCAGAAACACAAATCAGCCGGCTGCACGACGCGGGACTGTCGGCGGCCGGAACATTTGTCGCGTGGGGTGACGGCCGCGCCGCGCTGGCTTTTCTGCGCCGCTTTCTCAAGTGAGCGCGCCGCCCCCTGCGCCGGCGCCGGTCGTGCATCGCCATATTGCGCTATATTGAGCGCCTGTTCCTCGCCTCAACACACCTATGCGCCTGCTGCACACTTCCGACTGGCATCTGGGCCAGACTCTCCATAATCACGACCGCACCTATGAGCACCAGTGTTTTCTCGACTGGCTGCTCGACATCATCGTGCTGGAGCGCCCCGACGCGCTGCTGGTCGCCGGAGACGTGTTCGACACCGCCAATCCGTCCGCCGCGTCGCAAAAGCAGTTGTACCGTTTCTTGCAGCAGGCCCGCACCCGCGCACCCTTGCTCGACATCGTCATCATCGCCGGCAACCACGATTCGCCCGGCCGCCTGGAAGCGCCCGCGCCGCTGCTCGAAGCCTACGGCACCACCGTGGTCGGCCACGTGGCGCGCCGGCGCGACGGCGAGATCGACCTCGAACGCCTGATCGTGCCGCTGCACGACGCGGCCGGAGAGGTGGCGGCGTGGTGCATCGCCGTGCCCTTCCTGCGCCCGGGCGATGTGCCGCGCCTGGCGCCGCCCGAGCCGGTGGCGCCGGCGACAGAAGCGCCGCCGCCCGACCCCTACCTGAACGGCATCGCCCTGCTCTACCAGCAGGTGTTCGCGCTGGCCAAAGCGCGTTGCGAAGACGGCCAGGTGGTCGTCGCGATGGGTCACTGTCACATGGTCGACGGCCAGGCCTCGCTCGACTCCGAGCGCCGCATCGTCATCGGCGGCACCGAAGCGCTGCCGGCGGCGATGTTCGATCCGGCCATCGCCTATGCCGCGCTGGGCCACCTGCACCTGGCGCAGCGCGTCGGCCAGAAGGAGCAGGTGCGCTACAGCGGCAGTCCGCTGCCGCTGTCGTTCTCCGAAGTGGCCTACCAGCACCAGGTTTTGCGCGTCGACCTGATCGACGGCGCCGTCAAGGTCGAACCGCTGCTGGTGCCGCGCGCGGTCGACCTGCTGCGCGTGCCGGCCCAACCGGCGCCCCTGGAAGAAGCACTGGCCGCGCTCGCGGCGCTCGACCTGGAAGACTTGCCGCTGCCGGCCCAGCCCTTTCTGGAGGTACGGGTGTTGCTGGACGCGCCAGAACCGGGCCTGCGCGGCCGGGTCGAAGCGGCCATCGCCGGCAAACCGGTGCGCCTGGCGAAAATCGAACCGACCCGCAAGCACAATGGCGCGGGCGAGGCGGGCACGGTGCTCTCGCTCGAGCAGTTAGCGCAGATCCAGCCGGATGATATTTTTCGCCGCCTGTACCGCCAGAAGTTCGGCGACGAGGCGCCGCCCGACCAGCTCAGCGCTTTTGCGGAGCTGATGCTGCCCGGCGCGCACGGGGACGACGCATGAAGATCCTCAAAATCAGCGGCAGGAACCTCGCTTCGCTGGCTGGCGAATTTTGCGTCGACTTCGAACAGGAGCCGCTCGCCGCGGCCGGCCTGTTCGCCATCAGCGGCCCCACCGGCGCGGGCAAAAGCACCCTGCTCGACGCCCTCTGCCTGGCCTTGTACAACGCCACGCCACGGCTGCTCAAGATCGTGCGCAACGGCAGCGTGCTGCCCGATGTGGGCCAGGACACCGTCTCGGCCCACGATCCGCGCACCTTGTTGCGGCGTGGCGCGGGCGAGGCATATGCCGAAGTCGACTTCGTCGGGAACGACCAGTTGCGCTACCGCGCGCGCTGGAGCGTGCGGCGCTCGCGCGGCAAGGCCGGCGGCGGCCTGCAGCCCTCGGCCATGAGCCTTCAGCGCTTGCCGGAGCTGATCGCGCTCGGTGGAACAAAAACCGAAGTGCTCGACGAGATTACCAAGTGTATCGGGCTCTCGTTCGAACAGTTCACGCGCGCCGTGCTGCTGGCGCAGAACGAATTTTCCGCCTTCCTGAAGACGGAGGAAAACGACCGGGGCGAGCTGCTCGAGACCTTGACCGGAAGCGCCATCTACACCGCCATTTCAAAGCGCGCATTCGAGCGCTTCCGGAACGAACAAAAAGAACTGGAACGCCTCACCGCGCGCCTGGCCGACCAGGCCCCGCTGCCCGCCGAGGCGCGCGCCGGCATCGACGAACGCAGCGCCGCCGCCGACATCGCCCTGGCGGCGCTGGACCAGCGCAAGGCCCTGCTCGAGCATCAACTGCGCTGGCACCAGGAGCGTGCGCGCCTGCGCCGCAACGAGCTGCTGGCCGAGGAAACGCTGGCCAGCGCCCACGCCGACGCCACCCAAGCCGAGGCGCGCCGGCGCCACCTCGCCACGCTGGACGCGCTGCAACCGGCGCGCGCGCTGCTGGCCGAACAGGCCCGGCTCGACGCCGACCTCGCCGCCATCGAGCAAGCGCTGGCGGCTGGCGGCGGCGAGCTGCAACGCGCCCAGGACACGCTGCAAGGCGCGACCGTCGCTTTCGCTGGCGCCAGCGCCGCCTTGCAGGACAAGGAACAGGCCCTGCGCGCCAGTGCGCCACAGCTGGACCAGGCCAAGGCCTTCGACGCCAGCATCGCGGCGCTCAAACCGTCGCACGCCAAGGCGGCGCAGGTGCGCGAGCACGCCACGCGCGACGCCGCCCTGGCCGGCGCCGCACTGGAAGCGAAAGGCGCCGAACTGGCCGCGCTGCGCAGCGCGCACCAGCAAGGCGCCGACTGGCTGGTGTGCCAAAGCGACTGGGAAGTACTGGCTACCGGGTGGCCGCGCTGGGACACGCTGTTCGCCCAGGCCGCGCAGGCCGCTGAGCAGGACAGCGCCAGCGCCGCCGGCCTGGACGCGGCGCAGCAAGCCATGCTGGCCGCCACCGACAGCGAAGCGCGCGCCGCCGAAGCGCTGGCGCAATCGACCCAGCAACTGCAAGCGTTAGAGACCACGCGCCAGCAAGCCATCAGCGCGCTCGACGCCGTCGACGCCGACCAGCTGCGCGCCGAACGCACGGCGCTCGACCGGCATCGCGACAGCCTGGTCGAGGCCGAGAAAATCTGGACCGGCGTGAACGCGACGCGCGAGCGCCTGCGCCAGGCCGCCGCCAATGCGGCGCGTGCGCGCGGCGCGATCACCGCCGCCGACAACGCGCTGGACGCGCGCGCGGGGGCCGCCGGCGCGCTCGAAGCGGCACTGGCCCAGGCCGAGCGCTCGCTCAAGATCGCCGAGCTGGCGTGCGCCGACAGCGTCGTCGACCTGCGCGCCAACCTCGATGAGGGCCAGCCCTGTCCCGTGTGCGGCAGCGCCGAGCACCCGTACCAGCACCAGGATGCGGGCCTGCGCGCCATGCTGGGCAGCCTGCGCGCGGAAGTGGCCGCGTGCCGCGCCGCGCTGCAAGAGAACCTGTCGGCCCAGGCCACCGAACGCGCGCTCGCTGCGGCCGCCAGCGACCAGCTCGACGCCAGCGTGCGCGAACACGAGCTGCTCGACGCCACCCTGGCGGAGGCTCACGCAGCATGGAACGAGCACGCCCTGGCCGACGTCGCTCCCGAAGAAACCGCACGCGGCGCGTGGTTCGTCGGCGAAGTGGCCGCGCTCAAGGCGCGCTCGCAGCAGCTCGACGAACGCGAACGCGCCGCGCGCACGGCCGCCAGCGCGCGCGACGCCGCGCAGCGCGCCTGCGATACGGCCAACAGCGCCCACGCGCGCCTGCAGGAAGCCGCAAGCGCGGGGCGCACCGCCCTGGCCCAGGCCAGCGTCCAGCACGCAGCGCTGTCGGACAAGCGCACCCGCGCGGCAAGCGCCCTGGCGCAGCTGCTGGACGAACTCGACCCCGCCTTGAGCGGCGACTGGACCAGCGCATGGCGGCGCGATGCAGCGGCGTTTCGCGACGCGCGCGCCGCCGAAGCGCAGCAATGGCGCACGCAATCGGCGCTGCACGCCAGCCGCGCCGCAACGATCCTGACGCTGGAAGCGGCCAATCTGGCGGCGGCCGGCGACCTGGAACGCGCGCGCCAGGCCAGTGCCGGCGCCGACGCCGACTTTGCGCGGATCGACGCCGAGGTCCGGGCCATGCATGCGCAGCGCGCCGCGCTGTGGGGCGGGCAGCCGGTGCGCGAGATCGAGGCGCAGCTGGCCGGCGCCGTCGATGCGGCCCGCGCCGCGCTGGCGCAGCAGCAAAGCGCCGCCCAGCAAGCGGCGCAAGCCGAAACGCGCGCGCGCGACGCGCTGCTGCACCTTGGCGCCCGGCTCACCGCCTCGCAGACCGGCAGGCAGCAGGTGAGCGAGCGGCTGGCGCAATGGCTGGCCACCTACGGCGAACGCCATCGGGCGTTGGAGAGCGTGGCCGATGGCGCGCGCCTGGTCGAACTGCTGGCGGAGGACGCCGGCGTCATCATGCGGGAGCGCGCCGCCTTGCAGGCGCTCGACGAGCGCAGCGCCAACGCGGCGGCGGTGCTGGCCGAACGCCGCGCCCAGCGCGAACTGCACGAACGGCACGAGCGGCACGAGCGGGATGGCGACGATCCGGCCGCCAGCGAGGCCTTGCTGGAGCACACGCTGGCCCGGCTGGTCGACGAGCGCAACGCGGCCGCCGGCGACGCCGCCGCGCTGCGTTTGCAGATCGCCCAGGACGACGTGCGGCGCACGCAGGCGCAGGCGGTCATGGCGCAGATCGAGGAACAGCAGTTGCGCGAGCGGCGCTGGGGCAAGATGAACGAGTTGATCGGCTCGGCCGACGGCAAGAAATTCCGCAACTACGCGCAGCAGTTCACGCTCGATGTGCTGCTCGGGTACGCCAACAGCCACCTGCATCACCTGGCCAAGCGCTATCGCCTCGAACGCGTGATCAACGCCGCCGGGCCGTCGCTCGGGCTGATGGTGCGCGACCAGGACATGGGCGGCGAGGTGCGCTCGGTCAATTCACTCTCGGGCGGCGAATCGTTCCTGGTGTCGCTGGCGCTGGCGCTGGGTCTGGCGTCGCTATCGTCGAACCGGGTGCGGGTCGAGTCGCTGTTCATCGACGAGGGCTTCGGCAGCCTCGACAGCGAAACGCTGCGGGTGGCGATGGATGCGCTGGACGGCTTGCAGTCGATGGGCCGCAAGGTCGGCGTGATCTCGCATGTGCAGGAGATGACGGAGCGCATTGCAACGCGTATCCTGGTGCAGCCGGGCGGCGGCGGCACCAGTACCGTGACGGTGCAATAAACCGCCCGGCGTGTTTTCAAGCACTTATCGTTTTGCTTTCGCCAACTGCACCTTGGTCCGTTCCCATCCCAGCTCGCGCCGGATTTCCTGCGGGTCGGGCGGCGGGCGGCGCTGGGCGATTTGCATGCGCAGCCACTGGCGCACGCTTTCCTTGCTTGGTTGCTTGTCGGTGTTCATGTTGCTTCCTGTCTCGATCTGTTCGCCCAGGGGCCTGCTCCGTTAACGCTGTGCCAGGCCAACAGTTGACTGCGACTGCGCATCCCGATGATAAAATGCGCGCTTTTTACGTCCGGATCTTTCCCATGTCAAAACCCGCCCGCGTGCTGACCTTTAAATGCGTCAAGTGCGATAAACCTGTCAAAGTCTTCCTGCAGAAAGTGTCCGCCTGCTCCCACATCCAGCCCTACCAGGGCGTGTGCGCCTGCGGGGAAATCAAGCGCCATGCGACAGGAAGCAAGGACGCAGTTCAATCCTATCTCGCTTCGCCAGAAGGGCAATGGTCCCATCACCATTGATTGAGATGCCTCAAGGCAATAAAAAAATAATAGAAAAATAACTAAAGTAATCGGCATGGCTGCCGTTATGGTCAGTAACGCAACGTTTTTATTGTCTGACCACCATGTCTTTTTTGTCCGCCCTGAGCGCCCGCGCGCCCGTTTCCACTGTCCCTCCCGCCATCGCGCAGGGTGGCGGCCGGAACGTGGGCGCGCAACTGACCCCGGCCAGCGGCAATGTCGCCCCGCGTTTGCCGGTGGTCGATCCGGTGTCGCTGTACAACGATAACGTCAGCTTGTCGCCACAGAGCATGATCAACCGGGTCGGCGACCTGGCCAGCTCCACCGTCGACGTGGCGCAGAAGTTTCTCGATACCTTTGTGGGCAAGTTGTTCGGCGACGCCGCCAGGGGCGCCACGGTCAGTTTCGACGCCGTGGCGGTGCAGGCGCAGTCGGCGTTGTCAAGCTCCGCCATGCAAAACGGCAGCGTGCGCAGCAGCGCCTTTTCCCTGAAGGAGTCCGCCAGTTTCATCGGCACCGGCCAATTGCGCACGGCCGACGGCCAGACCTTCGATTTCGAGCTGGAAGTCAATTACGAAGCCAGTGCCAGCCTGGCCAGCGAAGCGCGTGCCGACACGGCGGCGCCCCCCGCATCGGCCAATCGCCCGGCCCGGCTCGATTCACCCGATGTGTTGGTACTGACCGGCAAACCGCTGCCGCCGGTGAAGTTTCCCGGCAGCCTGGACGACCTGTTCAAGCTGCTCGGACGCGAATTGCAGGCCAACGTCAATGGCCCCTCCGGCGAAGGCGGCGATCTCAGCCTGCGCCTGTTGCGCCTGGTCGACCGCGCCGCCCTGCTGGCCCCGCGCGCCCGCGCCGACCAGCCGGACGTGCCGGCACAAGACCGCAGCAAGGTGCTGGCCAGCGCCTACGGCAGCGCCCCGGCGGGCGCGGGCATGCTGGCGCGCGCCTGACGAGGCCACAGGCCCACGTATAATAGTGATATCGACGCCCCGTGCCCGCACGGGGCGCTTGCCGTTTTCCGTTTTCGCACCACTGACCGATCGCCCCCATGCAACCTGAACACACTGCCGACGCCCCGGCGCGCATCCACTGGACCGAAGAGGGCCAGCCGCGCAGCGCGCGCTGGCGCTCCGAGAGCGGCATGCCGCCGCCCAAAAAAGTCGTCATCGCCGACGACAAAACCCCGGCCGACGTGGCCTACCGCCTCGCCTGCGAAGGCACCGCCCTGCTCTGGCGCGGCGACTTCCACAACGCGCGCCAGCTGCTGCAAGCGCTGGCGCGCCGCGCCGACCATAAAGGCGGGCGCGCCAAGGCGCCCAAGGCGCCCGCCTCGCCGGCCGACGCGTTCCATCTGCACCGCCAGGCCCAGTCGCAGCGCGCCCGCACCCTGGCCATGCTGCTGCTGCCGTTCGAGGCCGACTACAGCGTGCCGCTGCGGCGCGCGCCGGATGTCAAACAAGCCTGCAACGAAGCCTACGGGCGCAGCGACGAAGCTTTCGTGGCGTCGATGCGCGAGCTGCTTGGCCTGATCGGCGCCCACGAGTGGCGCAAGAACGGCGTCGAGATTGCCGCGCTGGAGGCGCGCATCCACCCGCACTACGGCGTGTTTTCGCCCATCCGCGGCGAGTACGTGACGCTGGTGGCCGACGCGCCGCTGCCGGGCGGGTGCGCGCTGGCGTTCGACATCGGCACCGGCACCGGCGTGCTGGCGGCCCTGCTGGCGCAGCGCGGCGTGGGGCGCGTGGTGGCCACCGACATGGATGCGCGGGCGCTGTCCTGCGCCCGCGAAAACCTGCAGCGCCTCGGCCTGGCCGGCACGGTCGATGTGGTGCAGGCCGACCTGTTCCCGGAAGGGCGCGCCAATCTGGTGGTGTGCAATCCGCCTTGGCTGCCGGGGCGCCCGAGTTCGTCGATCGAGTACGCGGTGTACGACCCGGACAGCCGCATGCTCAAGGGCTTCCTCAATGGCCTGGCGGCGCACCTGGCGCCCGGCGGCGAGGGCTGGCTGATTCTGTCCGACCTGGCCGAGCACCTCGGCCTGCGCCCGCGCGCGCAGTTGCTCGCGCTGATCGCGGACGGCGGCCTTGAAGTCATCGAACGCCACGACGTGCGTCCCACCCATCCGCGCGCGGCCGATGCCGCCGACCCGCTGCACGCCGCGCGCGCCGCCGAACTGACCTCGCTATGGCGCCTGCGCGCACTGTAAGGGGCCTGCTGGCCGCCGCGGCGCTGCTGGCGTGCACGCACGCCGCCGCCTGCAGCCGCCCGCTGAACATGGTCAGCGAGGAGTGGCCGCCCTACTCCTTCACCAACGAAGACAACCTCCAGACCGGCCTCGATATGGACATGGCCAAGGCCATCCTCAAGGAAGCCGGCTGCACCCTGGTCACCGCCCCGCCGCTGCCGACGGTGCGGCGCATGCTGCTGTTCGAGCGTGGCGACTTCGACCTGATGCTGGCCGCCACCGACACGCCGGAGCGGCGCCGTTTCGCGCGCTTTTCCTCCCCTTACCGGCACGAGACAGTGGCGCTGTTCGTGCTGGCGCGCGACTATGCGCGCTACGCCGGCGTGACCAGCATGACGGGGGTCGCGCGCGAACAGGCGGCCGTGCTGGCGCCGCGCGTCGGCTGGTACGGGTCGCAATTCGCGCACGCCGCGCCAAGCCTGCGCGCCGCCGGGCGCCTGTTCGAATTCGGCGCCTTCGAGCAGGGCATGCGCATGCTGGGCGCCGGACGCGCGCAGCTGATCATGGGCGACCGCGCCGCCATCATGTACGAAGCGCAGCGCCAGAAGCTGGTGCTTCGCCAGTTGCCCTTTGTGCTGCAGCAGGCGCCGGTGCACCTGATGCTCAGCCGCGCCAGCACCACCGACAACGACCTGGCGCGCATCAACGCCGCCATCGCGCGACTGGAGAAAAACGGCGCCCTGCAAGCACTGCGCGCACGCTACGATTTGCGCTGACGGACAGATCATTTGCATATTCGGCCGAACCTCTATATAATTCGCCGCTCAGACGCGGGGTGGAGCAGTCTGGCAGCTCGTCGGGCTCATAACCCGAAGGTCACAGGTTCAAATCCTGTCCCCGCAACCAAACACATTTTGAACTGAGCCCGACTCTTCACACAGCCGGGCTTTTGTTTTTAGAAAGGGACTTGCTGCCTTCAAGCGAGTCCGCCGCGCTTCCCATGAGAGACAAAAAAGATAACGCGACCTTCGATCTGCCGGGGTTCGGCGCGGCTGCGCCGCTCGTTCATCCCCCAGCCGAAGCGCGCCGCGCCAGCGCGCCGCGCCCGCGCAAAGCAACCCTGCGCCAGGAACAACTCGAACTGCTCGACGAAACCGACGCCAGCGGCCTGCCAGTGTGGCGGCGCGAAGACAATACCGACCTGACCGGCCTGCCCAACTGGGCTGCCGCGTAATTCCCCGCCATCCGCCCTCTCGCAGCTTGCCTGTTAGACTGGGCCCGTCCCCTTTTTGCCAGAGCACGCCATGAATCCAAACGCCTTCGCCACCCTGCCGCTGACCGCCACGTTCTTGGCCAACCTGGACACGCTCGGCTATCGCGAGATGACCGATATCCAGACCAAGAGCCTGCCGCACGTGCTCGACGGGCGCGACCTGATCGCCCAGGCCAAGACCGGCAGCGGCAAGACCGCCGCCTTCGGCATCGGCATCTTGCATAAATTGAATCCGGCCTGGTTCGCGGTCCAGGGCCTGGTGCTGTGCCCGACACGCGAACTGGCCGACCAGGTGGCCAACGAATTGCGCCGCCTGGCGCGCGGCGAAGGCAATATCAAGGTGCTGACCCTGACCGGCGGCGCGCCGATGCGCCCGCAGATCGCCTCGCTCGAACACGGCGCCCACATCGTGGTCGGCACCCCGGGCCGCATCCGCGACCACCTGGGACGCGGCAGCATCGACCTGTCCAAGGTGCAGACCCTGGTGCTGGACGAAGCGGACCGCATGACCGACATGGGTTTCTACGACGAGATCGCCGGCATCGTCAGCGCCTGCCCTTCGCGCCGCCAGACCCTGCTGTTTTCGGCCACCTACCCGGACGATATCCGGCGCGCCACCGAATCGTTCCTGCGCAACCCGGTGGAAGTGGTGGTCGAGGCCCAGCACAGCGGCGACCAGATCGAGCAGCGCTTTTATGAAGTCGGCTTCGACAACCGCGACCAGGCGGTGGGCCGCCTGCTGAAACACTTCAAGCCGGTCTCGGCGCTGGCCTTTTGCAACACCAAGGTGCATTGCCGCGAACTGGCCGATGAATTGCGCGCGCAGGGCTTTTCGGCGCTGGCGCTGTACGGCGAACTGGAACAGCGCGAGCGCGACGAGATCCTCGTGTTGTTTTCCAACCGCAGTTGCTCGGTGCTGGTGGCCACCGACGTGGCCGCGCGCGGCCTCGACATCGCCAACCTGGGCGCGGTGATCAATGCCGATGTCTCGAAAGATACCGAAGTGCACATCCACCGCGTGGGCCGCACCGGCCGCGCCGGCGAATCGGGCCTGGCGCTGACCTTGTGCGCGCCGAACGAAAAGAAATGGGTCAAGCTGATCGAGGAGTACCAGCACGCGCCGGTGGCCTGGCATCCGCTGGCCGAACTGGCCGACGATGGCGAGCCGGCCGCGCCGGCGCCGATGGTGACCCTGGTCATCATGGGCGGCAAGAAAGACAAGCTGCGCCCGGGCGACCTGCTGGGCGCGCTCACCGGTGACGCCGGCCTCACCAAGGAACAGGTCGGCAAGATCAATGTATTCGAATTCATGACCTATGTGGCGCTCGACCGCCATGTGGCCGAGCACGCTTTCCAGCGCCTCAACGCGGGCAACAAACTGGGCCGCGATTTCGGCAATATCAAGGGCCGCAGCTTCAAGATGCGCTTTATCGACGCTTAGCAAGCTCTCGGACTTGGGACTCCCGAGCCCGACAGGCTGTCCGGAAACATCTGGTAACGATTCTGCAAGGCATTGTGTTGCGCATCCGACAAGCCGGGCTATGCGGCGGGGCACTTATGCAGCTACACTAAACGTGTCACGCGTCCCGCTGCCCAGAAATGCAGCGCAAGGACGCTCGCATGACGCCAATGATGGCGTTCATGCCGGAAGATGCGGCAAATTGCGTTGTCACGAGGCAAAATGCATAAATTAGGTTCATCCGGGTGATGCGCTTAATCGTTAAATCTGGCATGATTGCTTGAGATAAACATCGACGCTTCCCTGCGGCCCCGCACCCATGAATAATAACGTCGTGCTTGATGACATTGAAACACTGAAGCAGGCTTTCCTGCGTGGCGCCGGCATTCCTGCCGATGCGCTCGGTTCCGGCCTGACGCCGGAGTTAATGGAGCTGATGGGCAAGCTGATGGCCAGCTCGCTGCAAGGGACGATCGACTTGCTGGCCCTGCGCTCGCTGGTCAAGCAAGAGGTCAAGGCCGATGTCACGATGGTGGTGATGCGCAACAACAATCCACTCAAATTTTTCCCGGACAGCCAGACCGTGCTGACCCAGATGCTGCGCAAGAAAATGCCCGGCTTCATGGAGCCGCTCGAGTCGCTCGACGACGCCTACAACGACTTGCGCAGTCATCAAAAAGGCATGGTGGCGGGCACCCGCGCCAGCATGGCCGCCATGATGGCGCGCCTGAAGCCGGAACTGTTCGAGACGGAAGTGTCGGGCGGCGGCATGATGGGCACCCTGATTCCCTCGCGCCGCCAGGCCGAGAGCTGGAAGACCTACAAGCAGGCTTACCACACCGCCGAGGCGGAAACAAAAGACCAGTTCAAGTCGATTTTCGGCCCGGCTTTCCTGGCCGCCTATGAAAAGGAAGTCGAGCGCGCGAATGCCGGCAGCAACAATGGTTGAGCGCAATCCGATCCGGCTGGCCTGGACCCGCATCAGCGAAATCGGCATGCGCGCCAGTAACCAGGACGCTGTCGGCGAAGCCCAGCATGGCGATATTTCCTGCTTCATCATCGCCGACGGCGCCGGTGGGCACGAGGGCGGCGAAGTGGCCGCTCACATCGTAGTCGAAGCCATGCTCGAGAAATTCGCCGCCGCACCGGCCTTCGGGGCCCATGCCTTGCTGTCGTATACGGCCAACGCCATCGCCAGTGTTGCGAAAAACAAACAAACCCAGCCGCAGAACCACGACATGAGCGCCACCGTGGCCGCCCTGCTGGTCGACCAGGCCAATGCCCACGCTTTATGGGCGCACCTGGGCGACACCCGCGTCTACCTGTTCCGCGACGCGCAACTGGTCAGCGTCACGCGCGACCATAGCCTGACCCAGCAACTGATCGACGCCGGTTATGCGCGCGCCGAGCAGCTGCGCAGCCATCCGCAACGCAACATCCTGTTCGCGGCGGTCGGCGCTGAAGGCGAAACCCCGGTCGCGCTCGGCGACGGCCCGGTCCAGTTGCTCGACGGCGACGCCTTGCTGGTGTGCAGCGATGGCTTGTGGGAATGGGTGCACGAAGACGAGATGGAACGCACCCTGGCCGAATCGGGCAACAGCGAGCAATGGCTGAGCGCCATGTGCGCCCTGGCCGAGGCGGCGCTGGAAGGCACCGACAAGGTACGCGACAACTTCTCCGCGTACGCCATCCGTGTCGAGAGCGAGATCGTATGAACGCCCTCGCCCCCGGCTCCGAAAACTGCCTGCCGATCGGCACCCGGCTGGCCGACTTCGAAATCACCGGCGTGCTCGGTGAAGGCGGCTTCGGCATCGTCTACATGGCGTTCGACCACTCGCTGCAGCGCAGCGTGGCCCTGAAAGAATACATGCCGGGCGTGCTGGCCGCGCGCGCCAGCGACAACAGCATCATGGTGCGTGCCGAACGGCACCAGGAAACCTTCAATGTGGGGCTGAAAAGCTTTATCAACGAAGCGCGCTTCCTGGCCCAGTTCGACCACCCGTCGCTGGTCAAGGTCCACCGTTTCTGGGAACAGAACCGCACCGCCTACACGGCGATGCAGTATTACGATGGCCGCACGATCAAGGATATTGTCACGCATAGCCCGGAGCTGGTGACCGAAGCGTGGTGCAAAAAGGTGATGAAGCAGATTCTCGACGCCCTCGAGATGCTGTACACCATGAAAATCCTGCACCGCGACGTTTCCCCGGACAACATCATCGTGCAGGAAAGCGGCGACGCCGTGCTGCTCGACTTCGGCTCGGCGCGCCAGATCATCGGCGACCGCACGCGCGGCCTGACCGTGATCCTGAAACCCGGCTATGCGCCGGTGGAACAGTACGCCGGCGACGCGTCGCTCGACCAGGGTCCGTACACCGACATCTACGCGCTGGCCGCGGTGATGTTTTTTGCCATCATCAAGGAACCGCCCGCGACCTCGATCGCGCGCATGGTACGCGATCCGGTCAAGCCGCTGGCCGAACGCGGCCTGCCCGGCTACGGCCAGGAATTCCTGGCCGCCATCGACAAGGGCCTGGCCGTGCTGGCGCAAGACCGCCCGCAAACCATCGACGCCTTCCGCGCCCTGCTGGGCATCGACACCAGCGGCGAAGCGCCGCGCGCCCGCCCCACCGGCCCGGCCCAGCGCTTCGCCACGATCGACCGCCTGCCGGACGCTACTGCCAGCGCCAGGACCGGTCCCGTGCCGGCCACTGGCGCCGAGGGTGCGCCGCCCAAGCCGAACCTGTCGAAGTCGCCCGGCTCGTCGTCGAAACAAGATCCGCTGGCCAAGTCCTCGCGCCGCCCGAAGCCGGACGTGGCCGACAAAGCCGCCAAACCGGTCAAGCCGGCCAAAAAGGGCTTGCCGGCCTGGACCGGCATTGCCGCGTCCGGCGTGGTGATGATCGCGGCGATCGGCGTGGGCCTGTATTCGCTGCTGTCCAAACCGTCCGACACCATCATGGTCGCGCCGGCCCAGCCCCAGCCCGCCATGCCCGCCGCCGTCCTGCCGCCGCCGGCAGCCATACCGGCGCCAGTGGCTGCGGTGACCCCGCCGGCCGAAGCGCCTGTGCCGGCCGAGACCGTTGTCGCCGATGCGACCGTGCCGGCCGAGGGCGTCGCTGCCGCCGATGTGCTGGCCGAGCCGGTGCCGGAAGCGGCGCCGGAATCGTTCAATTACAAGCTGTCGATCAAGCCATGGGGCACCATCTATGTCGATGGCAAGGAAGCGGGCGTGACGCCGCCCCTGAAAAAACTGACCCTGGCCGCCGGCAAGCACAAAATCCGGATCGCCAATCCCGGTTTCCAGGATTTCACGGTCAATCTCGACACCAGTAAAAACAAGTCACGCACGATTGAACATGATTTCACAGCGCAGCCTAAATAAACGCATTAAGATCGAGGCATGAACCGATCCCAACACTTTCTGATGTACGCCGCACTGGCCGGCAGCCTCGCGCTGTCCGGCTGCGTCACCCCCGAAGCGCCGAACAAGCCGAGCGCGGCCGCCAAGCCGAGCACCCCGCGCACGCCCACGCCACGCCCGCCCACACCCGTGGTGCCGGCCACCCAGGCGCCCGGCAGCGACCAGCTGGCGCTGAGCGAAGGCATCGAGCTGTATAACCAGGGTGCGTACAACGACGCCATCAAGCGTCTCGGCACGGCCGATGTGACCGGCGGCTCGAAGGCCAACCAGGTGATCGCGCACAAGTACATTGCCTTCAGCTACTGCGTGACCTCGCGCCCGGCGCCGTGCCGCCAGCATTTCGACAAAGCCTTCAAGCTCGATCCGTCCTTTGCGCTGGCGCCCGGCGAAAGCGGGCATCCGCTGTGGGGGCCGGTGTTCGCCAAGGCCAAAAAAGCCAAGTAAGCACATAATAACGACCAAAAAAAACGCTGCCCATGAGGCAGCGTTTTTTTGGAGCAGCGGCGTGATCAGTTACGGACGACGCGCTTGTACTCGTTGGTGCGGGTGTCGATCTCGATGACGTCGTCGGTGCTGACGAACAGTGGCACCTGGACCGAGTGGCTGTGCGCTTCGATTGCGTTCTCGAGCTTGGCTTCTTTCAGGACGTTGCCCGACGTATTGCCTTTGACTGCTGGCTCGGAGTAAGCAACCTTGCGTGCGATCGTGGTTGGCAGCTCGACCGAGATGGCCTTGCCGTCGTAGAACACGGCTTCGCATTCCATGCCGTCTTTCAGGTAATGCAGCGCATCGCCCAGGTTTTCTTCTTCGATTTCGTACTGGTTGTATTCAGTATCCATGAAGACGAACAGCGGATCGGCGAAGTACGAGTACGTCACTGGCTTTTTGTCCAGCACGACGACGTCGAACTTGTCGTCGCCACGGAAAACGTTTTCCATCGGGCTGTTGTTCAGAAGATTCTTCATCTTCCATTTGTAGGTGAAGCCCGTGCGGCTCGAGCCGTTGACATCGGAACGCAACACGATCATAGGCTTGCTGTCAACCATAATGATGTTGCCAACACGAATTTCTTTTGCAGGTTTCATAAAGAGTGTACGTAAAAAGTGGGTTGCATAAAAATCATCTGTCGCCTGCTGGCATGACGCCGGAAGCTCACGTTTGATCGAGGTAAAAATACGTTAGAAATTAACCGAATATTGTACCTTATCCGGGCCTTGATGACCTAAGCGAAGAGGCAAAGTTCAGCAAATTACTGGTGAGGTCGCCGTTTGCCAACATCTGGTGCCGCCATTCGTCGGCATGCGCATGCAGTTCGGGCAAAGCGGCGTAAAAGGCCGGCCACAGCGGCGCCGGATCGGGTGCGTCCGGGGCGGCGCCGTTCCAGCACAGCGAGAGCCCGGACAGGCTGTCGAGGCCGCTGGCGTAGCGCCCTAAAAAGGCGCGCAGCTTCTTGTGGTGCAAGTTCTCGTCTTGCGGGTAGATATGCCAGACAAACGGGCGCCCGGCCCACTGCGCCCGCACGAAGGAATCTTCTCCGCGCACGAAGTTCAGGTCGCACGCCCACAACAAGCGGTCGTAATCGGGCTGGGCGACAAAGGGCAGCACGCGCACGGTCAGCGTGCCGCAGGTGCGGGACGCACCGGGGTCGGCAGGCGCTTGCAGGAAACTTTCTACCGCGTCGCGTGCGACGCCGTCGGGCACCAGGCAGGTGATGGCGTGCGAACCGCCCTGCCAGGCCGCGAACAGCTGCGCGACCGGCGCGTGCGGATAGCAGAACAGCGAAATCTTCGTCGACGCCATTTCTTGTTCCGTGACGCCGAAGCGCGCCAGAAATTCGGCCATCGTGGCGGGATCTTCCTGGAATTGGCGGCGTTCGTCGTCGAGTGTCGCCTCGCGCATCAAGCCGCCGGTTTTGGCGGTGAAGCCAGGGAAGAAGAAGTGTTTCGTCAGCGGCAGGCGCGGATGGGACGATGGCAAGGTGTGGCAGCCTTCGACCCACTCTTCGGCCGTCAAGCCTTCCAGGTTGAACCAGACCGGACGCGGTTCGCACTGCGCCATGGCGGTGATATAGCCGGGCGGGATGTCGCAGGCGAAAAATTCGATGACGATGTCGGCGATATCGCCAGGGGTGAAAGCACCATCCTGGTCGGCCCAGTGGCGCACTGCCACGCCACCGACCCGCTGGAGCGCGGCGGCGGGGTCGATCTCGGGGCAAATGCGCTGAAAACTTTGCAGGTCGTCGACCCACAGGGTGACCGCGATGCCGTGTTCGCGCCGGAGTTGGCGAGCAAGTCGCCAGCAAATGCCGATATCACCGTAATTGTCGACGACGCGGCAGAACAGGGCGAGGGTGAGTGCGGGTTCGTTGGCGAGGGGCATGTCGGTTGTCGGAATAGTTGGGTAAAGCTGCTGCCGGCGGCTCCGTCATCCTCGCGCAGGCGGGGACCGAAGTTCGGTGAGCCATCGACTGCGCCATGAACTTGGGTACCCGCCTGCGCGGGCACGACGCGCTTAATGCCGCTGACCTAAAAACCGTCGTCCCCGCGCAGGCGGGGACCCAAGTTCGGTGAGCCATCGACTGCGCCATGAACTTGGGTGCCCGCCTGCGCGGGCACGACGTGCTTGATGCCGCATCAACGGATCGATCGCACAATGCAAAAAGCCGCACAAGGCGGCTTCTCACACTTACTGGCGTCCCCAAGGGGATTCGAACCCCTGTACTCACCGTGAAAGGGTGATGTCCTAGGCCTCTAGACGATGGGGACCTGAACTGTTGCCAGGTAGTGGCAACTACCTGCAATGTACGACTACATCAAAACTTGGTGGAGGTAAGCGGGATCGAACCGCTGACCTCTTGCATGCCATGCAAGCGCTCTCCCAGCTGAGCTATACCCCCCATGTAACGCGAACTACTCTGCGCTGGAATAACAAAGAACCGTTTTCACGACCCTCTGGTAAAACTGGCGTCCCCAAGGGGATTCGAACCCCTGTACTCACCGTGAAAGGGTGATGTCCTAGGCCTCTAGACGATGGGGACCCGGTACTGCTTCAGATAGTGGCATCTATCTGCAATCTA